>CAZKCK010000432.1:0-2725 GCA_964550695.1 uncultured Bacteroidales bacterium | reverse complement strand
TGGCCGGAACAGCCTGAGCCAGCCAGTTTCCGGGTGTGTTCCAGTCAGAATCGGTGATTCCGGTCCAGGTTGATACCTGTGTTCCTGTGATCTGTATATCGTCAATAGCCCAAATCCAGGCATAGGTTCCTGTATAATTCCATTTAAATTTTACCTCACTTTTTCCGGTGATGGCAGAAATCACCTGATCAAAATCCTCCGGATTGGAGGATGTGGCCGTAAACGACTGAATGGTCGTCCAGCTTCCACCATTGTTGATACTGTATGAAAGTGTTCCGGATGAACCCGCTGATGATTCAAAATAATGGTTAAACTGCAAACGGATATCTTTAAAGGAAGTCAGGTTTAATGTAGGGGTAATCAGATCAGCGTTTTGCGAATTCCCGCTTCCGTAAGCATCACTGTTTAAATAGGCATAATTTCCGGAAAGGAGTGGAATTTTTGAACCTGAAGCTGTCCCGAATTGCCACACCTGTCCGTTGCCCTGGTTATCAAGAATCTGCCAGCAAACCGGGGCAGAGATTCCTGAAAACGACTCTGCAAATGGCAAAGTACTGTATATGCAATTGTACACGTGTATATAATTGGTTTTGGTTTCAGTATCATTGCCATAGGCATTTGTGGATGTAAGGGTTACAGTGTAAAGTCCTTCGGCATCAAATGATACCTGTGGGTGTTGTGAAGTTGAAGAAGTTCCGTTAAGGTAAGTAACGGTGGAAGGGCTGAAACTCCAGTTCCACGAAGCGGGAATATTTTCGGTTATGTCGGTAAAATTGACCTGGCTTCCCAAAGCAGGCGAAGTTGTATTGGCAACAAAATTGGCAACCGGAGGTGTATTCGGTTGCATACCGCTCACAATCACCGAAAAGTCCTGAGATCCTCCGGCAAGGGTCCCGTCATAATCTACTGTTATAATGTAAGTTGCATCGGCCACCGGGTTTGCAATGTACACTACTTCAACATTGTCAACATTGTTTTCGGCAGCATTTGTGGCAGAACTTGCAGGACTGTCCCTGTTGAGTTTCCATGGGTAATAGGTGTTGGATGAATAAGTGATACGCAAATCAAGGTCATTCACCAGCATGGGTGTAATGGGGTCGAGCGAATTGGCCGGAGGAGTACCCGGAGGGTCATTCCATACGATGGTCACTTTGATGGGTTCGGTTCCCAATGCAATGATATTGCGCGTATAGGTTCCCCCTTCATTCAGCGTATATTCTCCGATAACATCTGCTGTTTGGTCAGCAGAAATTTTGAGGGCAGCATTTTTGGTATTCATCAGTCCCCAGCCGAACTGGTAATCAGGGCCATCAGCGGTACCGGCTTCATCGGCCGTATGCACTGCAAGGGCTTTGAGGGTGGAGGCCAGCATATAACTGCCTGTAAGGGCGTAGCGGTGTTGTTGAAGCAAGGCCAGCGAACCCGCTACCGAAGGACTCGACATTGAAGTTCCGCTTAAGGTGGTGTAATCTGTATTTCCGGTATTATTGGCAGAATAGAGTCCTGAACCATTTCCAACAATGTCTGGTTTTATCCTGCCATCATCTGCCGGTCCCCATGAACTAAATGTTGTCATGACAACACTTGCCGGATTTGTGTAACCCCCGGGAATATCATTTACTGCGCCCACTGTTAGTATATTTTTTGAAACACCCTGATTGCCGATGCAATCATACGGGCCATCGGCAGGATAGCCTGTACCTGAATTTCCCCTGTCGTTTCCGGCTGACTTGCAGATCAGAAAATCAGGGGCATTATGAGCCACGATATCCCAATCGCGCGCCATCTCATCATAAAATCCGAACAAATAATCTTCCGAAGTGCTGATGGCCGGATCACCGTACCAGACACCACCATACCAGCCTCTTGCTTCACCGTATGAATGGTTGCTGATTAAACTTCCACGGTATGCCTCTCCGGCCATTTCCCCGATATCATTGTTCCAGTCATACGAACGCAAATTTGCAGCATAAGCCATACCTCTGGCATTGGCAACCACTCCGGAGGCCATAATGGTGCCCGCTACATGGGTTGAATGGTAATGTGTTGCAACCGCATCAACCACAGTCACTCTTGTGCCGAATTCCTGATGCGTGCCCAGAACGCTTCCACCGTCCCATTCACATACGGTTATGCCAGTCCCATCCAGATTTAAACCTGCTCCGCCTCCGCTATATACTTTATTTGTAGAAATAGTGGCTGCAGCAGTGGCATTGTCAGTGATGTAATAATGCGGCCTGTTATTGGCATCAATATACTGTATTTCAAGCAAAGCACCATCAACTTCATTCTTTACAGGATAACCATTCTGTTGGGCCCAGGCAACAGCAAAAGCTTTTTGCAGTTTATATTTTTCAGTTCTTGATTCAGCAAATTTTTGCAGGATTGCTTTTTGATTAGTGTTTTGGGCAAACCCATAATGGTTTAATGCAAACAAAAAGGCAAGCAGGATATAGTATAGGTACCTCATATCTGATGGAATTTGTTAAATAATTGTCATTGGCCACAATACCTTTTGCAAAGGTAATGTCAGTTTAAAAAATAATCAAGCAATGATAAATCGCTATCCCGCAACAATCTTCCTGAAGCTAAACAAGAGTATACCTGATATCAGAAGATCAGTATTCCTATAAACAATTGACCCCACCGGCGACTTTAAAAAAGAGCCTGAATTCTCTGCAGGCATTGTTTACTTCGAAGCGAACTTTGCATCAAAAATCTTTTT
>CAZKCK010000431.1:0-2728 GCA_964550695.1 uncultured Bacteroidales bacterium | reverse complement strand
ACCCAAATTATCAGATATGCTTAGAACACATACTTGCGGCGTTTTGAACCTTTCAAATGCCGGACAACAGGTCCGCCTCAGCGGATGGGTTCAACGTTCACGCGACCTTGGCGGAATGACATTTATCGACCTACGTGACAGATACGGGCTGACCCAGCTCGTTTTTAATATGGAAACCAATGGCCCGCTTTGTGAAATTGCCCGCAAACTGGGGCGTGAATATGTAATAAGTGTCTGGGGAACAGTTGCCGAACGCAGCAACAAAAACCCTAAAATGCCAACAGGTGATATCGAAATAATTGTTGACAGAATTGAGGTGCTGAATGAAAGCCGCATCCCTCCTTTCACAATCGAAGACAATACCGATGGCGGAGAAGAACTCCGTATGAAATACCGTTACCTCGACCTCCGCAGAAATACTGTACGCAGAAACCTCGAATTGCGGCATGAAATGGCAATTGTTACACGCAACTACCTGAATGATCAGAAGTTCATTGAAATTGAGACTCCTTACCTTATAAAATCCACACCGGAAGGTGCCCGTGATTTTGTTGTGCCTTCACGCATGAACCCGGGACAGTTTTATGCACTCCCGCAATCACCCCAGACATTTAAGCAATTGCTGATGGTTTCGGGTTATGACCGGTATTTTCAGATCGTACGCTGTTTCAGGGATGAAGACCTGCGTGCTGACCGTCAGCCTGAATTTACGCAGATTGACTGTGAGATGGCATTTATAGAACAGGAAGACATCCTTAACACGTTTGAAGGTCTTACCAGGCATCTTTTCCACACGGTAAAGAACGTTGAAATTGAAAATTTCCCGAGAATGTCGTTTGCTGATGCCATGCTGTATTATGGTTCTGACAAGCCCGATATCCGTTTTGGGATGAGGTTTGTGGAGCTTAATACGATGGTGAAGGATAAAGGCTTCAAGGTGTTTGATGACGCTGAACTGGTTGCTGGTATTTGTGTTCCTGGATGTGCCGGATGGTCGCGCAAGGAAACGGATGCCATTACAGAGTGGGTAAAACGTCCGCAATTGGGGGCTACCGGTCTTGTATTTGTTAAGTACAATGAAGACGGGAGTATCAAGTCATCTGTTGACAAATTTTATGATACTGAACAACTTCAGACCTGGGTTGAGTCATTTGATGCCAATCCCGGTGATTTGCTGCTTATTCTGGCCGGTCCGCTTAACAAAACACGAAAAGCTTTGGGCGAGCTACGGCTCGAAATGGGTTCACGGCTTGGTCTTCGTAATCCGAACGTTTTTGCACCACTTTGGGTAGTTGATTTCCCGTTGCTTGAGTGGGATGAAGATTCCAAGCGATTCTATGCCATGCACCACCCTTTCACATCACCTAAACCCGAAGATATTCCCTTGTTGAAAACAAATCCGGGGGCTGTAAGGGCAAATGCTTACGATCTGGTTATCAACGGTGTGGAAGTAGGTGGCGGAAGTATCCGTATCTATCACAAAGAACTTCAGAAAACCATGCTTACGCTGCTTGGATTCAGCGATGAAGAAGCACAGAACCAGTTTGGATTTCTGATGAATGCCTTTGAATTTGGTGCTCCGCCTCATGGCGGCATTGCATTCGGGTTCGATCGCTTGTGTGCCTTATTCGGTGGTTCTGATTCAATACGTGATTACATTGCCTTTCCAAAAAATAACTCAGGCCGTGACATTATGGCTGATTCACCTTCAGAAATAGCACAGGCTCAATTGGATGAACTGTTTATTGCCTTGAACTTAAAGATTCAGGCTAAACTATAGCCGGGGGTTAAATACTTATTGCCTCTAATTCCATACAACTTTTACTTAAAATCCGTACCGGGTTTAAAAAATCTTTGCGAATCAGCGTGGTAATGAATTGGCAATCAGCCGTTTATTTTACGCGATCTTAAAAGATAAAAAACATCTGATGGTAACAAGCATCTGTGATTTTACAGTTGTGCTTCATTCAGACCATTAAAAACCAGGTCTAACTGTTCTTCAACCAGTGTTACAAATGCTGCATACGTTCCCGGTATACGGCGGTTGTTGAAATAAAGCAGGACACCGGCCGTTGCAAACCGTAACTGATTTTTGGCCTTTTCAGCCCTTTCGGCTGACACCATTTTGTCTTTAATTGCTGTATCCCAGTCTGCTGCACACAGTCTGTCAAGAAAGGAATAAATAAGTTCAGCCGTAGGCTGTTTGTTACCCATGCCCGACATTCTTTCGAGGAAGAACAACTCAAATATGCCGGGATATTCAATGAAATACTCCACATAGGCCTTCGTAATCTTTTTGACTGACTCAATTCCGGGCTGTGAATTTTGCTTCCGGGCGTCCACAAACTGCTCGCACTCCTCCTGAAAATCCTTCACACACAAAAATATAAGGTCGTTTATATCTTTAAAGTAATTGTAAAGCGTTCCAAATGAATATCCTGCCCTGTCAGCAATGCTACGCACACTCACACTTTTCAGGCCTTCGCCCTTTAATAAATCCTTGGTGGCTTCAATAAAATACATCCGCATCCTTTGTTCCTGAATCTCTTTCTTTTCCATTTTAACAGTGTTTATATTTTTAACGCTGCAAATATAGTGAACAACGTTAACATAAAGCAAGCGTGTCATTAACTTTAATTTAAAAGAAATTGTAGTTGTTGCGCATCTCATTTAGAAGATAAACATTGGCATAATTTCTTTGAACAGTATCGTACATTGTATGCAATAC
>CAZKCK010000430.1:0-2734 GCA_964550695.1 uncultured Bacteroidales bacterium | reverse complement strand
CAAACGGGATCGCCGTGGCAAAACCGGCCGTGCCGCCGATGGTCGTGCCCGCCCAGAGTTCCGCGGTATTCGATTTGATAACCTTACAAACCATGTTTGCCGGAACTACGGGATCGGCCTCGATGTTGCTGGCATTGCCGCCAAAATCAACCAGGGCATAGTTCACATCGGGGTTGTCGAAGGTTACGGGCAGATTCACCTGGGTTTGTCCAAAGCAAAATGCTGAAAGCAAAATGCCGAGAAATGCAAATAGTAATTGTTTTTTCATTGCAAATTGGTTTAAAATGTGTCTTACTGATTCTGATTGCCTTTAAGCGATTTTCGGCCTTAAATGCGATGGCTAAATTAAGATGCTGGCCTGCCCGGATCATAATATCAACGTACATCAATTATGCAGCAATGACCCTGTTATTGTTACATCATTAATACATCAACAGGACAGAACTGATCCCGTATTATTCTTAATATGAATAACATAGTAAATGTTTTTTCGAAGAACACACCGGAAAACAAACTTCGAAAAGTTCGTTAAGGTTTAATTAAAAAGCAGAGGGATTGGCAAATACTCAGGAAGAGATTGTAAAACCTTTGGACGGGTTACCTGAAATTAAGGCACCATGATAATGGTTTGTATCGCCTGGGCGCTTATCTGCACCTCAACCGAACGATCACCGAGCGAAAGTTTTATGTTTTTTGATGCTGAATTCATGTTTAAAACTACGACAGCAACTGAACCGTCAGGATTCTGTGCTGCAGTCAGCATTAATGTTGGGTCTGTGTTTTTAAAATCAATGCGTATTGCGCCAGGCCGGATATATTTGCTAAAATGTGCCAGTGTATAATACAAAGGCGTAAAGTAGACTTCGTCCTTCTCCGGATCAACAATTACAGGTGCAACACACCAGTTTTTAAACCAGTTAGGGCCACCTTGCCTGTCTAAAACCATGTTCCAGTCTACCCAGCCATCTACCCAGTTGTTCAAACAGCCGATCATATCCCTGGCGTAACGATATACCGGAACATATTCAGGATGAAGTTTTTTCTGATCCTCAGGCGCCCAGTCCCAGCCCCAATCGGTTGCCTCTTCCGACCAGTACCATTTATCATCCTGCCAATGAGGCACCTCCGAATCAACACATGCCTCGGTTTGAATCAGGTGCTTGCCTGGAGCCAGACTGTGCGTATAATTCAATGATTGGGGGAACCAATCGAATGTACTTGCATACCAGTGTATTGCAAAACCATCGAAGTGTTTTGATGACAATTCGTCTTTGTAAATTACTTTTGCCCATTCTTCCAATGCTTCTCCGCGATTCTGGTCATAAGCCAGCACTTTTACATTATGTCCGTCGGCTTCCAGTTTGGGGCCGAGATGATTTTTTACAAAACCCAACATTTCTTCAGGTGAAAAGATCATGCTTTCCCAGTTGTTGCCACACCCGAGAGGTTCATTCTCAACAGTTAAACCCCAAATATTGATACCTTCCTTTTTATATTCGGTAAGATACTTTGAGAAAAACAAGGCCCAGCTGTCATAATATTCGGGCAGTAATTTACCTCCGCGCCAATCGTTATTGTCCTTCATCCAGGGTGGGGCGGTCCATGGTGAAGCGATAATCTTAAATCCATCTTTGGAATGCGACATTGCGTCCCTGATCATCGGAATCAGGTCATCCCTGTCCTCGTCGATTGAAAAATGCTTTAGTTCCATGTCCCCTTTTATGGGTGCATATGAATAATTTCTCAATGAAAAATCGCACGAACTGATATGTGTACGTGTTAAGGAGTACCTGGCACCTTCTTGTCCGAAATATGCATCTAAAATCAGGTCACGGTTTTTCTTACTTAATTTATTTAACAAATAGGCAGACGCTTCCGTAAACGACCCGCCAAATCCTGTGATGGTTTGCAATTTAGTGCCCGGCAACAATGTAACTGAAACGAGCTCACCTCCGGAAGGAACCTCCGTGATTTTTTTGAGTTTATTGCCATTGGCAGAAGTTTCAAAAACATCGGCCGTCAGCATTTTTTGCGCTACAACACCACTCATCGAAAGGATCATCAGGGGAATAACCAGGAAAATTTTGTAACTTTTCATGCTCGTCTTATGTATTTAAAAAATCAAACCACTTGTTCCCTTCTGGCATCCAGCTCTTTTTTCATCAATGTGGTGGTTTTTGTGTCAATTTTGTAAAAAACCATGAACAAAGCACACGACATGTATAAGATACCAGGGATAACTGAAACCAGTAATTTTATGCCCGTGATGGCTGTATCGCTCTGAACAACATTGGGCACAAAACTGGAAGCGGCCAGGATCCAGCCTGCGATGGCCGCCCTGATTCCCCATCCTGCTTTTTGCGCAAAAACAGCAGCCGAGAAATACAATCCTGTAGCACGTCTGCCGGTTGTCCATTCGCCATAATCGGCTGAATCGGCAATCATAGTCCAGAGTAAAGGAACAGCCGGGGCATAGGCCATCTTGGCAATGATGTTGAACACATAGATTGTTGTCAGGTCGGTTACTCCCGGAAGATAAATAAGCATAAAAAACAACCCGGAGATGATCGAACTGCCTATGAATACGTTTTTGTTTCCAAAACGTCTGGCTAAAGGTTTTGACAGAGGCAGGGCAACAATCAGGGCAACGGTGCCTATGACATTGAAAAGCTGTACATTGTTCTCACGGCCGAGGTAATATTTAAAATAATAGGCAATTGCCGCATTTTGCATG
>CAZKCK010000429.1:0-2736 GCA_964550695.1 uncultured Bacteroidales bacterium | reverse complement strand
AGGTGGTTTGCCACCTGTTGCACAGGTGGTTATTCAAATTGAAGCCCTTCAGGCTTCCCCAAACGACAATGATTTATGCCTGATAAAAGCCGTATAGTCGAGATAGACAGACCCGTATTTGTATGGTATTCAATTTTTGTTGATGCCCTAACGGGCAAAGGAAATCATTGGGTGTGTGGTTTCTATTCACATTGACAGCCTGTAACGTTAACAACTCCTTAACATCAATGCCTTTATAAACCCTTTTCAACCTGAACTATAATCTTTATTTTTGCTTCTCGCTTACCGAAAGGATATTTTACAATCAACCACCAATTCACCTCCAATGAGAATGCTTCGACTTATTGTCTTTACACTCTTGATTTTTCCTGTTTTCCTGTTTTCACAATCGCGTTATCCCGGGGTGGTCTCAGGTAAAATAACTGATGAACAAAGCAAAACGCCGGTTGAATATACCAACATCGTTTTACGAACTGTACCCGGCGATTCAATGGTCACAGGAACGGTTTCTGACCGCAGCGGATCGTTCAAAATAAAAAATGTTCCAAACGGAACTTATACCATGGAATATTTCTTTATTGGTTATGAGAAGAAAAAAACCAGTGAGTTTACGATAAGTGCCAAAAAATCCAAAGCCGATCTGGGTGTTTTGAGTCTTGTTCCATCCGTAACCACTATGAATGAGGTAACTGTAAGTGCAGAACGCTCAACCATGATCACAAAAATCGACCGCAAAGTCTTTAACGTTCAGAAAGATATTCAGTCGCAGACAGGTACCGTGAATGATGTGCTACAAACCATTCCTTCAGTTTCGGTTGATATGGATGGAAACATCAGCCTGAGGGGTTCTGGGGCAGTAACCATCCTTATCAATGGCAGACCTTCCTTATTGGCCACGGCAGCCAATCTTGAACAAATGCCTGCGTCGTTGATTGATAAGGTTGAAGTTATCACCAATCCCTCAGCCAGATACAAACCTGATGGCACAGCGGGCATCATTAACATTGTACTTAAAAAAGAGCGTAAAACCGGACTCAACGGTATTTTGGGAGCCAATGCCGGCAGCAACAGCCGCTACAACAGCAATCTGCAGCTTAACCTGAATACCGGTAAAGTCAATCTGTTTGGAAGTTACGGTTACCGCAAGGATTACCGCTGGCGCGGCAGTGAACTCACATCACAAACCATTGATACCACTACCGATAATTCACTTACACTTACACAAACATCGGATGGTGCTGCCCATATGAATTCGCATCTGGGCCAGTTTGGCGTCGATTGGGCAATAACGGAAAAGGATGTGGCAGGTGTTTCAGGAACGATGAACGTCAGAAGCAATGAACGTGATGATATTACCAAAAACCTTTATCAAAACAGTGATTTTACACCTACTGAACAGTATTCAAGAGATCACACCGGGGCTGAAGATGAAAACAGTATTGGCTTTAAAGCAAATTATGAGCATAAATTTGATAAGGAAGGCGAGCATATCTTTCGGTTTGATGCAGATTTTGAACGTGATGCTGAATCAGAAGATGACTTTTATGACAATATTTATCAAATTCCGGCAAATCCCACTACAAAATCAAGAAGTCTGGCCGATAACAGCGAGCAAAACCTGAATTTCTCAACCAGTTACAACCGGCCCTTATGGGAAAATGCCAGCCTTGAAACAGGTTATGAAGGGAATATACAAATTGCCGATCAGAGTCAGGACGTTAGCGATTGGGATGCTTTGACTAAGCAATGGATTGTGAACACGGAAGGAAACCGTTTCTATGCAAACCAGACGGTTCATGCATTGTTTTCGACCGTGAGCAGCACCTGGGGAAAATTCAGTGTGATGGGAGGCTTAAGGGCAGAAGAGGCCTTGCTGAACCTTGAATTCCGTACAATTAATGCCACTACCAAAACCGATTATTTTTCAGTTTATCCAACCTTGCATATGGCGCTGGCTGCGGGTGAAAACGAATGGCAACTGAATTACAGCCGCCGTGTAAACCGCCCTGATGGCGAAGACATGAATCCGGTGCCTGAATACCGTGATCCCCGCAATATTTTTGTGGGCAATCCTGATCTGAAACCAGAAGATATTCATTCAATTGAGTTTGGATATTCCATCCGGAAAAAAAATCTGACACTGGTTCCAACAGTCTTTTATCGTTACAAAGTGAATGGTTTCACCATGGTTACAACAAGTATAAATGATTCAGTACTCATGACCACCCGTGCAAATCTGGCCACTGATCAGTCAGCAGGTATTGACCTGAGCGGAACTTACCAGCTTGATAAAATTTGCAATCTGAATTTCAGTACCTCCGGTTTTTATAGCCAGATTGATGCCTCAAATATTGGTTATACTGCCAACAAATCTACATTTACCTGGAATGCCAAGCTGAATGCTTCGTTTACCATCACCAAAACAACCATGGCCCAATTCAACAGCCAATACCGCAGTAAATCACTGACTGCTCAGGGTATGCGTGAACCCTCATGGGTTATTAACGTGGGTTTCAGGCAGGATTTGTGGAGTAAAAAACTATCGTTTATTGCTACGGTATCTGATCTGTTTGATTCACAAAGGATGAAAAGCTCCGTAAATACACCGGTTTTGGTTCAGGAATCCATACGCCGACGCGATGGTAGGGTCATTTATGCCGGGTTTGTATTGAATTTTGGTACGAATGGCAAAAAGGTTAAAGAAGCGAAGTTTGAGTTTGATAACGGGATGGACCG
>CAZKCK010000428.1:0-2745 GCA_964550695.1 uncultured Bacteroidales bacterium | reverse complement strand
ATTTTTTCGAGGTATATATTCCATGCATTGTTTCCGGAAATATTGAATCCATCACAGGTTCTTTCAAAGACAGGATACGCCTGGTTTTCAACCTCGGTTCATTGAAACAGGTAAAACTGAATTCAGGATTAAGGTTTGAAATTGAATGAGATACTTTTTTTTTCTATATTTCTATTCCAAATCCAGCGTTATCATGATGTTTTCTTTGACCTTATCAATCAACTCTGATGGTAAATCACCTGTTTTTTTTATAAGACGGGTATTATCTATAGCCCTTAGCTGGTCAATCATAATATCACAGTTTTCTTTTAAGTCAGCCATACCCTTTTTTAAATGTACTCTCAGAATATCAGCATCATGCTCAATATTTGTCGTAATTGGGCAGACTATTGTTGAAGGATGAGAAATCTTATTTAAGAGGTTGGTTTGAATAATCAGTACTGGTCTGGTCTTTCCCGGTTCTGTTCCAATCTGAGGATTCAGGTCGGCAATCCATATCTCATATTGTTTAATCAACATAATCAATCCTTTCGAAATCTTTTAATACTGACATCGATTCTTTTCTTACCAAATCAGAATCGTTTTTAAGCCTTTTTTCTAAAATTTTCCTGCGTTGAACCTTGTTATAAAATGCGAGAGCTTCGTTAATATACCGATTTCTGGGGATCTTTATCCGCGAAAGTATCTTTTCGGTCTCCCCAAAAATCGAATCATCAATTTTTAATGACACTGTTTTCATGATTTCTAAAATTAATACTACAAAAGTATATCATTTTAGTATATCAATCAGGTATGCCAAAGTTTTTTTTGCAGGTATGCTACCTCTTTTAGCCTTTTTTTCTTTAGTCATGTGCCAGAAGTTTCAACTGGGTAGTGGCACTAATCAACTCGCTGTTTTCTTAAACATCTGGCAACTTCTTGTCACACTTCAGTGCTGTGAGAATTGCTCCCTGCCGGTTTATCGGTTGGGGCAGTTTACCCGATTAGCATTAGTTTTTTGTTATCTCCACATTTTCTCAAACAACCCCGGACAAGTTTTCTTCATACTTTCAGGATTTTCTTCTTGCCAAGAAAATTGAAATTGAGGATAATGTCCTTCTTTTTTCTAAAATATTCAAAATTATCTATTTCACAAACCTCATGAAAATTTACTATAAAAGTTTCATAACATTTTTTATAATTCCCAAAATATATTGGGAGTGTGCTAAGGTAGTTGAATTCACCAGGTGTAATGTTAGTAATTCTTTTATAAAAGTCTGATAAACAATCATAATAGTTCTTTTTCATAATTTTCTATGTTAGTTTTTTATACGATAATATGAGTAACTGGTTGCTTTTTCACAATTGTTGGCTTATATTTGTATGATTACAAATCCTTTCAAGCCATGAGAATCTTATTCTTGTTATGCATCGCTTCTTTTTGGATGGCGGCTGCAACTTTAGCCCAAGTGGGAATCAACAATGACAACAGCGCACCGAATAATTCAGCGATGCTTGATGTTAAATCCACCACCATGGGCTTCCTGCCTCCCCGGATGAACCATTTGGAACGCAATGTCATTGCAAATCCTTCCCAGGGGCTTATCATCTGGTGCAGCACCTGTGGCACAACAGGGGAACTACAAGTGTTTAACGGAACTGTGTGGACGAACATGATTGGTGGTACCGCTGCACCCGCTTTATCCATTGGCAGCAGCTATCAGGGTGGTAAAATCGCCTACATTTTGCAACCTGGAGATCCCGGCTACATTGCGGGTGGATTTCACGGGTTGATAGTAGCCAGCAGCAACCAAAGTACAGGCGCGGCATGGGGCTGTGGTCCGAGTTCAATACCCGGAGCAGATGGCACAGCAATAGGAACAGGCAATCAGAACACAATCGACATCATGGCTGGCTGTGCCACGCCGGGAATTGCCGCAAGACTATGCGGAGATTACACAGGCGGAGGTTATACTGACTGGTATCTGCCATCGAAAGATGAGTTAAACAAGCTTTACCTTAACAGGGTTGCCATTGGAGGTTTTGCCGATTGGGGTTATTATACTTCTTCCGAGTACAATGTTGACGCTGCATGGGGCCAGCAATTTATCAATGGAGTGCAGTATCATGATGGCAAGGGCTATTTATACTATGTGCGTGCTGTGCGGTCTTTCTAAAAAATTCTCCATTTAACCATTTAATCATAACCGCATTACAAATCCTTTCAATGGAAAAGTCGCCTATTTGCTTGTCCCTGGCGACCCCGGATACGATGCCGGTGTACAGCATGGCTTAATAGCCGCCTCAGCAGATCAAAGTACAGGTGTAGTTTGGATAATCGGATTGCCAACCGGAACACTTATTGGCAATACTTCAACAGCATACGGAACGGGGCAGGCAAACACAAACTATATGATAGCTGCAGTCGGTTTTACTGGTGGGGCAGCAAAAGTTTGCAATGATTATACCAACACAGATACCGGCACCGGTGTATATAGCGACTGGTATTTACCGAGCATAGGTGAGCTGGATCATCTTTACACCAATAGGGCTGCGATTGTTGGCTTTAGCAATGAATACAAGTACTATTGGAGTTCCTCGGAGTACAATAACTGGAACGCGTGGGACAAGAACTTCATAAATGGCAACATGTACGGCAGTAAAATTAACCCAAATGCGCTGGTGCGTGCCGTCAGGACTTTTTAATAATATGATCATTTACCAGATCAGTTTGGCAACGAACTGGTATAAATTCACAATCTGATA
>CAZKCK010000427.1:0-2751 GCA_964550695.1 uncultured Bacteroidales bacterium | reverse complement strand
CACAAATGTGCAACTCATTGTTTATAAAACTATTACAAAACATTGGGAATAAGTTACATCTTTCACACATTCGCAAGGGTGCTGGTCCTTTTATCCAATTGAGGGCGATAAGAAAACAGAAACACCTGCCTGAAATCTCAGCCAGGTGTTGCAATGAATAGAATCAAAAGGGTTAATTAACCTGCGTAGCGTTACCCGTTATGACTATTCCGGTATTCCCTATTGGGGCACAATTCAACAATTAAAAAGCCTTATAAGAGATCACGGTAATTGGGAGTTAACCGGCAAAGAAACCATCCCGGCAAGACTAAATAACACGATTTATTATTATCCACAGGCGATTTAAGTATATTTGTTCTGCCATAAATCTAATTTCTACTCAAAGAAAAGTTTATGAGAAAGTTCTACATCCTCCTGGTTGCATTGATCACTTTTCACAGTTTATCCGGCCAAGGCTGGCAATGGTTAAACCCTTCACCAACCGGTAATGATCTTAGATCCCTATCCTTCACTGATGAAAATACATGGTACGCAGTGGGGAAAAAAGGCACCATTGTAAAGACGACGAACGGCGGGACCGATTGGCAGGGCCAGGCTTCAGGAACAACCATTGATTTAAATTCAGTATGTTTTCTGGATGCAAATAAAGGATTTGCCGTGGGGTGGTACGGTACAATACTTATGACCACCAACGGAGGTGCAGATTGGACGACCCTGAATTGGGTTACGACAGAAATCCTTTACTCCGTGTTTTTTGTGAATGCCAGCACAGGATTTATTGTGGGCGGAAGCGGTACCATTTTAAAAACGACAAATGGCGGAATTGACTGGATCACGCAATCCTCCGGAACTTCAAATGGCCTGACTGCCATTTATTTTACCGACCCGAATACCGGATACGCGGTCGGGGGAGCCGGGTTGATCCTTAAGACTACAAACGGTGGTGCCACCTGGTCGCTGCAAAACTCAATGACGTATAATACGCTGAACAGTGTTTTTTTCATCAACACCGATGTTGGCTATTGTGTCGGAGGCAACGGCACGATCATAAAAACTACGAATGGCGGGGTGAACTGGACAACACAGCCTTCCGGTTTTGCTTCTGAATTGTACGATGTGTGTTTTACGGATCTTAATAACGGTTTTGCAGTTGGCTGGGATGGCTGCATTTTAAAGACCACAAACGGCGGCAGCTCGTGGACCAATATGGCAACTGGCAATACTTATTTGAACGGAATATCTTTTATAAATACGATGAAGGGATTTATTGTCGGCCAGCGAGGTGTCATTTTGAAAACCAGTGATGGAGGATCGACATGGACAGTCGGGAATAAGCTGGCAACAGCCAATGATTTACGTTCGCTGAGTTTCATCAGCCCTGAAATTGGTTATGCGGTCGGGATTAATGGAACGCTCCTTAAGACTTCCGATGGAGGGCAAAACTGGGTAACTCTAAACCTGTGGACATCAAATAATTTAATTTCAGTACGATTTGTAGATACAAATAAGGGATACGTTGTTGGTCTGAATACATTCTTTAAAACCACAGATGGTGGGGCAAACTGGACCTTTGAGAATATTGGACTAAGTTATTGGCTTGTATCACAGTACCATATAAATCAAAATGTTGGATATATACTTGCCAATTCCGGGACTGTTTTAAAAACAACAGACGGAGATAACAACTGGAGTATTCAAGCAATACTGCCTGTAGGTAATTTTTATTATTCTATATTTTTTACAAACGAAAATATTGGGTATGTGGTGGGTGACAATGATAAAATTCTGAAAACCAACGACGGTGGTGTCACATGGATAAATCAAAATTCAGGTACCACAAATAGTTTGCTTTACTCTGTTTATTTTATAAACAATGAAACAGGATATATCGCAGGTGAAGGAGCCGTTAGCGGGACTATTCTTAAAACAACGAATGGCGGGTTGAATTGGATAAACCAGAACTCTGGCACAGTCAATGATTTATTTGCAATCTATTTTTGTAATGAAAACACAGGCTATGTGGTGGGGGAGTCAGGGACGATACTTAAGACCAATGACGGAGGAGCAAACTGGACGAGCCAGTTCTCCGGGACTTCGAACTCCTTATTCGCGATGAATTTTTTCGATCCGGAGGTGGGTTATGTGGCAGGGGATTACGGAACGATCCTCATGACTA
Source organism: uncultured Bacteroidales bacterium (assembly GCA_964550695.1). GTDB lineage: Bacteria > Bacteroidota > Bacteroidia > Bacteroidales > TTA-H9 > CAZKCK01. Next base: position 575 of record CAZKCK010000427.1, on the reverse strand, counting down.
CCACTGGAGGTATTTCAGTTGGTGGTGTTGATAAAATTGCTTCTTCATCCCATACATTGAAAATCTTCCCAAACCCATCCCTGAATGTAATAACCGTCGAGTCATCCCAGGAGTGGGCCCCGGGCCTGTTATCGGTAATGAACATGAACGGCACGGTAATGATTTCCCGTCAGACCAATGAATCACAAACGCAACTAGACCTAGGTAATCTGCCCTGCGGGGTCTATTTTGTGCGGTTGACAAGCAGTAGGTCAGCAGAGGTTGGGAAGTTTATAAAGCTATGATCGGAATCATTCAGCACGACAACGAAAACCCAACCAGAATTCCTTATTGACCTATGGAAAACAGAACTCTTTAGGTCCGATGGAAAATTTCTCAAATTATCACTCTGAAAAGAAAAACGGATCAAGATGAATTTCCGGGGTGCAGGGATTTTCGCATATCAGATATCAGATTCCAGATTTCGCATTTCACATTTGCCTCCTAGCCCGCAGGGTGCTGCCGTCGGTGCTGATGCCCCCCTGGGGAAATATCCTGAGTGGCGCAGCCACGGCGATGATGAGAATAATGATTGC
>CAZKCK010000426.1:0-2753 GCA_964550695.1 uncultured Bacteroidales bacterium | reverse complement strand
GCTTTGCCGGAACTACTTCTGATGGCTTTTTGGTTGGGGGTAAAGTCAATAATTGCTACGCAACAGGGTTGGTAACCGGAAATACCAATGTCGGAGGGTTTATCGGTTATCGTAATAGCCTAAGCCCAACCAATTGTTTTTGGGATATTACAACTTCGGGGCAGTCCAATTCAGATGGCGGGACAGGTTTATACACAGCAGAAATGAAAATGGTGAGCACATATACAGTTGTGGGTCCCGGATTAACTAAAGCCTGGGATTTTATCGGAAACCTGAATAATGACACTGGCAACAACAGTGAATGGAATTTGGATGGAACAACAAATAACGGCTATCCGTTTCTTAGCTGGCAAACTATTGCCTGGACCGGTGCTACAAACAGCAATTGGCTTACGCTTACAAACTGGAATACAGGCATTCTGCCAACAGCAAATGATGTTGTGAGTATCAGCCTTGCAACTACCAATCCGGTAATCGGAGCATCCGTTGATTGCAATAGCCTTAATATTGCTTCGGGTAATAGTCTCACAATCACGCCCAATGGAATGGTTACTGTATCCGGTAATATTAGCAACAATGCCGGTAATGAGGGTTTAGTCATTCAAAGTGATGCCACTGGAACCGGATCGCTCCTGCACAATAATAATGGAGTGGCTGCTACAGTTCAGAGGTATATTGCTGCCGCTGACTGGGGAATCTGGAATGATGGATGGCATTTCCTCAGCAGTCCGGTTGTGAACCAGACCACCAGTGCTTTTCATACTCCGGGTGCCGGCAACGACTTTTATAAATGGGATGAATCAAGTAATATCTGGATAAACCGCACACTTCTGAATGGCGAAGATATGGTTTTGAATCCTGAATTTGAAGTAAATTTTTCGGTTGGAAGAGGTTATCTGGTGGCTTATCAGACTACTGCAACTAAAACGTTTTCAGGAGTACTGAATATGGGTGATCAGGTAACTTCCTTACTTACTTCTGTTGTAAATGGCTGGAATTTGGTTGGTAACCCATTTCCCTGTGCTATAAGGTGGAATGATGTTAATTGGAATCTGGGTAATGTTGGCGGTGTTGCGCAAATATGGAGCGAAACGGCCAAAGATTATGTTGAAATTTTTTCAAATGATCCCATCCCTGCCATGAATGGATTTATGGTGTACACAACATCAGCACAAACCCTGAATATCCCGGCATCAGCCCGCACACATGATGTTACTTCGTGGTATAAATCAGAAATGGATGAATCACGCATCGTTTTGGTAGCCCATGACCCTGAAGGTGGTTCCTACAAAAGAAGTGTTATCAGGCAGCAGCCAGATGCTACGAATGGTTTCGACCTTGCATATGATGCCTATATGCTGAGTGGTTTTGCTCCTCAGTTTTACTCAATGGCTGAAGGCGCCCGGTTTACTGTTAATACCTTGCAACAGATGAATGACCTGACAGATATTCCTTTTGGATTCGTAAAAAACAATTCGAGCAATTACTATATCGAATTGGCAGAAACCATTGAAGGTCAAACAATTTATCTCACTGACCTTAAAACCAGTCAGGTCCATAATTTCAACAATGGCAACTATTATTTCACTTCTGTTGAAGGTGACGAAGCTTCACGCTTTATCCTGCACTTTGGTGCCGCCGCTACTCCCGAAGCCCCCGATACGAATCCTGTGGATATATATGTTAACCGGCAAACAATCTTTGTCCGTCATCAGGAACCTGGTTTAACACTGACAATATATGACCTGCAGGGAAGGCAACTTAGCACCCGGACACTTGAGAAACATGAAAATTCGATTCAAATCAACCTGCCCGCCGGTATGTATATTGTTAAAGCACATAATGCAACTGTTTCTCATTCAACCAAAATTATTGTTAGTCGATAAAAATTTAAAAAAATAAACCATGAAAACAACATTCATTTTACCACTTTTAACCATCATCTTATTGTTTCATTGTACAATAGTATTTGCACAAGAGCCACCCCCACCGCCACCGGGCGGCGGACATGGTAGTGGCGGCAATCAGGGCGGAAGCGCACCCTTAGGTTCGGGCATCGGCATATTGCTTGCACTGGGAGCCGCATATGGCAGCAAAAAAATATATTCCTTAAAGGCTAAGGAAAAGGTTTCCTGGGAAGAATAGACTTAGCGCTAAAAAAGCCTGGCACCCTACTTCAACAAATTTTATATTCTCTGTCAGGTTCTTTTTGGTTTCTCCAGAGTTTCAAATTTATACAGTATTCGGATTTATACAGTAATTTAACCCTTTTCTCCTTGAAAAACATCGTTTTATCATTGATCAGTTTGCTCTTGTTAAGTGCAAATTTGTTTGCACAGGCACCACAAAAGTTCAACTATCAGGCTGTTGCCAGCGATGCAACCGGCAACCTGATTGCCAATCAAAACGTTTCATTCCGTATCAGCATCCGTCCGGAAGGTTCTACAAGCGTCCCGAACGTTTATCAGGAAACCCATTTAAAAACCACCAATGCCTATGGGCAGGCAACACTCTCCATCGGGGCCGGTACTGTAGTTTCAGGATCTTTTAGTTCCATTGCCTGGGGAAACAACAATTATTACATTAAAACGGAAATGGATCCCGCCGGAGGCAATGCTTATGTGCTGATGGGTATGACCCAGTTGCTCTCAGTTCCTTTTGCATTGTATTCAAATACTGCGGGTGGCGGATATTCGGCTGGTTCCGGTATCGATATTGCCGGGACTACCATCAGCAACACGGCACAAAATGCC
>CAZKCK010000425.1:0-2761 GCA_964550695.1 uncultured Bacteroidales bacterium | reverse complement strand
ATAGCGGTCAGAAAACCGGCTGCAATTAAAAAATAAAGGAAGAAACGCATACGACTGAACCTCGAAAAAACGATACAGATTGTAGGTTGTTACCCAATTAAATAAATGCTTGGCAGCCAATAACCCTCGTTTCTTCCATACCAAAGCAGCAGCCGGTTTTCCGCTATTTTTAGGAAGCCTTGATTTTTTGGTACTTTTTCATCAAGGAAAAAGTACGGCAGAAGCAAAAAGCTTACTCAAACATTCAAATACTTTCTAAAAACATTGGATGTGCTTAATGCCTTATTAATCTGCCACTAAAAAAAATGAATATCAACTTAATATCCTCAAATTGAATTATCTTCAACAAATGCAAAACATTGTAAGGATTGTTGAAAAATCGGTTGTACATTCGGCATCGGAATCCAAATCAATTCATGTTAAAGATTTTAAACCAATTCTGGCAAACAATAACTGGGCTGAGCCAAATGGCTGACAAACCTCCTTGTGCAGAAGCACGCCTTATACAGATTGAAGGATTCCGCTGCAAATGCACTTTAAAACCTGAAAACCTGCTACAATCCCACGGCAAATTTTCAACCACCTGGAAAGCAATAAACGAACCTGATGGAAGCACAGTTATTGTGAAACGCATGCGTAACCCCGTGAGCGAAAAAGCGAAATCGCGGATTACAACCGAGACAAGCCTTTCGGGCTTACATCCTGCACTTCCGGGGCATATCGAGACAGTTTATGCGGGTACTGAAGCCTATATTGTTCGGCCTTATATTGATGGAATTGATCTGCAGCATTTTCTTAAAACGCATCAGGGCAAACAATGGGAACAGTTTTATATCAAACTGATTGTCAACCTAACCGAACCTTTGCAGGCACTCCATACTGCGGGTTATTGCCATGCGGATATAAAACCGCCCAATATCCTGATTAAGTGCCAAAACGTGAACGATTTAAATCCCGGCTCCTTTCCTGAGGCCGTTTTACTTGATACGGGGCTTGCCCGGTCATTCGGGATTTCAGGCAGAACGCCTTTTGCAGTTCAGTATGCAGCTCCCGAGCAGGTGCTGGGTTTTGGCAGCCTGACCGGCGCATCAAGCGATGTGTACAGCCTGGGAATTGTGCTGTATGAATGCATGTCCGGCGACAAACCTTTTTATCACCCCAATCCGGAAGTCATGATGAACCTGATGATCGCTTCGCCATTGCCCGAAAATTCACGACTTCAGCCTGAACTTTTTCAGGTGTTGCAGAAAGCATGTTTTAAAACACCTCTGCCAAAACCTCCGGCTTTTTATCAGAAACAACAGCTTAAATCAATGCTCGAAATGGCTTGCAATACAAGGTATCAGGATGCAGCCGGATTTGGAATGGCGTTAAAACAGTGTATCATGTAAATGATGACAAAATCTGTTTACAGGTTGTTGGTTTTCTTTTGCTCGGTTTTCAGGATGTAAACGATTGTATAACGGCATCTCATACATATTTCCGTAATTCTTTGAAGAATGTTCCAACATACAGCAACTTTGAAAATGATTTTTCTTTAGAGTTGGCTATGCAAACTCATTGACAATGCTTTAGTTGTAATGTTGGCTCGTGGGGCTATGGCAATGTGCTTGCATAATCGCTGGAGTTTTAATCAAATAACGTTTTTTGTTTAATTCCAGAATCTTTCATGGTAAAATGCAAAGGCTTTTTATGAATGGTTTCAACTTCTTTTTGAGCTTTAAGAAAATCTCTTAGCTTCTTTTCCGTCCAATCCAGTTGAAGTTTCTTTAAAATATCTTTCACTGCATATTCACCTGTTCGAAGCAATTCTAGGATTTTGATTTCATAATTTACTGACGGCTCATTAGAAACAGAACCTAACAAAACTGATTCAATTGGTTTATAGTCATTTATTGGCAATCCATTAAAATCAACAGCAATTGCTCCTTTTTGTATTAATAAGTTATTCGCTGTAATTTCATTGGACTCCGGTTTACGAACATATATTTTTCTATTCTTTCTTAATCCGTCAACAACGCCAGACCAGGTTCCTCCTTTGTCAGCAGATTCAGCAACATAAATTTCATCAGCAAGTCCATAGATGATTGGATTACGAGCCATCGCCAATTCTGCTTGCCAGGGAGCTTTTGGGAAAAAAGTACTCAGAACCAAAACATCACCATCAACAAGTTGCTTATAGTATTTTTTAAATCCAGAACCAAAAGTCATAATTCCCTGAGGCAAAACAATAATGCTTTGGCCCTTGTAAATGATTGCAGAATCTAAAGCTTGTTTATCAACTCCTTTGGCAAAACCACTTACTACTACTTTATATTCTTTACTGGCAAGTTTGGCAATATTATCCGTAAATTCCAATGATTTATCTGAAGCACTGCGAGAACCAACAATCGCGATAGACTTTTCATGCATGATTTGTTTATTGCCCTTAACATATAATAAAGCTGGTGCATGAGCTATTTTCAAATTTTCTTTAAGTGTCCTGGAATAATCAGGTGAAATAATCGGTATTAATTCATAACCCTCATTATTTAAGGATTCAGCTAAAAAAGCATTATTTGCTAATTCAGATTTAGCCTTTTTTAAATCCTCAACTTCTTTAAAATCAAGTCCAAATTGATTTCTCCAATCATTTTCTGATAATTGAAAAAAACCTTCTGCAGATAATTTTCGTTCATGATAAAACTTAATTATAAGGTTGTTAATCTTGAAATAACCCCATCTTGGCAAATGAGCCAAAGCAATCCAATAAGCAGCTTCT
>CAZKCK010000424.1:0-2771 GCA_964550695.1 uncultured Bacteroidales bacterium | reverse complement strand
GTACCATTTGTATTGTATAGAGTTCTGTAGCCGAAACGTGTACCGCCAACTCTCTGATTACCGACCATATCCGTAGAAGCTCTCAATTTCAAGTAAGATACAGCAGTGATATTTTTCATAAAATCTTCAGATGAGACTATCCATGCACCTGAAATAGCAGGGAAAAGTCCAAATCTGCTTCCACGTTTAAAGGCTTCAGTGGCGCCATATTGTGCTGCAAGATCAATAAAATACTTCTGATTATATCCGTAAGACATTTTGCCCGAAACTCCCATACGCCTGGAAGGGAACTCCTGGGAAACCACATAATTATCCTGATGGTACATGACCATCGCATCCAAATAATGTTTGCCAATGGAGCGATTGAATTCACCAAAAAATTCCAGGTTGTTCGACCTTGTTTGTGAATCATTGCCAGGACCGGTTGAAACCAGGTTGCTATTGATTCCATAAGGTGCACTCAGTAGAAGAGTAGCATCAGGATTCCTGCCCAATACTTCGGTTACTGCAAATGTTTTAGTATAACCGTCGGATACTGTGTAGAAGTTGTCAAATGTTGTGCGCACACCCAGAGATAATCCTTTTACTAAATCTGAAAAATCGTACTTTCCAATGATATTTGATTGAAAAAGGCGGCGGTGTGTCACTCCATAACCTGCTTCATTCAGATAGGCGACAGGATTATTCCTGAAACTATTGGTGCCACCATAAATACCTGGCTCTACAAAAACAGGCGAAGTATTTGGGTGATAAGTAAAAAGGTTGTTGAAAATTGAGGTGGAACTGTTTGTTGGATAATTTACGTCTTCAAGACGCCCTGCAAGATCCAGACGAATTGAGAATCGTTTGGTAATATTAATATCCAAATTTGAGCGAAAGTTAATCCTATTGAGATTTCTGTTTGTACTATATGAACCTTGATCTGTATTTTTGAAAATACCCTCGTCATTTTCCATTCCAACTGTCACAAAGTATTTTGCCACCTGATTACCACCACGGAAATCAACAGTATAAGTCTTTGTAGGAGAGAATTCACGAATCGTCTGGTCGAACCAATTAACATCTGGATAAAGCATTGAGTCCTTCTTCAACCGATAACCTTCCAATTGAACATCACTATAAAGCAAGTTAGTTACACCGTCATTTTTCTGTGCCATATTGTAAAACCGGGCATAATCGTAAGAGCCATAAAGCTTTGGTAATCTCGAAGGTGTCTTCACTCCGTATTCGACTTTAAATTCCACTGTAGCCTTTTCGTTATTAGAAAATCCTCGTTTTGTAGTTACCAGAATGATTCCGTTTGCCCCATCCATTCCATAAAGAGCAGTAGATGCTGCATCTTTCAATACCGACACGCTTTCAACCTCATTTACCGTTAAGGTGTTAAAGTCACGTTCAAATCCGTCGACCAAAACTATTGGCGCGTTAGATCCAGTAAAAGTATGTGATCCTCTGACAAATATAGAGGGATAGTCATCACCAGGCTCACCATCAGCCTGCAGCACATTCAATCCAGGGATTCGTCCGAAAAGTGCATTGCCAAAGGCTAATACCGAATTTCCTGTAATTGCCTTACTTTCTAAAGTAGAAACAGAAGAGGTAACTTCTTGTGCCGGACGATTTTCATACAACAAGTCGATATTCTTACTCCTTGAATCAGGAGTAAGTGTTACAGTTATCATCGAAGTTGCCTTTACTTTACGACTCTGATAGCCTGATTTACTTACAATAATCAACTGACCCAACTGAGCATCTAACTCGAATTTCCCCATTATATCAGTTGTATCAGACTTGTTTCCTGATGTTATCAACGCACTGTTTAAAATTTTGCCTGATTCATCTTCAACAATTCCTTTCACGTTAACATTCTGTGCATATGCACTTCCCATGATCAGGAAAGTCCAGCACATAGCTATCAGGGCATTTCTGAAAGAATTGCCAATATTATATTTTGGAAATGTCATTTTAGTTATTTTTTATGTTTTTGTTTATGATACATCATCACCAACCTGGATTTTGAATCAGTCCGTAGCCTTTATCAACCTCTTGCGATGGGAACGGATTCATATACCATTTGTTGAACCAAACACGCGTACTGTAGAGTTGCTTGTCGTAGGTAATCTTATAAGGCCAGTTATCGCTTGTCGTATGGTACCATTTTCTAATTAGCGGTCTGTATATATTTACAGGAATTTTTTGTTCTGATTTTAGGGTTCTTCGCAAGTCGAACCAGCGTTGATCTTCATAATACATCTCAATGCTACGTTCATGTGCTATGATGTCGCGCATCTCCTCTTGCTGTACGCCAGTTTTCACATTGGGCATGCCTGAACGGGTTCTGATAAAATTTAAATCATCATAGGTCTGCTGTTGTGGTCCACTGTATTCATTCAGGGCCTCTGCACGAATAAGATACAATTCTGCCATTCGCATGTAGATATTGAGCGGACGGCAGGAATTCAACTGTGTCTCGTATCCCCTCTCAAATTTTCGAACATATTGAACAATTGTTGTGCCTTGTCTGCCTTTTGAATATGCCCCGTTTCGGGTGGTAAAAACCGCACCATTATCGGTATAGGCATCGGCAAAATCAATAACAAAATCCGCAGAGTAATCAATTAGACCGTTAAAAACAATTGAGGCTTCCATCCGCGGATCAAGGCCTTCATAAGCTTTACGTGCAGCAATGGCAACAATTTTATCACCCTGGATTGTGGTAGAACCTGCAGGAACCGCGGCTATATCAAACGATTGAGGAGTATCCCATGATT
>CAZKCK010000423.1:0-2773 GCA_964550695.1 uncultured Bacteroidales bacterium | reverse complement strand
AAAAATTCTCTTATCAACAGTTTTGGCATTTGTATGCAGTCTATCCTATTCACAACTTTACACTGCATTACCTGCTGCATTTACAGGAATTTATATCAGCAATGCTGTTTGGGGCGATTATAACGGCGATGGAAATCTGGATGTTCTGATCACCGGATATGGCACCAGCAGTGTGAGAATCGCCAAAATATACCGGAATGACGGGGGCGGGATTTTTACTGATATAGCAGCACCATTACCTTTGGTGGGTGCCAGTACAGCAGAATGGGGCGATTATGACCGCGACGGGGATCTGGACCTTGTAATTGCCGGAAACAGGAATAGCCCTGCAGATTTTGTAACACAGATATTCAGAAATGAAGGCAGTGATACTTTTGTACTTACCGGTGCAACCCTTACCGGAGTAGCAACACCCTCACTTGCCTGGGGCGACTGCGACAATGATGGCGATCTGGACCTTGCCATTGCCGGTGGCATAGATGCTACAAATGCTACATGCCTCTTATACAGAAACGATGGTAACAGCATATTTACACTTACATCTGCCGTATTCGATGCCATTGGTGATCAGCCATCACTGGCATGGGGAGATTATAATAATGACGGATTGATGGACCTGTTGGCTGCCGGACGTGTGGGATCGGGCAATTATGTTACAAACCTTTACCAAAACAATGGCAATAACACATTTTCAACTGTCGCATATCCGTTTGTAGGTCTTCGGAGAGCATCGGTTGCGTGGGGCGATTACGACAACGACCGCGACTTGGATATGATATTGACAGGGTCAGATAATTCAGATCTGGTAAGAACAATTTTGTACAGGAATGATGGTGGCGGGGCTTTTTCAAATGCCACTCCAACTGCACCTTCTACCATAATTACGCCTATCTGTTATGGCAAGGTACTTTGGGGCGATTATAACTCCGATGGCAAAACCGACATTCTTGAAATAGGGCAAACCAATACAAGCGGAAGTTCACTGATTTGCAAAATCTTTCAGAACAATGGCGATGGCACATGGACTGATGTTCCGGGTACAGGACTTCCGGCACTCCGGCGGGGCAGTGCTGCATGGGGCGATTATAACAATGACGGGAAACCAGACTTGCTGATAACAGGTCGTGACGCCTCATCCGCATATTATACCAAAATTTATGCAAGCGCTGTAACAGGAATAAATACAGATCCCACACCTCCTGCTTCCCTTATTTCAGTTGTGGCTGGAAATACCGTTACCCTTAAATGGAACAAGGGAAACGATACACAAACACCTGCCAATGGGCTTACTTACAACCTTACACTTGGAACAACTATCGGAGGTGGAGATATTGTGAACCCAAGCTCCAATGCCCTCACCGGAATACGGAGGATACCGGCAATGGGCAATATGCAATGCGATACCAGCTTTATCATCAATCTTCCGAATGGAACTTATTACTGGAATATACAGTCAATTGACAATGGTTTTAAAGGTTCTGCTTTTGCGCAAAAGGAAACGATTATTATTGGAGCAACTGACAAGACATTAAATCTGACTTTTTTTATAGAAGGCTTGTTTAATGGAGTAGGACTAAATAAAGCTCAAAACGCCGGCGGTGACCAATTTACCGGCACAATAGCCGATAAAACAACGATTGAATTACATTCATCTGACCCGCCGTATGCGCTGGTTTACAATATAAACAATGTATCGTTGAATACCGATGGCACCTGCAGTATGACCATTCCGGCTTCCTATAACAATTCGTATTATATTGCTGTTAAGCATCGTAACACAATCCAAACATGGTCATCCAATGCAATTGCTTTCACCGGATCTGCCATTTCCTACAATTTTACTGATTCTGACAGCAAAGCATTTGGAAACAATCAAAAACTGCTTTCAGGTTATTATTGTTTTTATGCAGGAGATGCCAACAATGATGGTTCAGTTGATGGCCTTGACATGATAGTTGTTGATAACCAATCAACTGCTTTTGCAGCAGGGTATTTAGCTGAAGATATAAATGGAGATGGCAGTGTGGATGCATTGGATATGATAATGCTTGATAACAATGCAGCTATGTTTGTTTCTGTCATTCAACCTTAACAGTCTACACAAATTAGGTAATTTAAAACGGCCGGGGTTCAACTCCGGCTGTTTTTATTTGAATTCCATCAGTTAACTTTACCGTTCATGCGTTTGTTTTGTAGATTTGCATAACAGTAAACTATCCAAAATTGAAACTTACTTATTGTAATATTCGCACGCTGAATGTAATGACACTGATTTTATGCAGTTTTATTGCAATTGGCCAACCATATTCGTTCCGGAAGATTAATTCGGGTACCAAATCCAATATTCTTTCGATAAAGACCTGCGAACAAAACGAAGTTTTATTTATGACGGATAAAATTTATAAATTCAAAGATAATATCTGGCAAAAACTTGATTTTACACCAGAAGGCAAAATCTCAAAATTTTATGCTTTATCTGCACAGGATATTTGGTTTACAGTACCTACACTTACAAGTACTTGCATACTTTATCATTATCATGATGGCATTACCGAAAACATCCGTCCGCCATTTGCCAACTATATTACAGCAATGCATTTTATTTCAGATAATTCAGGTTTGTTTGCCAGCATTTCCGACCTGGCTGTATATGAAAACAAAACCTTCAGAATGCTGCCACCATCACCAGCCAGAGGGAATATCGGAAAAATCTATGGCTCAGAAAAAACCTCCTTCTGGACACTCACTACAATCGGGGAACTGTATCTCTATT
>CAZKCK010000422.1:0-2832 GCA_964550695.1 uncultured Bacteroidales bacterium | reverse complement strand
GTGTACCCCTCCGAAATATAATGAATATTCCCGGAGGCATCAAGCAGGGCAATCACCGGAAACGCCGCCGGCGATTTGCCTTTTACCGCTTCGCCAAGCTGTTGCAGCAATTTACGTTGCACATCATAACCGTAAAATCCTGCAGCCTGCCCTTTGTATTGGCTCCTGAAAGCTTCGGGTGTAACCTTAGGGTCAGTAAAAATATAAACCACCACGGCATTGTACTTTACAAACGAAGCACGCACAATGCCCATGTCAACCATGGCATGGTTGGTTGGCTCCTTGCCGGGCTCGGCAAAACACAAAATAACGGGTGCCTGATCAGCCACAGATGCCAAACTTACTGCATGCCCTTCTGAATCAGTAAACGAGGCCCGGTGCATATCCATCTTCCCCAGAATTGCAGTACCCTTTTCAAATGGCCTTACGTTAATCAGCACAGTATCTGCCCTGCCGTTCTCAAGTCTGAAAAAAGTAAGTCTGGCATAAACGGTGCCCTCATTGGTCCGGTTGCCCGTAACCAGCATGTAATCACCGGCCTCAAGCTGCAAAGCACAGGGGAAAGTCTTAAGGTTTTCGTCGGTTTCATAGTCCAGCGTTTCATAATCTCCGTTTCTGAAACGTGCAATGCTGTAATGAATGGTATAAACCGGATTTGCTACGGCCGATCCGGGATCATTGCTGAGAACCAGCACGGCACCACTTTGTCGGGTTTCAGGTGCTTTTGCACTAAAAACCACATCATTCCACAGGTTATTGCCAAAATATTGCGGAACCCGTGTGGCCGGATCCAGCCGGGCCGGTACCCCGAAGGTACGGCAGATGGCAACAAACAGAATATCGCGTGAATGACCATCAGCAACTCCGGTTTTTAATACTCCGGCAGGGGTAACGGGTACATGGTAATAATTGGATGCTTCATCAAGGGCAATATGGGTGTTGAGCCATGATGCAACGCTGAGCGGGTCTTTCCGGCAGGCGGCAGCAAATGTTGCATCAAAATAGCTGCTGATAAAGCGCTTGTAAGGTGTAATCAATTCATAGGCGATACGCGGCGCCAGCACAAAGTCATCAAATAACTGAGCATCGGTCGATTTTATAAAAGGTTCAGAAGCTGTAAGATGATCCATCAGGATGTCAGCCGGAACATCACGCAGATCTTTATCGGCAAGGGTGCCCAGGAGGGGCAGCACAAGCGGCTTCAGCTGTTTGGGTGTGCTGCGCATCAGTTGTTCAATTTCAGGATAATTGCCGTGGCTGAGGGCAAGAAAATGCCATGTAAGCTGAGGATCGTAGCCATGGCTGAGCGCAAACGCCACTGAGGTAACAGAATCTCTGAACGTACTTCTGTAAACTTTCAGCAGACTGTCCTCAAAGGCAATCCGCCGGGCATTTGCATCCTTCCCTTTTCGGCCGGCAGTATCCACAGGCAATTCAACCGGCGGCACCAGCTTCAGATCAACCGCGTAAGCCCTGCCGGCAGTTTTATCAAGTTTTATATGCAGGGTATCAGTATTTTCAACCGTCACAGCGGCATAACCAAAAACATTGTCTTTTAAAGCCCACACAAGCAAATCGCCATAACCGGTAAGTATCGATGCCTCACCATTTTCATCGGCGGTCTTTTCAGAAAGCGTATAAAACTCGGCATAGTTGTACAGTTTAAATTTCACGGTGCAGGCTGCGGCCGGTTTACCATCATTGCCTGTTGCTTTTACAACAATGCGGCGTGTTGGAGCATAATCGGTCATGAGGTTGATGCGTGTGTACAACGGGTCAGCCACCATTGCTTCCTCAGGGCCCTGATAAGCGCCAAACACATTGGTATGAAGCATCATTGCGCGCTTTACCGGTCCTGCAAACCAACCCATATTCAGGTCAGGTTCGGGCTCGCAGGCACCCAGAAAAAACCATTTGCCATCCACCCAGGCTTCCACCCAGGCATGGTTGTCGTCAGTATGTGCCCAGCGCGGCGTATAAACCTGTCGCGCCGGAATTCCGACAGCCCTGAGTGCACTCACTGTAAATGTCGATTCTTCGCCACACCTGCCATAGGATGTTTTTACCGTGGCCAGCGGGCCCGAAGTACGCATGTCGGCCGCACGGTAACTCACCTTTTCATGGCACCAGTGGTTCACTTCCAGCACAGCATCGTGCATATTCAAATGTGCAATCCTTCCCTTCAATTCCCTGTAAAAAACCATTCTGGCGGTATCCAGATTTTCAGTATTTACACGCACCGGCAGTACGAAATGATAAAATATGTTATCCGGAATATTTTTGCCCCAGGCAAAAAACCTGCGTGCATCCAGCGATGCTTTTAGGTTAAGTGTAAAAAAATCAGGCGAATAATCAGCCAGGTCGCTCAGGGGCATGTAAGCATACATGAATTCAAAAGCCTTTGCTTCGGTTGCATTTAATGTTTTCAGTTTTTGTTCAACCCCAGCCTGTAACCCGGGATATTGTTTCAGCCGGCTCAGGTATTGCGCATGAACAGCAAGGGGTTTGGTTTGCCCGAACAACATCAGGCTCGAAAAAGTTACAACTAACAACAGGTAATTCTTCATCGGTAACTGCTTAAGGATTGAACGTAGGTAAAGCGGTATGCCCGGCAAAACAATCCGGTGCGGCTGCAAATTTCAACCGAATTTTTGGTTTATAAAAGACTTTTTGTGAAACAGGTTGGCTTTAGAAGAAAAAGAAAAGGGTGAAAGGTGAAAGGTGAATGGAATCCCGGTGGCTGAGCTTGTCGAAGCCAAGGGTGAAAGGTGAATGGAATCACGGTGGTTGAGCCTGTCGAAACCACCGCCATTGAGCCTGTCGAAGCCAAGG
>CAZKCK010000421.1:1000-2839 GCA_964550695.1 uncultured Bacteroidales bacterium | reverse complement strand
GAAAGCGAAGTATTTTCCTTCCTCCAGTAAACAGATGCTAATCCATAGGGTGTTTGGGTAGAATACTTAGCATAAGAAATGTCCCCAACAGGTTCCGGACGAAAAATGATGTGCCTGTATCCGGGTTGTGATTCATCGGCATTAAAGCCAGCTAATTTTCTGTAAAACCAGGTAATACTTCCTCCAAACATTGGTAGATCAATACCGGATTCTCCGTCCCATCTCTCCCAAAAGGTGGTTGCCCCCTGATCGATCCACCAGCCAAAGCCCGGAATATCCCGCTTGTTCATTGCACCATAAGCCACATCGTTCAGCCCGTTTTCAGCCAACACTTCAAAGAAAAGTTGCGTACCAATAAAGCCAACGTCTATATGCCCGCCATTGTCGCTGAATTCTTTTCTCAGACTCGCTAAAACTTTTTCTCTTTCTGCGGAATCAGACGGAATCCCATATTTGGCAGCCATATTTCGACAAGCAACATATCCACCTTTGAACACCACACGGGATTGCTCAGTCAGTCCGGCACGTTTAGAGGCATCGGTGAGAATATCATGCCTCAGGGAAGCCACCACCCTTACCTTTTCTTTTTCCTCAAAAGGAAGCTTCATCTTCAAGGCAAAAATATTCCCCCCTGCAAATCCGTAACTCCCCTTACCGGTATCGTAGAACCGCTTATGAAATCCGTGGCGTGTTTGTTCAGCCAATGCTGCATATTTTTTTGCATCATCAGGGCTATTTAATATTTTCGCTGTTTTTGCCGTAATGTCACTGCACAACCAAAAAATGTACGTCTGCACCAGATCATCCGGTGGTAAAGCGTATGGAGCACACCAGTCACCCAAGTTATGGTAATGATTATCAGAATTCGTAGCTGTAATCTTCGAGAGCAGCACCCCATCTTTATCCACCCATTGAAGCATAAACCCTACATATTTCTTCATTGCATCAAAGGTGGACTTCAGAATATCCTTATCACCGTAGTGCACATAAAATTCCCATGGCATGACATTAATTGCGGCTCCCCACCCTACGCCTCCTCCAAATATGGGTTGCCAGGGAGCGGCATTCGGAACGTATCCTGTCTTAGAATTTTGAGCATCAGCAATATCCTGTATCCATTTACTGAGAACTGCGGATACATCAAAATTGTGTATTTCTGTAACGGTCCGTACAACAGCATCGCCAGTGTAACCGCCACGTTCCCGTGAAGTGTCACTTAAATTGATACTTCCGTGCCTGTTATTATTATCGCTATGTTGCCAGATGTCGTTTATTTGGTTGAACAGGGTATTGGAACATTCAAAGTTTCCGGTGGTTTCGACCTCCGTGTAAACGGCTTCTGCCTGTAGTTGCCCCGCTTGCAGTTCTCCTGGCCAGTTGAGCAGCTCAACAGCACGAAACCCAAACCATGTGAAGCGGGCGGAGTAAGACTCAGGCGGCCCTCCTCTCAGCGTGTAAGTATTTACTCCATTCATTGCATTTTCCGGAAGGTACTTTATTTCTATTTTTCGTCCCGGTTCGCCTTGCACGTCTATCAAATGTAACCAGCCGGCAATCTGCTGTCCAAAATCAACTTTATAGTGCCCCTCTCCCAGCTTCTCTATTTTCAAAGGCTTGTACTTTTCCATGACCCTATCCGATGGGGAGGTTTGCGCCTTAAGTGCAGACCGGGGAGCCCTTCTGATTGCAACCTGTTCCCACAGTCTATCGTCAAAACCAGCAATATACCATACAATTCCATTTAGAAATCGTTATGAATCAGTGGCAAAGAATAATATGGCACATGAGCTCTCCTCTCTATGCCAAAATAGCTCTTCTAAGGATGCCTATCCTCGCCTA
>CAZKCK010000421.1:0-990 GCA_964550695.1 uncultured Bacteroidales bacterium | reverse complement strand
TCAAAACCAGCAATACACCATCCGGGTTGCTCTTTGCGTGCATCATAGTGCTCTCCGTGGTAGATAAAATCCATCAGGATGGCACTTTTAGAAGCCTTCCAGCTTTCATCACTGACAACTACCTGTTCTGTCCCATCAGTATAGGTAATGTGAAGTTGTCCCAGGAAGCGGGGAGAACCATAAGGCATCACCCACAGGTATGATGTAACATTATAAAATCCATTTCCTAAAATGGCACCTATTGCGTTCCTCCCTTTACGAAGCATATTTTTGACATCGTACGAAAGGTACATTATCCGGTGTCTTTGAAAATCATCCTCAGATGGATTACCGTCCAGGCTCTTTCTATTATCATAGTTGGTTTGATTCGGCACCAAAACATCATCACCAACTTTTTTGCCGTTAAGATATAGTTCAAAATAACCTAAGCCAGTAACATAAACACGCGCTGATGCAACTTCTTTGGTAATCTCAAATTCCTTTCGCAATAAAGGGGCCGGGGTTTTTTCATTTTTCTTCGTTACAGGCTCATCGCCCTGCCAGGGTGCACCAATCCATTTGCATTTCCAGTCATCCTTTTTCAGTAAACCCATTCCCCAATAAGCGGGACTGCTCCATTCCGAAGGATTTCCATCTTTGTCCCACACCCGCACCTGCCACCAGCATTGCTGCCTTGATGACAAAGGTTTCCCCAGATATTTTATCAGTGTGGATTGATTGTTACTTACTTTTTTACTATCCCACAGGTCAGTTTCTCCCTTTCCAAGTTTATCCATGGAGGATGTCACACGCACCTGCCATGCCGATTGTGCCTGCCCTTGCCCTTGCTCTCCTTCCTGAGCTACATTAATCCACGATAAACGCGGAAGTGAAACATCAACCACCTGAGGGTCTTTCATATACTCACAAGTCAACCTATCAGGACTTATACCTGATTTAGGCATAGCAGGGGCATGCATGGGAAATAATAGCCCCAGGGAAATTGCTGCT
>CAZKCK010000420.1:0-2873 GCA_964550695.1 uncultured Bacteroidales bacterium | reverse complement strand
TTGCTGAACCGCATGAATGCAGGCACTGAAGGCGCTAAACTCATCTATTCAATTACTGAAAACATGGCCGCGTTTACGGGGCAAAAAACCGATCTGCTTACAGGGCAACCCTGGCCTGCAAATATCCCGCTTCTAAAGACCGATTTACTTATCAATCTGTTGCATAAAGATGACCTGACTGATACCTCTATTGTGGATGCTTATGGCAAAGAAATACTGACACTGAAAAACAACGGATTTGAACAGCAGCCACAAATGCTGAGCTACAGTTTTATGTTACTGCTGATGGCCAATCCATCAAAAAATGCAGCCTTGTACGACAAAGTGGAAAGGTATTTTGAAAAATTGTTCATACTGCGGGAATACCTTCCCATCATTTATCTGCTTGGCAATAACCGTACACAGGCGCGGGCCATGCTCCACAATCAATCATCAGGATTAACACCTGACCGCACATGGCAGTTTGAAAGTTTATTCTGGATAGCTGTTTGGATGCTTGAAGTTAAAGCTGATGACGGCGACCTGAGATATGCCGAAACAACCCTGAAACTGATGATTAACCATGGTTACCTGCTTCCGGCGTATGAACTTGCATGGGTGCTGACAAAAGTCTCTGACAACCCGCTTTTCAGTCAGCGGCTGCAAGATCTTGAACAGCGGTTTAATCATCAGCCTCTCGTGAGCAGGTTGAAAAAACAAAACGAATACGAATCGGTGCTCAGCGCTATGATTGCCTGGTCAGAACAAACTGACAAAACCACTGAAGAACAAAAATACCGTATCATCTACCTGCTCAGCCTGCATCGCCGGGAAATCAGCCCATATCAGCAATCCTGCAAAGGAAATACATGGTCGGCTGGTCGCAGGATCAGCCTGAAACGCCTGGCAAACAATGAAGTTGAAGGCATGAGCCTGCAGGATCAGTTAATAGCATCATCCATCACCACCGAAAGGACCTACAACGGGGATGCATATGTTTTTGAACCATCAAAGTCATGGATGGCACTGGTGGGTCACCCCTTGCTGTTCAGGGCCGATAACCCTGCAATACCAATAGAATTATCGCTCCGGACACCAGCACTGGTTGTTGACCAAAACAAACAGAATTTTGTTTTCAGGTTCGACATTTTACCAACAAATGAAGACTTTCCGGTGGTGGCCGAAACTGATACCCGTTGGATTTACATCGAAATGAATGAAACCCTGCAGAAACTCAGAACACTGATCCCTAAAGGACATCTGAATGTTCCGGTAAAAGACCGCGAACTGGTTAAAAAGGGTATCGAATCGGTTTCAAAACGGATAACAGTGTACTCTGATCTCGATATTGGAACATCATCCCCGAATCTTATAATACGCGCAGCCGATGCCCGCATTTACACATTGCTCCTGCCATCGGGTAACGGGCTGAGGGCACAGTTGATGGTAAAGCCTTTTGGCGATTCCCCGCCGTACTGCACTCCCGGAATTGGCACGGGCATACTCTACTCCAACATTCAAAACCAGCGGGTTCAGGTTACAAGAAACATGAAAGAGGAATTTCAGCATTTCGACAAGCTGATGGAGAGCCTTACTGAAGCAGGTCTTGAAACAGATGGTGAAGGTAATCTGAATTTCCCGGATCCTTATGGTGCATTAACGCTTTTGGATGTACTGCGGTGCAACGCTGAGTTTTGTATCATCGAATGGCCCGAAGGCGTAAAATTGAAGGTGAATCATCAGGCCAGCCTGCAAAACCTGAATCTGGTCATCAAAAAGAAAGGCAACTGGTTTGACGTTGAAGGAGAGCTTCGCATCAATGAAGACCTTGTAATCGGGCTTAAAGAACTGTTGTCAGCAAAGCGGGCCAATGGCCACAAGTTTCTTGAAATGAGCGATGGCGAATTTGTATCACTCAGCGAAACCCTCAGGCGTAAACTCGATGAGATGCAGGCTTTGATTCAGCGATCAAAGAACAGCATGAATATCAGCGCACTGGCACTTCCGGTATTGTTTGCAGATAACGGAAGCCTTTCGGGTTTTAATGCCGATAAGGCTGCCAATGATGTGCAACGGCGGTTTAATGCGTCACAAACCCTGAAAATAGATATCCCTGAAAATCTGGATGCAGAATTGCGCCCCTATCAGGAAGAGGGCTTCAGATGGATGGTGCGCCTGTCAGAATGGGATGGCGGAGCATGTCTGGCCGATGACATGGGGCTTGGTAAAACAATACAGTCGCTGGCGCTGCTACTGTACCGGGCTTTACAAGGCCCGTCACTGGTGGTATGCCCTGCTTCGGTATTGCCCAACTGGCTGAACGAAACCCTCAGGTTTGCGCCATCATTACGCACGGTGGTATTAGGCAGCAACGGACGTTCAGAAGCTTTAGCCGCTTTGGAGGCAGGTGATCTGGTAGTAACAACGTATGGGCTTATGCAGTCAGAAGCCGAGCTCTTTGCAGGTGTTAACTGGAATGTGATTGTACTTGATGAAGCCCATGTGATTAAAAATCATACCACCAAAACCTACACTGCCGCAATCGGATTGCCGGCAAAATGCCGGGTTGCACTCACAGGCACGCCAGTACAGAACCGGACTGATGAACTATGGAGTATTTTCAGTTTTATCAATCCCGGGTTACTCGGAACAATTACCTCATTTAACGAACGCTTTGCCTCACCTATCAGCCAGCAGGCAGACGCTCCACAGAAAGGAATTCTCAAGAAACTGATAGCTCCGTTCCTGCTTCGCCGGTTGAAACAGAATGTACTGGAAGAGCTTCCCGAGAAGACCGAAATCGTACTCACCGTTGAACTTTCTGATGGAGAACGGGCATTCTATGAGGCCTTAAGGCGTCAGGCGCTTGAAAACATCCAGGAAGTCGGACAGCA
>CAZKCK010000419.1:0-2876 GCA_964550695.1 uncultured Bacteroidales bacterium | reverse complement strand
AAAAAATCATCGGGGGCGAATTCCTGTTCGATAAAATGAATTTCCTCGAAAAGATGCTCGTCAAAAAAATTGGAGGGGTCACACAATCCGTATCCAGAATTGATGATGAAAAAATCAGGGAATTGGTCAATGAGTTGAAGGATTTGAAGATGTGAAGATATGGAGATTTGAAGATGTGAAAATATGGAAATGTGAAAATGTGCTGGTGTGCTTTTGGGCTCATGTGCTTATGTGCTTATGTGCTCATGGAAGAATAGAAGATCATTTAATGATTCAAGGATTTAAGGATTTAAAGATTCGGAGAAATGCGATAAGCGGGGAACTACCTACTGCTTACTTCCTACTCATCGCTCGCCTCTCATCGCTCCCCACTCACCATTTACCTTTTACCCTTAACCACTATTTTCTGCTTCCTATTGCCTGTTGCCTAATGCCTATTGCCTTTTACCTATTGCCTATTGCCTACTACCTAATGCCTATTGCCTTTTGCCTATTGCCTAATGCCTTTTACCTATTGCCTAATGCCTACTGCCTATCTTATTTATTGATAATTAACATTATATGGAAAACAATTTTAAAGCAAACCTCTCTTTAATACGTGTTATAACGGTATTGGCCGGATTGTTAATTGCTGTAACCAGCCTTGCCGGTATTTTGTGTACAACCCTGTATGTGGGTGCCAATGCCAATTGGGCTGCCCAGACCATCGTGCAGGATTATTTTGATCTGATGGTGCTGGTACCTGTGCTTATAATCACCGGGTTCCTCCTGCCACATAGAAATCTGCTCGTAAAAACCCTTTGGACGGGCGCAATGATTTATACGTTGTACACCTTTGTGATTTACTGCTTTTCGGTGAGGTTCAATGCCATGTTCCCGGCCTATTGCCTGGTATTAGGCCTGGCTTTTTACAGCCTGCTCCTGTTCTTCACGGGTAATCATCAAAGTACTGATGGTTCAGTTGTTCTTAAGAATGGCTGGCACAGGTTTTCAGCGATTTTTTTATTGGTTTTCAGTGTGTTGTTTTATCTGCTCTGGACTTCGGAAGTCGGGAAAGCCCTTGCTGCCGGTGCTATACCTGCAAGCCTGAAAGAAGCCGGGTTGTATACCAATCCGGTGCATGTACTCGATTTGTCAATTGTATTGCCCGGAATGTTTTTAACCGGTCTGCTGCTGCTCAGAAAACACGCCATAGCCTGGTTCATGGCTCCTGCCGTGCTATTCTTCTCATCGCTTATGGCACTGACGATAGCTTCAATAACCATCGCGCTTTTTATCCTGAAACTTACTGATAGTTATATCATCGGAATTGTATTTATCCTGATCAGCCTGTTGAACCTGCTGATGGTTTATTTCACAACAAAGCAGCCGGCCCGGAAAAAACCCAATGTTTCATCATTAATACTTTTTACCTCAGCCCTTTAGGATTGAAAAACAAACATTAGTGAGATATTGTACATTGAGGGATTGGTGGACTTTCCAGCAATATTTTTTAAAGTGCCCTCACGTTATTTTTTCAACTGATCTCAATCCCAAGATAATCCAGCAAGCCGGTTACTGCGGGCAGGCTGAATCTGGCTTTGCGGATGCGGTTGTTCGTGGGATTGATTGAATAGTTCATTGCTGAACGCAGATCGGCCTTTTCGAGATTGGTGCCATCAAATGTGGCCATCATCAGATCGCATTGATCGAATACGGAGGCAGTAAGGTCGGTATCGGTAAAATCGGCTTCCTGCAGGTCGCAGTGGATAAAATGCGTGCTTTTAAGTTTAAGCTTATAAAATACAGCCAGCCTGAGCATACAATGCTCAAAACCCATCTGAAGCAGCAGTGGCCTGCATTCGCTCAACTGAACACCTAAAAGCTTGCAACGGCTGAATTGCACTTCCTGAAGGGCGGTGTCCTTAAAGATGGCAAGACTAAAATCGCACTCGCTGAACCGGCATGAACGGAAAACAATTCCGGTAAGATTGGCCTGGGCAAAATTGCAGCCCCTGAATGTGCACTCTTCGTAAATGCCATTGGGAAGTGGCGTTGCAGAAAAATTGGCTTTATCGAAAATCTGGTTTTCGGTGAATGTTGACATTTTTATGGATATTGCGCAAAGATAAAGAAACCGCCTGACGGCAAAACTGTGGCTATAAACAGAAAATGATTTTGTTAACTAAGTGTATTGTATTGTCATACTTCCGTTTATTTGGTCGTCTTTCCGCCCATTTTGGTCAGAACGCTGTCAACGGGTTCCCAGAGTTCAATTTTGTTCCCGTCGGGGTCCATGATATGTACAAACTTGCCGTATTCAACAGTTTCAATTTTGTCGAGGATGGTTACCCCGTTTTTGCTGAGCTTTTTCAACAGTCCTTCTATGTTCTGAACCCTGTAATTTATCATAAAATCTTTTGCAGAAGGAGCCAGATAGTCAGAACCTTTTTTAAACGGGCTCCATCTCAGGTAATTAATTTCATCCGGACGGTTGGCGTTCCTGAATTCGAAAGGCGAACCATACTCATCAATGGCCAGACCCAGATTTTCACCATACCATCGGCTGATTTCCTTCGGATTTCCGGAGCTGAAGAATATTCCTCCAATTCCGGTAACCCTTGGGATGGTGTCGTTTATGGCTTTGGCTTCTGATTCAGGTGTTGCTGTTGAGCCTTTTCCGGCGTTTTTGTTGCCCGGCATATTGCAGCCTGCAATCAACAAAATAAGGATTATAAATTTACTCAGATGCTTCATAGCGTTTATTTTTAGGTAGGCAGCACAAATATAGGTATTGTTCATGAGCCTGAAAGGCCGGTATCGCAGTTCCTTCATCAAATGACTGATGTTTCATTATCTTCTTTATAAAATTGTTGATTATGAATATCTTCTGCTTT
>CAZKCK010000418.1:0-2878 GCA_964550695.1 uncultured Bacteroidales bacterium | reverse complement strand
ATCATTTGCCAGCAGCGTTTCCTTTATTACAGCAGGTTTCCAGTAAGGTGTTGACTG
Organism: uncultured Bacteroidales bacterium; assembly: GCA_964550695.1. Lineage (GTDB taxonomy): Bacteria > Bacteroidota > Bacteroidia > Bacteroidales > TTA-H9 > CAZKCK01. The sequence continues at coordinate 2,821 of CAZKCK010000418.1, read as the reverse complement.
TATGATATCGCCACGCTGATTTACAAAGGCTGAAATGCCGGTATTGGCTGAGCGTGCAATACACCGCCTGGTTTCGATGGCCCTTAACACCGCAAACGAAAAATGCTGCCTGTGCCCGTCGGTATGTCCCCACCAGCCGTCGTTGGTGATGATGAACAGAACCTGCGCACCATTCCGCACAAAACCAGCCATAAAATCGCCGTAAATGGATTCATAACAAACCACCACACCGAATTTTACGCCATTAAACCTGTTTGTAAATACGGTGCGTTCGGGCGATAACCCCAGACTGCCAACGGTTCCGCCAAGATCGAAAGCCACCTCCTGAAAAGGCCGCAGCAACTGCGGAAACGGAAGCTTCTCGGGTCCAGGCACCAGTTTACTCTTGTGGTAATATCCTGTATTGTAAGAAGTATCAATTACAAACGCCGTATTAAATGCATCATAGTATCCATTGCCTTTTTTAAACTTACGCACCGTCGCCGGCATGGGTTCGCCCGGTTCATACGATTTAAAGGTTGAAGCACCTATCACCATTGTAAGCTTTGGCCTGTACTTTAAAAAAGCCCTGATGGCCTGTATGCTCTCAGACTTGTCAGGATTGTTCAGCCATATTTCTTCCTGCAGTGCCGATTCGGGGCAGATTAAAAAATCAGTGAGTGTATCAAGTTTATACAATGCCAGACCAATATTCCGGTTGAGCACTTCCTTCACCGGAAGGTTGTACTGCTCGCTCCACGGGTCGATGTTTGGCTGAACCACCACACACTGAACCGGTTTGCCGGTTTCGGTATATTTTGAATACATGCTGAACGAAAACAACACCGGCAATGCAATCCAAAGCACAAGGGCGGCTGTGTATCCGATAAACCCCTGCTTCCTGATAAAAAGCTGTATCGCCTTAAATGCGATGATGTTTGAAACCAGTACCCAGAAGGAGCCGCCTAGCGCCCCGGTAAATTCATACCATTGTATCCATTTGGGATACAAGGCAAACCCGTCGCCCAGGTTCAGCCAGGGCCACGAAAGGTCCCAGTCGAGGTGATGGTACTCAAAGGCCAGCCAGTAAACGACCAATATCCAAATGCCGGAAGAATTGTGTTTTAATGTACGGCGTGTAATATGAAATATGTTAAAAACCAGGGCCATGAATACTGAGTTCAGCAATATGGCCATGATGGCACCAAAAGGAGTTGAATTCCATATCCACCAGGTAGTGATCAGGTTCCACGTAAAAAAAGAAATAAAAGCCCATTTCAGCAAGGCAAACCGGCCATACTTTTCCTTGTTGGTAAGGTAATGATCTTCAATAAAAAGCAAGGGCACAAACGCTACAAACAGCAGTCCGGGGAAACCATACGAAGGCCAGCCCAATGAAAGCCAAAACCCTGTAAGCAATGAAAGAATCAGCAAATGTTTATTTTTCATCCTGAAACCATTTTAAGCGGCAAAAATAGGACAATCCGTTTTAAAAAGTAGAACGCATGGCTTCAACAGGATCAAGGCGTGCAGCGGAATATGACGGAATAATGCCTGAGACAAGACCTATAATAATTGAAACCGACAACCCCAGAATAATATTCCCCTGGGTCAGGATCAGCTCAAAATCAAAAGCATTGCTCACAACAATGGTCAGGATAAAGATAATAAACAAGCCGGCAAGCCCTCCCAGGAGGCTTAAAAAAACCGATTCGAATAAAAACTGAAGCAGGATAAAATAGTTTTTCGCGCCCAGGGCTTTCTGAATGCCAATGATGCTGGTGCGTTCCTTTACTGAAACAAACATGATGTTGGCAATTCCGAAACCACCCACCAGCAATGAGAATCCTCCGATGACCCAGCCAATGATGGCCATCACGTTAAAAAACTCATCAAACTTGGCGCTGATCACACTTATTTCGTTGATTGAAAAATCATCCTCAGAACCCGGCTTGAGTTTACGCAACGATCGCATAATTCCCGTAAGTTCATCAATGAGTTCCGGTGTGCTGATATTGGGTTTTGCCTTCACCATGATGGAGCCATCACGGTCGATATCAAGCACATTCCGCGCATAAATAATCGGTACCATCACCTGTTGGTCAAGGCTTTCGCCCAGGTTGTTGCCTTCCTTTTTAAAAACCCCGATCACCTCCATATTCCTGCCAAATACCTTCACCGTCTTATTCACTGCAGGCACGCCCTCAAACAACGATTGCGCAATATCGAAGCCCAGAATCACAACATTGCGGCCTGCATAGGATTCAAGTTGTGAAAAATACCGTCCGTCAGAAAGTTCAACCGTCCTCACTTTTTCATAGTCGTGCGATACACCGATAACTGTTACGTCTTTGACGGATCGTTTCAGCGATTTAACTGTGCGGTTGGTTCCGCTTATAAAAGCTACGGCATAGGCCGTTGCGCAGCGTTCCTGAATGTCTTTCACCTCTTTAAGGGTGGGAACGGGTCTGTTGATGTATTTCCACCATGGATAATTGTTCGAAAAAATCCAGGGCCATTTCTGAATATAAACCACATTATCACCCAGCGAATTGATGCTGGTTTTGATTTTGCTTTCGAGTGAATCAAAAATGGTAAGCACTGATATTACACAGAAAATACCTATGGTTATCCCTGAAAGCGAGAGGATTGTGCGTACTTTATTCACTTTGATCTCGTGAAAGGCAAAAAGATAACTTTCGCGTATAAGTCTAAAAATAATTAACATAGAACCAGTTTTGTGACACAACAAACCTACATGAAATAAACATACTCAGCAAATATTTTATCGTAAAGATTACAACGCAACAGAAACATTTTTCTTGTTTAAAGCCTGAATTTT
>CAZKCK010000417.1:0-2887 GCA_964550695.1 uncultured Bacteroidales bacterium | reverse complement strand
TAAGGTTTTATGGTTTTTAATTTTTCGAAATCAATCATTGTAAGATTAATCGATACTAGTGTTAATTAGGATAAAGAGAATGATTCCTTACACCATTTTTTCAAACACAAAAATACAGAATTCATGGTTGTTCTAATTACTTAAGTGCAAATAAATCCGATTGATAAGAGGCAGGTGGCAGCTTGTCCCTGAACAGGGAGTCAGTTTCACCTGAATAGACTTCCACAAAACATCAGAAACTCGAACCAAGTCCTTTCCCTGAAACTTAATCGTTCCTGAATTCCTCTATTTTACTTTTACATATACAAAACGGGCGTGCCTGATCAGTAAATCGGATTTTGAGTACCGCTTAAACTGCGGGTGAATTGGTATTTTATCTGCTTCATGCTGTTGGTCTTCATCAAGTTCCTCCCTGATTATCTTAAAATTTCCCGGTACCAGATTCCTGTAATCTGACCACCTGAGCCTGTTGGGTGAATTCAACCGACTGGTGATCAGTCTCCACTCAAAATCAGAGAATTTCAGAAAATGATACGGACCTATTGAAGTGTCAGAATGTGAAAACTCATCTGTGAGATCAACAGCCATACTCAGGATTGAACCTGCCCTGGCAATCCTTCCGAGTTCAACAAAGAAATCTGACAGTTCCTCCTTTCTGATAAACTGAAGTGTATTGTTCGATACAATCAGGTCCCTGCTTTGCGATGCAATGGTATACTTCGTGCTTTTGCATATAGTTGAAGTGATGTGGAGCATCTTAAACTTGGCCGGAACACTTTTCAGTTTTAAAGCCTCCTTCAGCACATTGATCCGGCTTGCAGGAAATGGTGGCAAGCCTTCCGGCAGGGCTTTATGTTCGCACAACCTGATCACAGCCCGCAGTGTGCTATTCACCGATGATCTGGTGTAAAGCTTCCGGATATCTGTTGTTACAATGTCAGTGGCTCCTGCCAGAAAAAACACCACCGGCACAACCGGATACCAGCCAGTCCCAATTTCAAGTATTCCGGCCGTTTCAAACAGCACAGTTCCATAAGTGATCTGATTTCCGATATGCCATTGTGCATGCCGAACCTTATCCTTCACAAATGCTTCGGGCAATTCTCTTCCAACAGTTATATGCCGCTGAAACAACAAATTAACACGGTACGTACCCGGAAGAAATGAAATAATTTTCTGTACAACCGCCTTGAGTATCCATTTCATGCAAATTCCTATTATGCTGAACGTAACCATTTCTGCTGTACACAGTTTGTAAATTCATGCATTCAACAGCAGATACGCTGCTGCAAAGATAAATAAGCTGCTGTTGCCATCATAAAAATGAACACACATGAAAAACTTCTTTTATAAATCAATCCCAAATCAATCATGTGCCATAACATCCCGGCAACAAGCATAAAGGTTCAGGGTTATTGAATTGTTCTGAAATTAACTGATCATTGAAGATTCAGGAATGAACAGGGCGGAATGAAATAGTATCAAAAAAGCTAATACGGTGAAATATATATTCAGCCTGTCATCTGCCAGACATCAACCCGGTGGAATTATTTGGCAGCATTACCGAGTTGTTCTGCCTTGTCCAGCCATTTTGTTCTTTCCAAAACCGATGCGTTTTTTACCGGTCCTATATAAGTTACTTTAACCGGCTTCACACCACAGAATTCCAGCGTCGATTTCTTAAGCTGGTTCACACTCGGCCGCCCGAAAGCCAGCCTGTAATACCATGAAGGCTGATCAAGGGTTGTGATGATGTGCGCAGTCTTGCCTTTGAGCAATTTATCCCACCAGACAGAATTTTCGCGTGGTTGAAACGCAAAACCGGGCAAAAAAACACGGTCAATAAACCCCTTGGTAATCGCAGGAAGCCCGCCCCAACATACCGGATGAACCCAAACCAGATGGTCAGCCCATTTTATCTTTTCCCAGGCGTCAAGCAAGTCAGGCTCCAGTTCTGTTCTTTTTTTGTAACCGTATTGCAGATTGGGATTAAACTGCAATTCCGATATCACAATTTCCTTTATTTCATAATGACCTGCAAGTGCACCTTTTTTGTAGGCGGCTGCCAGTCCGGCATTAAAACTATCCTTGTTCGGATGTCCGTTAATCAGGAGTATCTTTTTCATTTTATACCGGTTGTTATGTTGAATTTGATTTCAGGCTGACTGATATTTCAAACCCTCAGGCAACCTCTGAAACCCCTTACTGCGTAGTATGAAGGAGCACCGTTGTGATAAACGAACACTTTACCGTAACGGAAATCGGCAAAGATAGCACCGCCAAGGCTTCTGATGTCTTCTGGTGTTTTCAGCCAGCTTGAAGTCTTTGTATCAAAATTTCCCAGCATCTGAAGCCCGCGGTATTGCTCTTCGGTTAACAGTTCAATGCCCATTGCCGCAGCCAAATCAACCGCGTTATTTTCGGGTTGATGTTCTTTCCTTGATTCCAGCCCTGCACGGTCATAACACAGGCTTCTGCGGCCTTTCGGACTCTCGGCTGAGCAATCATAAAAAAGGTATTCCCCCGATACTTCATCATAACCCACCACATCGGGCTCGCCGCCTGTTCGCTCCATTTCACCGAGCGACCACAGTTTTGAAGGCCCGGCTTCAAGCCTGGCTTCTACCCTGGCCCATTCCATACCCATGTGACGGTTCAGGTTTTTCTCAAAACGGACTTTTAAAATCCTGAGAAGTTCTTCAGCCTGTTCCGGTAACAATTCTTTTGTATGTTGTACTTTCATAGCATGTTATTTTAATTTGCGCCCATTGACTTTCATCGGGTCTGATGCATCCGGGGTTGACAAATCAGGTCATTCACCCTTTCCACCTGCTCAATATCACATTTCATACAGTTCCTGCCTGCTGAAGCCGTCAGGAATGCTAAT
>CAZKCK010000416.1:0-2889 GCA_964550695.1 uncultured Bacteroidales bacterium | reverse complement strand
TAGCGAAAATCTTAACCATTTTACTGAAAATATCAAGATCAGATATCCGATGATACGGGTTAATCAGGCAATTGATTCTTCTGAAGTAGCTATGAAGTCCGGAATTATTATTTCTGCAACAAATTCTCAAAACCCTGTATTTCCGGATGAAAAGGAACTTTTCACAGGAAAAACCATTATCGGTATTGGCTCATACAAACCCGATTGCCGCGAATTCCCTGAACAGTTATTTCGCCAGCTCGATCAAATATATGTGGATACGCTCGACGGTAAAAAAGAAAGCGGCGACCTTATTACTCCTGTTAAAAATAACTGGATAGCTGAAAAAGAGATATATCCGATTGGAAGTCTGCTTACTGGCGAAAACATTCCAACTCCCAACGGCACCCGTTTATTTAAGACAGTAGGCTTTGCCTTATTGGATTTGTTTGCTGCAAAGCTTGTTTATGAAAAGCACATCGGGCTATAGCAGGACCGTCGGAAAGGTATTGAGCAAATGATTTAGTTCCCTTAAAGGTTAATTTTACGGTAAGTAAAAATTTTATAGATCAGTACCCCTGAAATAAAATTCTGCAGGAATATTTCAATTAATGAATACCAGATCAGTGCCTCAGGCAACAACCCGATGGTATAAATCATAGGTATTATCCCACCAAACAGGAACAGGATTGAACCTGTTTCAAAGATTTTCAGTTTGTTATCGGGCAGGGAAAGCATCAGAAAAGGCACTACCGACAAGGTAATTAGTACACCACGGAATAAAATAATCTTTATCAGTACTGCTCCTTCAGGGATATGAAGCCCACTAACCCCGGATTCGTAAAATGATTTTGTGAACAGGTTAAAATTCAGCCAGCCCCACACATAATAGCTGATCATATAAACGGCTGCACCGACCAGGATTTTTACTGCCAGCGACAAATTGATATTTGCACCCGATTCTGCTGTGGATGCAATAAGTCTTTTGCGGAACAGTAAAACTGCGGTGAACGAAAATGCCAGGCTGATCAGTAGTTGTTGAACAAATAATGAAAGCAATACACTACCAGTTATATAATCAGGAGTAAAAAGAGAGCCTTCGATAGCAACAGAAATATTGCTGAAGAAAAGGATGAAACTCAGGATCAGGAAAACGGATAATCTGCTCATCCTGTATTTTGTAATCAGATACATGGCAAACACAGAGCCAATCAATCCCGACAGAATTAACTGAATAAAGGAAACCTGCTGACTTACTTTGAGTTCAGGAAAATGGAAGCCTATTGCAATTAAAATGCCGGATATTAACATCACTTCAATAATGTACGCTATGGCAAGAATCAATGTTCCTGATAAAAGTTTAATTGTGTTTTTCATACGTTAGTGATAATGGTTTGTTTTAAAGTCTTCATTTTTTTTGCAAGTATTTTGATAAGAAGCGCCCTAAAGATAAAAAATAGTTTCTTGAGGTTATTTTATAAATTTTTAGAATTCAGCTTTTGTAATTTTTTGGTTGAGTTTGATAGCTCAAGGACAGTACTTAGGCGACAAATCCTTTCTGTTGTTAAAGGTTTTCATCCAGCCAATCGAACAGCCTCGCCGATGAGGATGCCTGGGCACCTACCTGGCAATGTTGCAGTGCGGGGTCATTGGCTTCGAAAAACATGTATTCCTTTGGACAGGCAAGTGCCTCAAACAAATCCTTTCCCTGGCTGTATTCGTCGGCAGCGCCATCCATAACAAGCATACGGCAGGTGATTTTAGATGCAATTTCTTTGTTGGAATAAGCCTGCATTTGAACCATTAATTCAGCAGGTGTTGAAGCTCCGTGTTTCCACATCATATCCCTGATTCCCCAATCTACCAGTGGCACCTGTGTTGAAATGGAAGCAATCAGGTTATTGAATCCCTCCGGGTCGGACTTCCAGAGGTCGTTCAGTTTCGGATCAATTTGTCCAAGGAACCCGGAGATAATATCAGGCCATGACAATACGCCCGGGTTGGCGACGCAAACTTTAATGCGTTTTTCGTAAGCTACAGCCCGGGGTGCCAACGCTCCTCCCATACTTAACCCCATAAGCCCAATCCGATTTGTGTCAATATCTTTCCGCGCTACAAGATAGTCAACCACAGGTGTGATGACATTTTCCCAATCGGGACGAAAAGGCAATCCCTGCAGACGGAGTGCTTCTCCCTGGCCAGGCCCGTCTATAAGCAGGCAGTGGTAGCCCCGGCTTATGGCAGCATCAGCAATATATTTGCAATGCATTGCCCAGCCATCGCGCCCCTGGTGAACTATAAGCACCGGTGCCGGGCCTTTTGCCATTGGTGAACGGAAGAAATATCCCGGCAGCGTTATGTTCCCGTAAGGAATCTGAACAGGCTCGGCATGGATGCCTAAAAGTTTAACAGCTTTACGAAAGTATTTCGAAGCGGCAAGCGTATTATCCTTTACAATTTGCGCTTTCGGGTCATTATGCCTGTGCAGGGCAGCAGAATAATAAGTAGCAGCGCGTAAGTATGCCTGTCCAGCGCTTACTTTGTGATTTTGCTTTTCAGCTACCTCTGCAACAGAAATCAGTTTGCCGGCTGTTTTTGTCCATTCTACAGCCCAACTGTCGGGGTCAGAAACATTAACGCGGGATGCGGTTTCGAGGCATTCGCCAACATCGGCTTGCCCTGACCAGGTCATTGCCATGTAAAATAGCAGGGATTGATCGAGTATCGGGTCCGACATCATACCCAGGTCGTACCAAGGGCGAGGGTTTGTGGAGTCCGCTAAAGGAGCGGCAGGACTCTGTGCATGGAGTGTTTCAGCTCCCATCACAGTGAAAAATCCTATCGCCAATATAAGACAGTTTTTAAATATGATGTTACCGTAATTTGATTTCATAATTGTAGCTTTTTATT
>CAZKCK010000415.1:0-2896 GCA_964550695.1 uncultured Bacteroidales bacterium | reverse complement strand
TGTACAAAAGTCTGAAGCATTTCAGAAGTCAATTAAAAGAAATTGACAAAAATCCTGATCCATGCTGCCGTATAGCAATGGATAGCAGCCAGAACTTCTTTATAGAACGGGTTGAATTATACCCTTGTTTCGACTCCAGCGACCGGATGTACGAAAACAGGTACTACCGCTACCTCTTCTATTGTAATGATCGTGAAGACCTAGATAAGAAATTAAAATATCTTAATACTATAAATTATTTAAGTTCAAGTGCTCAAAACAGGCCCGAGCTCATCCCCAACCTTTTTTATGGTGATGATACGCTGTTTTTTCAAATCGCGGAGTGAGGCACATAGATAACTGATTTTTAACTAATATTAGATTTCTATTCAATATGACCAACAAGGAAAGAACCCTATTCGCAACCGATAAGGCGCCTAAACATCCTACATACGATATTTATCCCTATGGCTTTCACATCATGAAGATAGTAGCAATAGTAGAAAGGCTTGGCTATGATGAAAGTATGATAGTAGCCCCGGTAGTATTTTATAAACAAAATCCTCAAAATTCATTTTAGATATTTTACCATGAAAACTCCAGTTAAACTTCCCAAAGGGGAAGAGAAAGGAATCACCTATCGGGATCAATTCAACAATGTGGTTACAATCACCAAATTGGCTGATGGCTCTTTTAAGAAAATGATTACAACCAACAATAATTCGGACTTTGAGTTTCTTGGAGATATTTATTCGTACGCTTTGTTGAAATCTTCAAAAAAAGTTAAAGTTTATTGGGACAGCTATCATTTTCAACGAAAGCTTGTGAAGGATAGGAATGGACGTTTGTTTCATTATAACTATCGTGAGGACATGAATTTTATTGGTGGCAACGATCGCGAAGACATTTTGTGGACATTGGTTTCAAATGAGGCCGACTCTGATGAATTATCTAAACACGATGTTTATGACCTATTGCGAGCGCCTTATGTTGACACCTCCGAAACAGGTTTGGTAACAGTGCATGAGATTATTCCAAAACAGACCTGAATCCACTTTGTCCTTTGTTATTCAACTATTTAAAAAGAGAAAAATATTAATTACCCATAATTCTGTATTTAATTACCATGGAAATTATTCAGGAAACAATCAACGCAATCGCCTTTAACCTCCTCCCCATCCCCGGCGGCACCTTCCTGATGGGCAATGAAAATGAACTGGCCACCAGGAATGTGCACAAAGTTGAAATCAGCGATTTCTACCTGGCAGAAATACCGGTTACAGTTTCGCTGTTTTATCAGTTTGCCCGTGAAGTCATTGAAAATGCTGAGCATGTGCAAACTGGTAGTTACCTCTGGCTGAATAACGGTTTCCGTTTAACGGAAGGAATCAACTGGCAGCACGATGAAAAAGGACAATTACGTACCCATTTCGATAGCAATCAACCCATTGTGAATGTGAACTGGTTTGAAGCCGAGGCCTTTTGCCTTTGGCTGCGCCAAAAAACTGGGAAACCATACCGTTTGCCCACTGAGGCCGAATGGGAATATGCTGCAAAACGCGGTCTAACCGATGCTGACATCCCAAGCCTTCCTAAAAGTGGTTTTGAACCTGAAATTTTAGATGAAATGGCATGGTACCGTCGCAATTCAGGTTCCTGTCTGCACCCGGCCGGTTTGAAAAAACCAAACAGGTTTGGGTTACACGATATGCTCGGGAATGTCTGGGAATGGTGCAACGATTGGTATAATCCTATTTATTATCGTTATTCAGCTTTGCTGAATCCTGCCGGCCCGTCATTGGGAATTGATAAAATTTACAGAGGCGGCGGCTGGGATACAACACCTTCGTTTTGTACGCCAACCTATCGGGGTCAGGACAAACCTGATAAACGTTTTAATTTTACCGGCTTCCGGTTGGCACTTGATATTCTGCCCGAAAAGGAAATTACCGATTTTCACCCTGCTTTTATCAGAATTTGTTCAGTTTGTGGTCAGAGGAATTTTTTTGGCAACGAAACCTGTAGAAGTTGTGATGCATCTGATTTTAAGCCGCTGCAACCTGAAGAAGTAGCATCTGTTTCTATGGATCAGGCTATCACTCAACCCGGTATGGAAACCATGCCCATTCATAGAAGCATTGAAAATCAGGACCATTCAAACATTTTTACACAGCACATTGGAAAAGTTGATTTTAAGATGGTTTCCATCGAAGGCGGAACTTTTAAGATGGGTAAGGGACGCAATAGCAACGAAATGCTCAGGCATTCGGTGACACTCGATGGATTTTTAATGGGTCAGGTTCCGGTTACGCAAGCCTTATGGATGGAAATCATGGATTTTAATCCGAGTGAATTAATTGGTGCTGAATTGCCGGTGACCAATGTAAACTGGTATGATGCAGAAGCTTTCACCCTGAAACTTGCCTGGCATACCGGTAATAAATACCGTCTTCCAACTGAGGCTGAATGGGAATTTGCTGCCCGTGGCGGAAATTTAAGCAGGAATTTCAGGTATGCCGGCAGCAACCGTTTAACGGAGACAGGTATTTTTAATCAGAAACGCAGAAATTACGGACCCAAGCCTGTGGCCAACCTTCAACCCAACGAACTGGGATTGTATGATATGAGTGGCAATGTGTTGGAGTGGTGCAATGATTGGTATGACAATTATCCGGATACACATCAGGTGAATCCGAAAGGACCCGCATCGGGGATGAACCGTGTTCAGCGGGGCGGATATTTTTATACCAGCGCATCAAATTGCCTGATTATTATGCGTGCAAATTGCAACCCGTTAAGGCAAATGACCTGGTATGGTTTCAGGCTGGCAATGGATTAACAAATCTTTTAACGAATGACACAAATCAAAAAATACCTGAACCCCGAAAATTTTAAATCGGAATATGACCTCCGGGAG
>CAZKCK010000414.1:0-2922 GCA_964550695.1 uncultured Bacteroidales bacterium | reverse complement strand
TTTGTAGCATCCGTCAGTGGACGGACTTTGTCTGGCACGCTTGATTATGACAACCTCTTTTCGAAGCCGGGCGGATTAGGGACAGGGCGGAACACCCAGAGAGTTCACTTTAGTGAGCTCGCTATACCCTGTCCTGTTCCGGGCGGCGCATACCTTTGTCATGAATCAAGCGTGTGGTGTGATCTTACTTGTAAGATCATACTATGTACCCCACGCAAATGGTACAGCTATCAATCTGATTAAAAAAAAACGACCTTTTTGCCGGTATAAGCAAAAAGGTCGTGAGCCAGCGATTTGGAGCGGAAAAATCCTTCTGGTTCCTACAGAAGATTTGAAGCGTAAGCGCGGTGACGTTTACGGCAGGCTCCCAATTAAGAACCAATTAAACCGTATTGTCCATACTAAACTGCAAATTCAGATTTATCTGTATTGATTCCCTATGTTGAAAGAACTCCAATTGAGAAGTCAGTGTAATAAATCGCGATTTCATAAAAATCAATTTTCAGAACCAGATTAATTTTAAAATCAGAAAGGTAAATCCCCTGCTTCTCCCTCTTGTGTTTCTACAATTTCCACATTTACCGGAGCCGGTTCAGCGTAACCCCAAACCACCAGGTTGCCGATGATGGGAGTTGTTTTCTTTTCTTCATCCGTCATAGCGTCAAACACCTCTTTGGGAAAACCCTGTTTAATAAGGTGGGTGTCTTTGCGGTCCGCTTTCTTCTCCTTTAGCTCATAAGCCTGCAAGTCGAGGTAAATTCCTTTTTCCCCTCTTACCAGATAGTTCTGGTCGATAGGAATGATTAAACACTCGATTTCGCCGCTGGCGGCTTTCATTGTTCTTACGGTGCTTTTAAGCTGCCGTAAATTGATTTTAATTGAAATGTTACTCATAATAAATAATTACTTTAAAGTATTGATAATTTGTATAAATGATCCTTTCATCTCGCGGATCTCATAAATTTTACCACGGATGGAGTTACAGTGATTTTTTAATGCCCCCTCTGTTGAATCTGAACCTGAAATACCTGAAAAAGAATCCCTTAATCCTCCGGCAATTTCATAGGCTTCCATAAGAAGTGAATACATTTTGTCTGTCTGTTCTAAAATCTCTTTGACTTTCATTTCGTTGTGTATTTAATATTGATTATAAATTATTTAACTAAGTTTCATAAGTGGTTGTTTCCCGGGAGTTCTTCCATCGAAGATGATAAGCATGGAATCATGCATCCCTGCTTTATTGTTTACTGTTTCTCCTTTGGTGTTTGTGCCGCTGAATTTCAGGCGTTTCTTCAGAAACCTGATTTTGCTTAGATTAGGCAGTATGTAATTGTGAAACAATTTCGTACTGGTGCTCACCGGTAACAGGCAAACGCAAAGTTTGCCCTGAGCGGCCTGTTCTATTGCTTTAATTACAAAAGCTTCCTTGAGTATTCGTGAATAAGGAGGGTTGATAAAGCTACGCTCACCCCAGTCAATTTTGAGCCCATCCCACAAATCAACATTGTGTTGATATGGGCAGGGATCGAAGTTAAAGTCAAACTCTCCGGCAAGCATCGCGAGGAACTCGGGCGGCGTTTGCCAGTCATCTTTGTGGTTTAAATTTCTGTTTTTCATTTCTGTTTATTTTGATTCATTATACAGATTCGCCTGCGAATCCGTCAGTAAAAAAAGTCATCACGTATTCAGGAGTGATGTACCCGGAAGCGCGAGCTTTCGTTTGTTGGCTGTTGGCTGTTTGCTGTTCGGATAACTTTCCTGTTGGGATTCTTAACCAAAAGGAAACACACTTGTCGGTATCTTGTGGTTCCAGTCCTGCGGTTTAAAAGTGGAGCTATTTACAGATGAATTCATATTTTAATATTGCTGAAGTAGTTTTAAAAAACGAAGCCCTGCCAAAAGCACAGGACACTGTAAAACGAAAACATCAAAATCATTTTGGAATTTGTGCTGAAAAATGGCCCAGCCAGAATATATCAGAAGGATCAATCAAATCTTTTACAGCATCAATCCTTACGGATGAAAATCCATCGTGATGGCTAATGCCACCGAATTTATAACTACGATCTCCCATTTTGGCATCAAAGACACATTGGCGTTCGATTTGTTCTGCAACTTCTCTGTTAGTGGTGATAATGAAATACATAGTATAGATTTTCAGATGTTAATAAATTGATGTGATTAAAGATGTTTTGTATAATTTACAATTTGACTCTGGTTGTAATAGCGCCGGACAGTTTCATTTTCACCAAAAATGCGGTAATGGAAAAGCAGTATTCAGGATTGATAGAAAACACCCGTGACAAGATTATCCGCAGTTCTCTGCCATATTCACAGGCATATTTACAGTCAGGCAGAATTAAGCTATCGGCTGAATTATATCCGGTAATATAAAGCAGGCTTTTTTCGTGGCTCCCTGTAAATTGAAACTGGCAGCCTGCAGTAAATAGTTTTCCTGTTAATGTTTCCATGGTTATTACGGTTTTACGGTTTCGGGAAAATTTACGGTTTCGGGAATTTATTTAATGTCAGTTTGGTTAATTGAGGCATGTGGCCAGGTTCCATCCTCCATCTTTGGTCAGCCATTCGGTTTAATCCCGGATTGCCAGCCAATTGCCTGACTGCAGGAATAAGGATGCATGAAACATTACCTGGTTTAAATTGATGTGCCTGGTTGTCTGGTGCGCACCATCCCAAATTGCCTTTGCGGTTTCCGGAAATTTTAAACACAGGGAATGATATTCAATGTTTTTATAAAAGTCAGAAGTTCAGCATATAATTCACCAAGTTCTTTCTCAAGCTGAATAGATTCCAAAGCGTATTCATGTTCTTTTTTGTTACAGTTTTTAAATAGAATTTCTTTTATCAAAATGGTTTTCCGAAGATTTTCAAAATCCTGAAACTCTTTTTTAATCAGGTAAT
>CAZKCK010000413.1:0-2926 GCA_964550695.1 uncultured Bacteroidales bacterium | reverse complement strand
CATTGCCCTCAAGGAAGCCATTTTCAACTACCGTGTTATTGTTTTCATAACCTGATACAATCCAAGCTTCCCCACAATTGGGTAATGGTGAGAAATCAAAACCAAACCTGGTCCGGATTTTTTCACCGCCCCAAATTTTATCTTTAAAAATCGGGGTAAATTTTAACGGATACAATTGATTCATTTCAGTATTTTTGAAATCCAAATTTTAACAAATTTAGTAATTATCTATTGAACTCCTATGCAAAATAACCCATTACCATATGTTCAATTAAGGCATTGGTTACACCAGCATCCCGAATTATCTGGCAAGGAGCACAATACAATTGCGACTATTACCGAATTTATAAGTAAGCTGCACCCCGATCAAGCTATCAAGCCAATGGCGGGAACAGGAGCTGCCTTTATTTTTGAAGGAGAAAAAGCAGGACCTGTTATTGTTATCAGAGCCGATATAGATGCAGTCGCAACTGACGAAATTAACAATTTTGAATACCATTCTGTTTACTCCGGAGCCTCACATTTATGCGGGCATGACGGCCATACCGCGATTTTGGCAGGACTTGCCTGCAATCTGGCAAATGATCGGATTGCATCCGGAAAGGTTGTTTTGCTTTTTCAACCAGCCGAGGAAACCGGTGCGGGAGCAAAAGCGGTTTTAGCTGACCCTGCATTCATAAGTCTGAACCCTGATTGTATCATTGGATTGCACAATCTGCCCCGATTTGATAAACACGAAATCATACTTCGCAGGAATGTTTTTGCCTCTGCTTCAAAAGGTGTTGAGATTAAACTTTTTGGCCGTTCAGCTCATGCAGCATATCCTGAAACCGGGATAAGCCCGGTTGCCGCCATCGCCGAACTTATTGAATCTCTGAATGCAATAACATCACCATTATTCGAAAACTATATTTTGCTTACCATTGTTCATGCAAAAGTTGGTGAACGTTCATACGGGATTGCTCCGGGATTTGCAGAAATTCATGCTACACTGAGGGCTTTTGATGATAGGGATATGGAGTTGCTCGTAAATATTTGTGTGACTGAAGTTTGTAGAATAGCCGCTAAATATCGGTTACAGCATCAGATTTTATGGCATGAAGAATTCCCGGCAACCTTAAGCAATGAATATCTGGTTGAACTTGCCCTACAGGCTGCTTCAGCCGAGAATTTAAAGGTAAGTTTTTTAAAAGAGCCTTTCAGATGGTCAGAAGATTTTGGATATTATACAAACAAGTTTAAAACCTTGTTTTTCGGTCTTGGTGCCGGAAGTGCCTGTGCGCCTTTACATGATCCGGAATATGATTTCCCTGATGATATAATACCCACCGGAATCAGGATGTTCCGGCGGCTGATCAACCATATACTTCTGGAGAAGGATTTGCCGGGATAATTCAGTACTTTTGGCGCGCTTAAAAAATACTATGTATAAAAATAAAATTTCGTCGGTGTGTGTTTTCTGTGGATCGGGTATGGGTTTTGACGATGCCTACCGGCAGTCTGCAGCTTCAATGGGCAGGATTTTGGCTCTCCGCGGTTTAAAACTGGTGTATGGAGGTTCAAATATCGGAACAATGCGTGTGCTGGCCGATGCCGCTCTCAGCGCAGGAGGTAGTGTAACCGGAATTATGCCTCATCTGCTTGCTTCCAAGGAAATACTTCACACGGGTGTTACAGAGGTTATTACAGTTGATACGATGCAGGAACGGAAAGATTTAATGGGCAAGCTTTCCGATGCTTTTATTACTTTACCGGGAGGGTTTGGAACCATGGATGAATTGTTTGAGGTCCTGAGTTGGTTTCAACTGAAAATTACCGATAAGCCCGTCGCTATCCTTAATGTGAACGGGTATTATGATAAACTTCTTGAATTTTTGGACCATGCCGCCGGAGAAGGGTTTTTACGTCCGGAGCACCGTCAGAATATTGTAATCGATACCGATCCTGAGTTATTGGTTGACAAACTGTTAGCCTTTTCGCCAGTAATGGTCGACTCAAAATGGGTCGACAACCTGATTAAAGATACTGCACAGAAACATACAAAATTATAATTTCGTTATGTTGATAATAGGAATTACCGGAACCTTGGGTGCCGGCAAAGGAACCATCGTTGATTACCTGGTGAACGAAAAAGGGTTTTGTCATTTCTCGGTGCGTGAGTTTTTAAAAGAAAAGCTTGTTGAGGCCGGATTGGCTGTGAACAGAGATTCATTAACAAGCATAGCCAATAAATTAAGATCAGAAAATTCACCTTCATATGTTACCGATCAATTGTACCTGAAAGCATTGAAAACCGGAAACAATTGTGTGATTGAAAGCATACGGACACCGGGTGAAATAGATTCTCTCAAAAAGACCGGGGATTTTATCCTTTTTGCTGTAGATGCAGATCCCTTAATTCGTTACAAACGCATTGTAAAAAGGGCATCAGAAACTGACAGCATCAGTTTTGAAACGTTTTTGGCCAATGAAGCGAGAGAGATGCAATCTGACAACCCAAACCACCAAAACCTTTCGGCTTGTATACAAAAGGCTGACTATCTGTTTTCAAATAACAATGGCATAGAGCAGTTATACCTGGAAGTTGAATCAACCCTAAATCATTTGAAATGATGCAATTAAGTTGATTATGCGTTTAAAAAAAACTGTAGAAGTGAACTTGTTTCCTCAATTGCAGTTTCAAGATCATTGTTAATTATCACTTTATCAAATTCAGAAGCAAAACCCAGTTCGTATTCAGCTTTGCGTATGCGTTTGCTGAGACTTTCATCTGACTCAGTCTGTCTGTTTCTCAATCTGTTCTCAAGTTCCAGGATAGATGGGGGCATAATGAAAACAGACAGAGATTGTTCCGGGAATTTCTTTTTGATATTCAGGCCACCTTTAACATCTACATCAAACACCACATGTTTACCCTGGTTCCATA
>CAZKCK010000412.1:0-2938 GCA_964550695.1 uncultured Bacteroidales bacterium | reverse complement strand
ATCCTGAAGCATTAAACTGAACTTGCGGGTTTTGCGAGTTCGCATTTGTGCCACCTGCATAAGTTACCGTGTTAGGACTGAAAGTCCAGGTCCATGAAGTCGGAACATCGCTTGACTGATCTGTAAAGGTAACCGTTTGGTTCACCACAGGCGACACGGAAGATGCTGTGAATTCGGCAACTGGGGGATTGGTATGGCATGTTATGGCAACAGCCCATCCAGATTTGACCACTGAATTGTCAGAAGTAAATTGAAATGTTAATGCCCCTGTAGGATTGCTGGCGCTTATGGTTCCCGGACTTGATGTGCCGGTGTAGAAGCCTATTAATGGTGCTGAAATATTGGTCCCATTATAAATGTACATATAATCAAATGAGGATTCAGTATTAAAAGAACTAAAGGTTGCCCTGATCATTGCTCCCGCAGTTCCGGGTAAAAATGTTATGGTATAGTCCTCGTTATCACCATAATCGCCTGAAGAGCCCCCTGAATCATAAAAATTGCCTGTGCAAGTTGTAATAGTTCCATTGCTCATGTTAAATATAGGTGGGACAACAGTAATATAAGCTGTTTTTGTTTTGGTATCGGTTGCTCCTGGTTTGGTAACAGTTAATGTAACATCATAATTGCCAGAAACCGAATAGAATATTGGAGGAGGTGTCTGACCAGTGAACGAAGATGGTATTCCTCCAGGGAAAGCCCATTCCCATGTTACCGGACTACACGATGAATTATCTGTAAACGTTGCACTGTTTCCTTCAAATATGGTGGTTGAACTGGCAGAAAAATCAGCAATTACATCCTTTACACTGATATAGTTTGGAATTGTTTTCGTGTTTGTAATTGTTCCATCCGAAACTGTGAGCGATACATCATATATCCCTGTTACAGCATAAGTAATTGGTGGTGGGGTTTGACCTGTAAATGATGAAGGTGTCCCACCTGGAAAACTCCATATCCATGATGTGCCAACTAATGTTAAATTCGTGAAAGTTACTGAATTGCCTGCGCAAACTGTTGTTGGGGAGGCTGAAAAATTTGCAACAGGAGTTATATATGATTGCGTGGCTTGTAAAGCCTGGTAAGCATTTAGCCGGCCCGAGCCAAGTTTTCCTGCATAGGTGGGATTTAATGCATTGATATTATCAGTTGTTGTGGTCAAGATATTTTTGAGTTCTGACGGGCTTAAGAATCCTGGAGCAAGTGAAAGTATAAGAGCGGCAACACCTGATGCATGTGGACAGGCCATGGATGTTCCTTGATAGAATCCGTAAGTATTTCCCGGCAAAGTGCTTAGAACACCTCTTTCTGTAACGGCATCTGTCTCGCCGCCAGGTGCCGAAATGTCAACCCAAGTGTCGTAATTTGAATACCATGCTTTCAAGTCCTGGTTTCCGGTAGCAGCAACTGAAAAGCAACTACTGTAACAAGCAGGGTACCACAATCCGGGTGAATCGCTGTTGCCCGCAGCAAAAATGGTAATACCACCAGATAATACTGTACCTCCTCCATGCAAATTGAAGTAATCAATTGCATCCAGCGCAGCTTGGTCATAGACGTCCACCACGGTGTAGCCCCAACTATTCTGTGATATAGCAGCTCCATTGTCCGCAGCCCAGATAGGGGCATTTTCAAATCCTCCGCTTGATGATGAAGTAAATACCTGGCACGACATTAACCTTACACCATCCCCAATCCCTGAACCTCCGGCAACACCACTAACGCCAAATGCGTTATTTGTATTGGCGGCAACCGTGCCTGCAACATGGGTGCCATGATCATCAGGGGAAACAACCGAGGAGTTAGTCACAAAATTATATCCAATGCCGGGCCACATATTGGCAGCCAGATCGGAATGGGTGTAATCAATGCCTCCATCTACAACCGCAACAATTACATCGCTGTTTCCCCTGATAATATCCCAGGCTTCCGGCAGGTCAATGTCCGCATCAACACTTCCACCTTGCTGGCCGGTATTGTTATAATGCCATTGCTCATTATACCTTGGATCGTTAGGTATATAATTTACAGCGCGATTTGCTGCGCTGGGGGCAAAGGGCTGAAGCGGATTTATATCAGCCGCCACAAGTTGTTTACGGTAAACTGGCTCCGATAATTGAATTTCACTTTGTGCTGAATAAGATTGAACCATGTTCCTGATATCAGTTCCTTCGGGTATAATAAGGTCGTACCATAAATGAAATTCCCACTGTCGGTGACGGTCGTTATATTGAGTATTCTGTAAAATTACATCAAATGTTTTCTTTACTTGAATAACCCCATATTGCTGATTTAGCATGTCAATGGCAGCAATCCCGAAGCGGGCCGTTCCATCAGGATTGGATGCAATTATAGTGTTATCCAGTTGGTTTTCAAGTGCTTTAATGAACTTAATGCGTATAATCCCTTGTTCAAAAGCTTGATCAGGGACTGAGGAAAGATTTATTGGAGGACGCTCGCCTTTGACTACATTCCTTTTAAGAGGGTCATTTGCTGCTAATAGAGTACTTAGAAAAGTTCCAGCTATAAAAAAAGTTATAATAAGGAAACCTTGGTTAAAATAGTAGGAGTAGTTTTTTATCATTTTATCAAATTTTGAGGGTTGAACAATAATCATTGACATGAAAGGGCAGTAACTTCTGATAGATTGCAATCTTAGAATATTTATTAAATACAAAAATAGTTGTTTATATGTAGCTTTCGACATTTATGCGAATATTATTTATAATTATTCTAAATATTATTTATAATACTATGAATATATGTTAGTTATGAAATAGTAACAATTGCCAGCAATATACAGTTGTAAACGGAAAGGTTTATAAGGTAACAAAAATAGAATGATCAGGGCAAACTTAATCAGGAACTATACTTTTGTTTTTTTACTAAAGAACCATTTTTTTTAAAGCAAAAACCTCCTGCCACTTATGCGGCAGAA
>CAZKCK010000411.1:0-2946 GCA_964550695.1 uncultured Bacteroidales bacterium | reverse complement strand
AATGAGACCACGTATTATGCAAAACCTTGGTTATCTTTGCATTTCTTTTTATTGATTTATAAATAATTGAATGTCAGGATCAAATTTTGTTGATTACGTAAAGATGTTTCTGCGTTCCGGTAAAGGCGGAGGCGGATCAGTACATTTCAGACGCGAAAAATACGTTGACAGAGGTGGACCGGATGGCGGGAATGGCGGTCGTGGTGGTCATGTTATTCTACGGGCCAACAGTCAGTTATGGACTTTACTCCACCTTAAGTACACCAAACACCTTTATGCGGGCGACGGTGAATCGGGCAGTGGTGCCAAAAGTACAGGTGCCGACGGTCATGATCAGTATGTGGACGTTCCGGTAGGTTCAATTGCCCGTGATGCCGAAACAGGAGAGGTTCTGGCGGAGCTTACAGAAGAAGGTCAGGAGGTAATTCTGTTGAAAGGCGGACGGGGCGGTATGGGCAATGAGTTTTTTAAAACGGCCACCCGTCAGGCACCAAAATTTTCGCAACCGGGTGAAGATGGTTTTGAAGGATGGTATATTATTGAACTTAAATTACTTGCCGATGTAGGTCTGGTGGGTTTCCCAAATGCTGGTAAATCTACACTTTTATCGGTGGTATCTGCCGCCAAACCCGAGATTGCCGATTATCCTTTTACTACACTTACACCAAACCTCGGAATCGTTTCATACCGTGACAACCGTTCATTTGTAATGGCTGATATTCCCGGAATTATTGAGGGCGCAAGTCAGGGCAGAGGACTCGGTCTTAGGTTTTTGCGTCATATAGAGCGGAATTCAATCCTGCTGTTTATGATTCCGGCAGATACTGATAATATTAAAAAGGACTATAAAATTCTGCTGAACGAACTGAAGGAATTCAATCCTGAATTGCTTGATAAATCACGTATTCTGGCAATTACAAAATGTGATATGCTGGATGACGGTTTAATTAAGGAAATGAAAAAACTGCTTCCACGGGGTATTCCCTCTGTGTTCATTTCCTCTGTTGCCCAAACAGGTCTTGATAAACTGAAAGATCTGATCTGGAAAGAATTGAATCCAACTGTAGTTGAATAGCATATGTTTGAAATGTTGCTTCAGGCCGATGCCAACCTGCTGAAACTTATCAACGGATTCAATTCCCCGGCAGGTGATTTTATTATGTGGCGGGCAAGCAGGATTGCAATCTGGATTCCGTTGTATCTCTGGTTCTTCTGGCTCTTCTTCAACAAATATGGCAAACAGGCCTGGTGGATCCTCGCCGGGGCTTTACTTCTGGTGCTATTAACTGACCAGACAGCCACCTTATTCAAAAGTGGTTTCCAGCGCCTCAGGCCTTCGCATGAACCCGGACTGATGGAAACGCTTCATTATGTGAAGGATTATCATGGCGGGATGTTCGGGTTCTTCAGCGGACATGCCGCCAATACCATGGGCATAGCGGTTTTTGTGTTTTTGTTGTTGAAAAGCAGGGTGAAATATTTCGCCATGGTTGTTTTTCCGTGGACGTTGCTCGTGTCCTTCAGCCGTTTATACCTGGGAGTACATTATCCTTCCGACGTACTGACAGGTTGGCTTTTCGGGATTTTATACGGGATTCTGGTTGCTTATCTGGTAAAGCGTTTCATCAATCATAAGCCGTATGCGCAGCACCAGGCCTGAATTATTGGTAAGATTTGAGCGAAACTTAACAGCGGACGCTCTTTTTGATACCAGCCACCGCATATTGATGGCAGTCAGCGGGGGTGCCGACAGCATGGCAATGGCCTGGTTAACAATGGCCGCCGGATTTGATTGTGGCATTGCACATTGTAATTTTCAGCTCAGGGGTGCTGAATCTGATGGAGATGAGGCATTGGTGGAAACGTTTTGTAAAAAGAACGGGATACCTTTTTTTACCAGGAGATTTAATACGAAATTATATGCCGATGAACACAAGCTTAGTATACAAGTGGCAGCCCGTCAGTTGCGTTATGAGTGGTTTGAGGAAATCCGCCTGAAAAATAGCTATCAGTATCTGGCTACAGCGCATCACAAAGATGATCAGATTGAGACATTTTTTATCAATTTATTGAGGGGGAGTGGGTTACAAGGGTTGAAAGGCATTCCGCAAAAAACCGGGCACATCGTTCGGCCCATGTTGTTTGCTAGTCGCGCTGAAATTGAGGCTTTTGCAAATGAAGTTGGGATTGCTTTCCGCAATGACAGCTCAAATGCATCGGATTATTACCTGCGTAACAAACTCCGTCATCAGTTAATCCCCGTATTGAGCCAGATAAACCCCTCTGCTGGCGATTCGATAGTAAAGGCGATGCACAACGTTGATGAAGCCCTGAGTGCTGTGAATGGCGTTTTAACCGGGTATAAAGCCGTTTTATACACCACCAACGGAACAACCACCCGCATCGATATGGCAGGGTTGATGAAAATGGAAGAACCGGCCTTCTGGCTGTACGGATTGATTGAAGAGTTTGGCTTCAGCCATGGCGATGCACAAAATATTGTGACTTCGGTTGATCATTCGGGTAAGACGTTTTATGCAGGTAATAACAGGCTGGTAATTGAACGTGGCTTTGTGCAGATTGGCCCAAAGTCAGAAATGGATTCAGCAGTATACAATATTACTGAACTTCCATGCCGGATGCATGAACCGGTTGAAATGATTTTTGAAATACTTACACAATTTGATGTGTCGGATATTCCCAAAATGCCTCATCGTGTTTGGTTAGATGCTGATTTGGTTAAAGCTCCCCTCACGCTGCGCCACCGCCGGGCGGGTGACACTTTCTGCCCATTCGGGATGCAGGGAAGGCAGAAACTCAGTGATTTTTTTGTGCATCAGAAGCTTACGAACCTGCAAAAGGAAAACATCTGGCTGCTATGCTCTGGTGAAGATATTGTCTGGGTAGTAGGGCATAGGACTGATAACCGGTTTAAGGTTTCTGAAA
>CAZKCK010000410.1:0-2957 GCA_964550695.1 uncultured Bacteroidales bacterium | reverse complement strand
TTTTCCGGGTACAACGGTTGATACGCTGAGTGTATGGCTGATGCAGGCTACTCCACCCTGGAGCCCTGTGTACAAAGCTACCGGGCAGACCATTGATCAGGATGGAATGCTTACCGTTTCTGTTCCGGGTACTTTTGCTGATTCATATTACCTTGCCATCAAACACCGTACAAGTATTGAAACATGGAGTTCATCACCTGTTTCGTTTGCCGTAACTCCGGTGGATTATGATTTTACTTTTGATGTTGCCAAGGCTTATGGCAGTAACATGGTGCTGACACCTAACGGAGTTTTTGCCCTTTACGGAGGTGATATCAATCAGGATGGCGCTGTGGATGCCCTTGATTTAATCAGCGTTGACAATGATGCATCAGCTTTCACCACAGGCTATCTGCCTACTGACATAAATGGTGACGGTTCGGTTGATGCACTTGATATGATACTGGCCGACAACAATTCAGCAGCCTTTATCTCGGCAAGCCATCCATAATAAAATTATTGCTTCTTTAAATAAGCCGGCATCACCACATCCTTTAAACGATGTTCAGGGCTTACAATAAGCTTTGTAATTTCCCCATTTTGAAATACACATTCAATGGTTGTCTGATCAGGGGCGTACAATTTAAAATCAACGTTCCAGTGTTTTGGCCAGCAAGGCAATAGTCTGATTTCGTTGCCCTCGCACTGTAAAAGCATATAGTTTACAGCAGTTTGCAGCACACCGCCATGGTCCACATCGGGGCTCCAGTCGTTAAACATATTCCAGAAAGCCGGGAAACGGCTGTCGCTGTGGCGGTCGGGTGCGGCACGATCAAGTATCAGTACCCGGGCTGTATCCACCATTCCGAGCAATACTGCATCAATCACATTCTGATTCCAGCACACATCACTTTTGTACTTACGGTTTATAAAAGCATTCATGGCCAATGCAGTATCAGGCTTGCCCACACCAAACAGCCTGTACGGAAACACCGCATAGAGTTCCGGGTTTTCAACATTCATTTCCATATCGAACAGTTGTGCGGGTGCAAGCATCTTCCTTCCATTTACTTCACGCTGCGGAATAGCCGGCAGGTGTGTCATCAGCGTCTTCCAGCGGTTCGTCATTTCATCTGAACGCATATTGGCCGGAAGCGAAAGCAGTTTTGGAAGGGTATATTGCAGTCCGGCTATTTCGGGCAGCGGGTTCAGGGCCACCTGATAAGTTTCGAGTGCCTGTGCCGGGCCTATATGCATTTTACCCTGGTTATCGAGCTGGTAATGCAGATCATAAAACTTTGTTATTTCATCAGCATGCGGGAGCAAAACACGACGGGCAAAAGCGGTATCGCCGGTGAACTCAAAATAGTTGTACATCATCAGCATTTGTTCTATCCCGTTCTGAAAATAATAGGTGAGGTAGGTACATTCGGCCACTGGGCTTCGCCGTTCTTCAAAGGGAGTCCAGCCATAATGGCTGCTCACTTCGGTACCCCAGAAGGTGATGGTTTCGGGGTAGAAAGCCCCGGCATGGTTAAAAAATTTAAGGGTGCGCTTCTTCTGCAATTCAAGTGAATTGTGGTACATGCCGAACCAGGGCTGCATCAGGTCAAAGTCGCCCTGTGCCAGCATAGGCCAGTACACAAGCCGTTGGTTCTGGTACCAGAAACCGGGCCCGCCCCAGCGGCGGTAATCGGGATTTCCGGCTTTGCCGTAACTGAAAATTGAACCATTGAATTTAATGGGGACGGCCCCTCTTCCGGCCGAGGCATTCATAAACCTGCACAGGTTGTATGCCTTTGAAAGCCGGTTTACAGCAACCGAATCACCACTATTTGGTGCGGATATGTTCACATGACTGCGCATCCGGAATTGCTTCCACCAGGCTTCATGCGCGGCCCTGGCATGGGTTAATGGCGTTTTATGCGAAGAAGCTATCAGATCTTCCATTGCTTTTATCCATTTTTGGGGCGTTGAAGGCTGAAGCGTAAGGCAGAATATTTCGGCATGTGTCTTGCCTTTTCCATTGGCAATGAGTGTTGTGGCATCTTTTTTATTGTACCTTTCACCGAGTGCCACTGCCCCGAAGATACGGTCCTTTAACGGATTGGAGGTTTCGGTGATAAAATCGCCGAGGCCCTGCAGTTTCATGTTAATCTCATAACTGTTGTTGCCAAACATGGTATTGCGGTGCAAAACCCCGATACGGTCAGGCAAATCAGTTAATACGCTATCGGGTGTATTGTATGTTGGATACGGGTCGGGGCCATTGAGATTTTTGAACATATCGCTCACCTGGGTAGGCTGCATGGTATTTGTGGAGTTTCGCCAGGTTTCAAGTTGCAGGCTGGCAATACAATCCGAATTGGTTTCAATGTGTATCACCGGGTTGTTGGCATCAACCCAGATGCTGATGCTGGTCTTTTTACCTTCCTGAATACGGATGATTCCCTTTCCTGTAATCAGTTCCTGCACAAAAGAACTGTCGCCGGCAAAAGGATTGGGCTCAAAATGGATCCTTCCGGCTGCCAGTTTCAGCAGGGTGGCATTCTGATCAAAGGCATCGGTTTTACCAATATAGAACAACACATCTCCTGACTTCTCAACCCATACATTCAGCCCGATATCGCCGTTGCCAACGGGCATAGAGCCTGAAAAATCAATGCCGGGTGTATTCCAGGTAACATTGTTCAGGTTCAGGTTGTAATCTTTTGATTTCTGTGCATATAAACCAGTTGCAAGCACAATTGCCACAACAATAAGAGCAGGTTTGATTTTCATCTTAGGGGTAGTTAGGATGGGAGGTATTTGGGCTTACAAAGATTAAGAAAAATCCTCAGGGTTCAAACCGGTAATTGAAAATGTTGAAGTAAAAAGATGTGGGAGGGCTGGTATTTAATTTGAAAATGTGAAAATATGAAAATGTAAAAATGTGAAGATGCATGACTTTGCCGAAGAGTGAAAATATGAAAATGATT
>CAZKCK010000409.1:0-2987 GCA_964550695.1 uncultured Bacteroidales bacterium | reverse complement strand
ATTCACACCTTTTCATTTTAATAACTTTCATGAAGACTGCCTTCAATTTCTGAAAGAGGAATTAACCCGGGAGAAATCAATTGTCGTCACACATCATGTTCCTACTTTTTTCAATTACCCGGAAAAACATAAAGGAGATATCCTGAATGAAGCTTTTGCTGTTGAATTATTTGATCTTATCGAAGCCTCCCCTGCAGATTTTTGGATCTATGGTCACCATCATGCTGCAATCCCCGGGTTTCACATCGGAAGGACCAGTTTAATCACAAATCAATTGGGATACGTGAAGTTTAATGAGCATTTCGGATTCAACACTTGTGCCCTTGTTGAGATATAAGGAAAATGATCAAAAATAATATTGGAGTGTTGTTATTAAACATGTTATCATTATATTTGCACGAATATACCAGCATATGATAATATGCAATTAAGATGATAATATAATAGTTACGAATATGAACACGGTTATACATTATCTTAAAGAGGTATTTGGTGAAGAGGTTGTCGTTGAACCTGCAGAGGATGATGTGCTAAGAAAAGTCCCATTCATCCTAACTAACACCTATGCGCTCTGGAAAGGGAAGATTTTGAACAAACAGGTGTACTTTGCGGTATATAAGGGGGAGGAACTATCGACACCAGACCAGTTCAGGAAACAAACCGATCTGCTTGAAAATAACCTAAAAGAACCGGTGATCCTGGTATTAAAAGGGATGGAAAGTTACAATCGGAATCGTCTGATTCAAAAAAAGGTAAACTTCATTCTGGAAAATAAGCAAATTTTCCTTCCTGATTTATTGGTCGATCTTAAAGACTACCTTAAACCAGAAAGAGAACGACAAGAGTATCTTGCACCGGCTGCCCAATATCTTTTACTCTTTCATCTCCAAAAGGATAACCTCAACGGATTTACATACAAACAACTACAGGAAGTCTTGCCCTATAATTATCTGACTATTACCCGGGCAGTTGAGGACCTTACCAGCAGAGGATTGAGTAATACAGAAGGTGGAAAAGAAAAGCACCTAATATTTCGGGAGGGTAGAAAAGAGTTATGGACAATGGCCCTGCCCTTTCTGACCAGTCCGGTTAAAAAAACTGTGTATATCAACGAGGAACTTCCAGAACAGTTCAGAATACTGACGAATATTAATGCATTAGCGCATTACACAAATATTGGTGACGCTCCTGTTGATCATTTTGCAATCAGTGCAAAAGAATTCCAGCGACTTCATAAAAAGGGGACAATCCTGATGTTCAGCGAGTATGATGGACAGTATAAAGTTGAACAATGGAAATATAATCCGATTTTATTCGGAGACGAAGGCTATGTGGACAAGCTGTCATTGTATCTGATTTTTCGCAATACCAGCAATGAACGGATTGAAGCAGAACTCGAAACGATGCTGGAAAGGATGTCATGGTAAAAGGACTTGACAAATTCAGGGAGTATTTCAAGAACTTCCCGGGCAGTTACGTCATCATTGGCGGCACTGCCTGTGATATGATTATTGGTGTTGCCGGTTTAACGCCCCGGGCCACCAAAGACATTGACATTATCCTGATTATCGAAGCACTAACTCCTGATTTTGTCCGGCATTTTTGGACATTTATTAAGGAAGGGAATTATGAAAAACGTGAAAAAAGTACTGAAGAACGAAAATATTATCGGTTCCTAAAACCGGGTAATGCCGATTTTCCATATCAGTTGGAACTTTTTTCACGGAAGCCTGACATTCTTGATCTGGAAGGAGAACCGCATCTCACTCCGATTCCTGCAGATGATGATCTTTCCAGTCTTTCAGCCATTTTGTTGAATGATGATTATTATCACCTCACTATTGACCACTGCATAATAGAGGATGCTATAAACAGAGCTAACACTGAAGCATTAATTTGCCTTAAAGCCAAAGCTTTTCTGGATATGCAGGCACGAAAAGAAAAAGGAGAAAAGATTGATGAACGGCAAATCAGAAAACACAAAGCAGATGTTTTCCGTTTGGTTCTTTTCCTCACGCCAGAAATGGTATTCATTCTCCCTGAATCAATAAAAACTGATCTTCAGTTGTTTGTCAATACTGTTAAGAATAACTTGCCTGATCCTGCCATTTTTAAGGAAATGGGTGCCGGTAACATTGATGCAATTGCACTAATTTACCAATTAGTAAAAAACTTCGACCTGATATAATACTGATCTGGCTCATTGTTCCTATTCCACCTTTGTTATTATGTTTTGTATCATCGTAGTCAGGTTCATCCTGACTATTTGACTATGAAATATAATAATCCTGCAAATAGCAGATCAATTAGTGGTCGGCACATTTTTTCTTTTTAATCGCGCCAAAGTAAAAAGTAGCAAAAAAAAGGCATTGGCCACCGCACTTTATTAAACTCGAAATTTCAATTTTAACCAGGTGGACCAGAAACCTAAATAAGACCCGAGGGCACGGGCATATATCATTGATGATTGGCTTATTTCATTCGCCCAAAATAATTTGGGAAGTATAAAACGACCCGGAAAAAATATGATTCTTGGCGATCCAAGAATGCAGTTGGTCCGAAAAAAAATAAGACAGGCAACCATGGCCATATTTGGGGTTATACTTACAAAGCGGTTTTATGATGCACCTCTACTTCCTTTTCATTAATCAGTTATTTGGACTGGACGCTATGCCTTGTTGCGACAAATTGCGGCACAACCTAAACTTGATGTATTATGAAAAAAGCGATGTTTCTGGTGCTTATAACAGTCGTGGTCCTGTTAAGCGCATGCAGTAAGAAAGACCAGGTAACCCCGAATTCATCAGCCAATTTGAAGTCTACAGGTGATTCACTCGGAGGCGGTGGTGTTTTGCCAGGCGATACAACCGGCAGTGGATGGGTTCTGCCTGGCGATACAACCGGCAGTGGATGGGTTCTGCCTGGCGATACAACCGGGGGCGGTGGCGTTTACCCGGGAGATAGCACCGGGTCGGGCGGTGTTCTGC
>CAZKCK010000408.1:0-2991 GCA_964550695.1 uncultured Bacteroidales bacterium | reverse complement strand
CTTATTCATACAATCTTTTTTTAATTATCGCCCTTTTGGGGCGGTTTAGTTCAACGCCTGACGCTAAAACCAGACAGGGAGTTAAGAACCGATTCCTTGTCACACGTTAACGGCTAAGCTAAGTTAGGAAAAACTTTCATATCCGCAAGTCAAGCCCTGATTGGGTTTAGCGGCTGTTGAACTAAATCCCGCATACGCGGGATAGTCGTATCAAAAATACCCGATTCTTTCTTATAATTCGGAATTATTCACCTTAAAATTCTTGATATGAGAAAGAAATCGGGTTTTACCATTGTAGAGCAGGCCATTGAGCTTGTTCCGGAATTCGAAAAAGTTGTCCGCAAATTGGATCAACAGGTTGTTTTGCGCGGGCAGAGTCGAAGCACATTGCAGAACTATATCAGGCGGATTGCCCTGTTTGTGATCCGCTTTGGAAAGCTACCTGAACAGATCGATCCGGAAGAGATTAACGAATTCCTCGTTGGCCTGGCCCGTGACCCCAAATCGCCTTCACGCAGCAGCTTTAAACATATGGTTTACGGTTTGCGTTACTATTACCGGTTGCTGGGAATGAACAAAAATGCCATCGCACTTCCTTCTTTAAAAAAAGACGCCAAACTGCCTGTAATTCTTAACCAGCAAGAACTCAAAGAACTCTTCGCTGCTCCAGCTTTACTGAAACAACGCGTCGTTTTGTGTCTGATTTACTCTGCCGGCCTGCGTGGACAGGAGGTGATCAACCTGAAAATATCGGATGTTGACTTTGAACGCAAAACCATTCACATTCGCCAGAGTAAATACAAAAAAGACCGTATTGTTCCCTTGGCAGATAGTATGGCCATAGGGCTGAAAAAGTACCTGAAAGCAGAAAATCCTCACATCTGGTTGTTCAATGGAAAAGAGCCTGATGGCCGGTACAGCGTCAAGGGGCTTTCGTGGGTGATGCGCGAAAACCTGAAGAAAACCTCCATCACCAAAGAGGTTAACCTTCATTCGTTGCGACACTCCTTTGCAACCCACCTGCTGGAACAGGGACTTAACATCGTAACCCTCAAGGAACTACTCGGTCATGCAGAGATTACCACTACCATGATCTACCTCCATGTGGCACAATGCCCGTTGATTAAGCCCCATAGTCCGCTCGACAGGCTTTATAACTACAAGCAGAATGCGGCCAAGGTTTGAACTGGCCGATGTAGTTAATCTATTTGGACCCGGCCTGATTGCCAAAACGCACCTTACCCCACTGCAATTACGGGTATTGGGCAAAATATCAAACTGCCGGACAGCCGCCCTTGGCGGGCACGAAGAGGCTTGCGAAAACTGCGGTAACGTACGTTATAGTTACAACAGTTGTGGTGACAGGCACTGTCCAAAATGCCAGGCGTTGAAACAGGCCTTCTGGATAGAAGACCTGATGCAAAGCACCCTTGCCGTGAAACATTTTCACATCGTTTTTACGATGCCACATCTGTTGAATGTGGTGTGTCTGCATAACCAGAGGGTATATTACGATCTGCTCTTTGCAGCTGTTTGGCATACCCTCCGATCTTTCGGCTACTCCCATTATGGTGTTGAAACCGGCGCTGTTGCTGTGTTGCACAGTTGGGGCCAAAACCTTTCACTCCACCCGCATATCCATTGCATTGTTCCGGCTGCCGGATATTCCTTGGACGGTCAATGGAAAAATATTGGTCATTCGGGACAGTACCTCTATCCTGTCCATCAGTTGAGTAATGCCTTCAAGGGAAGGTTCCTTGACAGTCTTAAACGGGCGCTGCGCAAGGAAAACGAATTGGAATTGTTCAATGAGGTGGTCAGGGATTCTTACAAAACCAAATGGGTAGTTCACTGTGAGCCTTCACTGGCCGGAGCCGGCCATGTTGTCAAATACCTCGGCCAATACACGCACCGGGTGGCAATTACCAACCAGCGCATCCTCAATATTGAAAACGGTAATATCACTTTCATAACCAAAGATTACCGCGACAAGGCATGCAAAAAGCCGGTAACCCTCGATGGAGCTGAATTCCTGCGCCGCTTTTCTTTGCATATTCTGCCCAGGCGATTTGTTAAGATCAGAAGGTTCGGAATTTACAACCACACCACAAAACGAAACCTTGATTTGCAATTCACGCTTCCTCAAAAGGCAGACATCGATGCTATGATCAAAGAGAAAGCACCTCCTGAAACCACTTTGCAACGCTTCGAAAGGCTCACCGGAATTAATCCCTGCCTTTGCCCTGTGTGTAAAACCGGGAGGATGGTAGCCATCAAGGAAATTCCTCGCATCAGGTCTCCGGCCACCACAGGAGTTGAAACCACAAAAAAATGATTAACTTTTTTAGCATCTCTACATCGCGTACAAAGCGCAATCGGGCATGGTATGCCCGCTGACGAAAAAACCATGCAGTATCACACCGTCCCAACTGTGCCCATAGCTTTAATAAAAGTACAAAACCTGCATTACGTCAAAGAACGATTGTCAGTTTTTTCAGTTCAATTCAAGTAAAAACGTCTTTAAGTGCATAGACTTATCCCAGGTGGATGTAGTTCAACCTGGACTCATCGCTGGGTCTTGCAGACCGCTCAGAGTCCTATTTATTATGGGCTGTTTTTTTCTATTCGTTCTTCGAAAAGTGGTTTCTTGCATTTAAATGAGTTAATATTATCAATTCAATTATGCTAAGAGTTCAATCCTATTCCCCTCTACATCAAGAACCACACTTTCAAAATAACCGTCTCCGCTTGTACGAGGTTCTCCAACAATAGTAAAACCATCTGACCGAAGTGTTTCTGTAAGAGAAAGGACAGCATTTTCTGAGCCCAGTTTAAAGGCAATATGAGTTATTCCTAAATGTTCTTCTGTGTCTAATGGTTTGTCAACTGAATGCTTGTGCATAAGTTCCAATTTTGTCCCACTTTCAAAACTAATGAAATATGATTCAAACCGTTTTATTGGATTTATGTATTTTTCGTTACTTTCTCCCT
>CAZKCK010000407.1:0-2997 GCA_964550695.1 uncultured Bacteroidales bacterium | reverse complement strand
GAACAGCAACCGTAACACAGACCGGTCAGGCAGGAGGAAGTTATAGTGCCGCACCAGCCGGATTAACAATCAATGCTGGCACAGGAGAAATTGATCTGGTAACCAGTACACCCGGAACCTATGTAGTAACCTATACATTTACAGACGGTACTTGTATCAACTCAACTACAACTTCAGTTACTGTAAATTCACTACCGACTGCAACTATAGCCTACTCAGGAACTCCATATTGTGCTACCGGAACAGCTACAGTAACTCAAACCGGTCAGGCCGGTGGCACCTACTCTGCAGCTCCAGTTGGTTTAGCAATCAATGCCGCCAGTGGTGATATTGATTTGGCTGCCAGCACACCTGGAACCTACATTGTAACTTATACTTTTACAGATGGCACTTGTAGCAATACAACAACCGCAACAATAACTGTTAGTGCTGCTCCGGCACCGATTATCGCTGGTTCTACACCTGTCTGCGAAGGGGTCACAGAAATTTATTCAACTCCTTTAAATGGTGCTAACACCTATTTATGGACGGTATCTGCTGGTGGATCAATCATTGGATCTGCCACGGGTAATCAGGTAAATGTTGTCTGGACAACTTCGGGTACTATCACAATTGTGGAAACTGCCGGTAGTTGTACAGGTACTGATACGATGAATGTTACAGTTAATCCCAAACCTACAACTTCAGCCATTTACCACGATTAATACTTTTCTTTTCATCCGCTGTCATGCCGGATACCGCATCTGGTTTTGACAGCGGATGGATGGCACAGAATACCAAAAGTTAAAGATAAGGTTGCCTTTATAATTCTAGCCCAACCTTATCTTTTACATTTTCTGCCTGCCATAAATAAAATTTTTGAAAAAAATTTTATTTGCAATCGTTTGCGGTAAAATCTTATTTTTCAGATAATTAAAATCATCATACATTTACACCCTCAAAGTACTGGTCGAAATTTTCTTACACTATCACTTCCAATATGAACCGGATTACACACAAAATTGCCTACAACCTTACAGGATTATTATTCCTGCTGTTGATGAGTCCTGCCATTACGAATGCTCAAATTTATGAACCTGACGGCCTCCGTATGCCCGGTGACTGGAATGCATGGGCCAACACAACAGGTATGGGTGGCAATTTCGATCTGACAAAAAATTCAACCGGCACACCTCGCTGGCAAACTACTTTTCAATATACCGGAACAACCGGTAACCAGGAATTTAAATTTGTAAGCACAAGTTTTGGAAATCCGTGGGGGAACCAATGGGCAGGAAATGCTTCATTTACCGTAAACGCTTTTTCGACGGTAACCTACGGTCCTACAGTGGATCCAAACAATAAAATAGCTGTTACCAACAATAAGTGGTACGCTGTAAATTATGAAGATCTTGGCTATGCAGATACCAGGGCTATTTTTATGGAAACGTCATCTGAACCGGTGGAGATTGTATCGGCAGAACAACATCCGTTGCTTGTAACAGATCAGGATAATGTAACAGTGAACATTTCACTTTCTGCGGCCCCGTCACCCGAAGAAAAATTTTACCTGCGCTATTCCACCAATAACTGGGCAACTTCTTCTTTATCAGCAATCAGTTTATCCGGTACAACCGGAACAGCCGTCATTCCCCCGCAACCCAACGATACCACAGTAAACTGGTATGTGTTCAGCAGCACATTATCAAACCCTTTGCAGGATTTCGACCTGATTACCATTCATATAAATAACAACAGCGGATCAAATTACAATTATACAGTTGGCCAGTCAGTTACATGTGGTCAAGCCATTGATGTGGTAACCACCGACCCTGCTTTCCCGCTGGATGCGAGCCCTGTTATGATCTATTTTAATGCAGAAATGGGCAATGGCGGATTATATAATTATACAGGTGATGTATATGCGCATACAGGTGTCATTACCAATCTCAGTACTTCCAATTCCGACTGGAAATATGTAAAAACCGAATGGGGCCAAAACACGCCCGAAACAAAACTCACACGCTTAAGTACCAATCTGTATAGCCTTCAGATTGAGAATATCCGGCAATATTACGGTGTACCGGCTGCTGAGAATATCCTGAAAATAGCCCTCGTATTCAGAGGTGGAGCAGAACTTACCACGGGTGGTTATCCTGAACATAAAAATGCTGATGGCTCAGATATACTGGTGGATGTGTATGAACCTCAACTCAATGTAAAAATAACAAACCCTTCTGACCGTGAACCACTCGTGAGCCCGAATGAGGTCTTGGCTGTTTGTGTTGAAGCCATTTACAATCAGACCCTCACCTTATTTCTTGACGATTCGCTTTTGACAACAACAGCCGGTCAACAAATTACCTTCCCGCTCGAATTGCAGGGAATGGCACCCGGAACTTATTGGATTAAGGCCAGCGCACAAGGGATTACTTCTGAAGCCCGGGATTCCGTCAGCATATATCTGCGTGGCCCGGTCATCGTTCAGGAATTGCCTCAGGGAATGAAAGCAGGTATTAATTACATTAATAATAGTACAGTAACACTGGTGCTGAATGATCCGGCAGCCAAAAAAACATTTGCCTTCGCCATTGGTGAATACAGCAACTGGGTACCCGACGACAACAACTACATGAAACGCACACCTGATGGCAAAAACTACTGGGTTACAATTACAGGCCTTCAACCTCAAAAGGAATACGCCTATCAGTATTATATTGATGGCGAACTGAAACTGGCCGATGCCCGGGCTGACAAAGTGCTGGACCCGTGGAATGACCGCTGGATTCCTGCAGCCAATTACCCGGACCTGAAAGCCTATCCGTTTGATAAAACGCTTGGAACGGTGAGTGTTTTCCAAACCGGACAAACGCCTTATCTCTGGACCATTACCAGCTTTACTCCTCCGGCTGTGAATGAAACCCAACAGGATCTGATGATTTATGAATTGCTGCTCCGCGATTTCACCGAAGAAAAAAATCTTGATGCTGCCCTCAGCAAACTTGACTATCTGAAAGG
>CAZKCK010000406.1:0-3004 GCA_964550695.1 uncultured Bacteroidales bacterium | reverse complement strand
ATATTGCACTGTATAACCTTATGATTATCCTCAACATATACATTGCTGACAAACTCAACATTTATCCGTCGGCCACCAGCGGTCTCGAGGGGCAAATTTTCGTACCTGACAAATTCTTTCTGCTGTAATTCAATAAATTTGTCCTTGTTAGCTACAATATCTTTAAAAAAGCCAATTTCCCAGATGGTTTTTTCAATAAATTCGGCCCTGGAGTATCCCAATTGCTCAATTAAGAACGGGTTGACATCAATAATTTTCCCGGTTATGGCGTCTAACAGCAGTATCCCATCTTTTGCTGATTCAAAAAGACGGCGGTACCGTGTTTCGGAAATGGCCAATGCGTCATTGATTATTTTTACTTCACTTTCTAGTTTTTTGGCAATGGTAATCTCTGTAAAAGTCATCACGAGTCCGTCAATACGATCATCGAGCGTGCGGTAAGGCATGATGCGTACATTAAACCATCTTCCGTCGTTGGTAGCTATTGCATTTTCAAAAGTTATAAGGGTTTTAAGAACCTGCCGGGCATTGTTGCCGATTTCGGGATACTGCAGATCAGAAACAAGTTCTGTAAAAGGCCTGCCAATATCTGTGTTCCGCATCTTAAATATTTCGGTAACCTGCTCGGTATACCGGCGTATATTCAATTCTTTATCAAGGAAAAGGGTAGCAATCTCTGTGCTGTTGAGCAGGTTTTTCATATCATCGCTGGCCCTGACAAAATCACCCACCTTGCTTTGTAGTTCGGAGTTTACTGTTTGCAGTTCTTCATTCAGGCTCTGCATCTCCTCCTTTGAGGTGGTAAGTTCTTCATTGGTTGACTGCAGTTCTTCGTTGGTTGATTGCAGTTCTTCATTGGTTGATTTCAGCTCTTCCTGCGAGGTCTGCATTTCTTCACGTATGCTTTGTATCTCTTCGTTGCCGCGCAGCAGTTCGAGTTCCAGTTCTTTTATGCGGCCGCTTGAACTGCTTCCGGTCTTTTTACCGGACACTGCATGTTCAGCAACGGCAGCCACATCTGCAAATACCACGATGACCATGTTGCGGATTGCATCGGGTTTTTCGATGCGCTGAACGGTTACATCCACATATTGTGTTCCGCCATTGGTGCCGATTCTTACATTGCGTATAACTACAGGATCATAATGTTGTTTTGCTTTACGAAAAGCGCGGGGTAATTCGTGCCGCAAGCCTTCACGTGCCATGGCATGTATGTTCCAGTTTGCCTTTCCGGCAACAGGTTCTAAGTATTTGCCGGTACGGCCCGTAATATAAATGATGTCGCCATTACTGTTCACCAATACGCTTGCAGGGGCAAAGTGCTGAAGCAACAATTGGTCGGTAAGTGTCTGAATGTTTTCGCTTTCACGGGGTAGCGAAATGCTTTTAGTTGCAGCAGGTTCATGCCTGTAAAACGAACTTGGGAAATTAATAAGTTCAGCTTCAGCAGCTTTTCCGTTATGGATATAAATTTTTAACTGGGCATTGATTTCCCTTAAGCCACCATCATAAGCCCCGATAGTTTCGGCCGTGCCCAGAACCAATATGCCTCCGGGATTCAGGCAGTAATTAAACAATGCCATGAGTTTCTTCTGCAATTCGGGTTCCATGTATATGAGCATGTTGCGGCACATGAGTATATCAAGCCTTGTAAACGGCGGGTCCTTTATAACATTCTGCGGGGCAAAAATCACCATCTCGCGGATGGAGTTATTTATAAGGAAACCTGATGGTTCGGTAGTGAAAAACCGGTTAATCCGCTCCGGCGAAACATCCGAAATAATATTGGCCGGAAACACTCCCCGGCGGGCAATCTCAATTGCATCGTTGTCGAGATCAGTTGCAAAGATTTGCAGCGTCAGGTATTTGGGCTTCTGGAATTTATCCATCACTTCCCTGAAGATCATTGCGAGGGAATAGGCTTCTTCACCTGTTGAGCATCCTGTAACCCAGGCACGCAGCACATACCCGTCGGGCATTTCGCTCATCATAATCTTTAGCATTATATCTTTCAGAGCCTCCCATACAGCAGTGTCACGAAAAAAGTTTGTGACCCCTATCAGCAACTCCTTAAACAAGATTTCTACTTCTTTCGGATTCTCCTGAAGGAAGCGCACATAGTTGTGTGTTTTATCGATCTGGTGAACACCTTTGCGCCTTTCGATGCGCCGGAACAGTGTATTCTTCTTATATAGCGAAAAGTCATGACCGGTTTGTTCACGGAGCAGAATGATGATTTTATCAAGATTGCTTTTATTCCTGCTTTCGATCTCCGGCCCGTCGATAACTAAAGGAATAAACTTCAGAAAAGTGATTAGCTTAGCAGGCAATTCCTCAGCAGATGCAACTATATCGGCAATCACAGCCTCGCTTGCGTTGCGTGGCATGGCATCGAATTTGGCCGTGGCAGGTTCCTGCACAACCACTATACCTCCTTTTTCTTTGATGGCTTTCACTCCCAGACTGCCATCTGAACCCATCCCCGATAGCACAATCCCAATACTTTTTTCGTGCCTGTCAGCGGCCAATGACCTGAAGAAAATATCAACGGGCAAACGCAATCCACGCGATTCCACGGGCTCAAACAGATGCAGGGCACCATTGAGCAACGACATGCTTTTATTGGGTGGTATCACATACACACAGTTTGGTTTCATCATCAGTGCATCGGTTGCCTGCAATACTTTCATGGTGGTGATACGCTGCAGGAGTTCAGGCATAATGCCTGCATGGTTAGGGTCGAGATGCTGAATGACCACAAAAGCCATCCCGTTGCCGTTGGGCATATTTTCAAAAAATTGCTCGAGAGCTTCCAGTCCGCCTGCTGAGGCACCTATGCCTACAATGGGAAACTGATTGGTATCAAGGTTTGTGGGAGTGTTTTGCTTTGTGGGTTTGGGAGTAGGGTGTTTCATTCGGGAGAAGGGTTTTGAAGGACATTGTAAATTGTAAATTGGTAATTGTAAATTTAAAATTTATTTTGATTGGTCGCATATTTACAATT
>CAZKCK010000405.1:0-3006 GCA_964550695.1 uncultured Bacteroidales bacterium | reverse complement strand
TGTTTGCGCTTGTATTGCTGTATAAGCGAACAAAGCGATAATGAAAGTAAAAAGTTGTTTCATAGCTTTAAGTTTTAGTTACTGAATTTTTATGATAAAATTAGCATGATGGCCAATTTAACACCTATAAAAAAAGTTTCATTTATAGTGCTATTTTGATTCAATCGAATTAAAATTTCTTTAAATAAAGAATATCCAAAGCGCAGTCCTTGGTTGTGTTAAATCCAAATTTTCGATAAGTCTATTTCTTTATTAATATTGTTTTTTTTATCAGAAAGGTGCGTGATAATAAGTTTTAGTATCACCAGGTATATCAATTGCATTAATTTTTAACCACCTTTTTAGCTAAAAGTGTTCGGTTATGGTTATAAAATTTTAGGATATACATTCCATTGTGCAACTTGCCTAAATTAATGCTGATAATACCTGGTTGTGATATTTTCAGCAACATTGTTCCACTCAAACTATACAATTCAACTTTATCCATATTGGAACCAATACTCCAGCTTACTTCCGAATTTGCCGGGTTATAATAAATGGATACTTCTGAATTTTCATTTTTTATTGTTGGTATCGCCGTTGTGCTATTTGAAATACTTTTTGAAAACATCCACTTCAGCGTATTGGGTTCGGGATCTGATTCATATTAAATTTATTCTTTGATAAATTTTCCGGTGTGTACAACCTGATTTCCTTTTGAGAGTTGAAGGAAGTACATTCCATTTTCCAACTGGCTCAGATTAATGGAATTAGAGTTTAACTTTTCTGATTTCAATATAGCAAGACCGCTTAAATTGTATACAATCACTCTGTTAATATCCGATATTTCACCCCAACGGATAATCGACTTGGTTGGATTGGGATATATATAATTCAGAGAAGATTCAGAGTAGGTGGAATTAAGATCAGTATAATCCACATCGTAGCCATTTTTGATAAGCGGAAACAATTCAGACCTGACTCTGGCTGTTATTGATATTTGGATAAATTCAGTTTTAAGCTGAAGCAGCGACTCGGCTAAATTTACTTTTTCATTTGGGTCATTTGCCAGATTGTAGATTTCTACTGTTTTTTTTCCATCCTGTGTGTTCAAAATAACAGCTTTCATATCACCTTTCCGGATTCCCTGATAAGAATCACGTTCAAAATAAAGGTACTCATGTTGTTTCTGATCCTGGGGTTTACCTAAAAGAGTTGGCAGAATGGATATTCCATCAATTCCCTCCGGGTTTTCAACCCCGGCAATTTCGGCACACGTGGGCAGAAAATCCCATAAAGCAGTAATGTGGTTCGACTTACTGCCGGCAGCAATTTTCCCATTCCAATAAGCAATTAAGGGAGATTTGATACCACCGTCGTAACACTCCCCCTTTCTGCCACGCAGGGTTCCACCCGTTTGAAGATAACTATCCTCATCTGGTTTGAGTGCAGTACCATTATCACTGGCAAAGATGATGAGGGTATTATCAAGGATATTAAGTTCTTCCAGTTTTGCTAACAGTTCCCCGATTTGCATATCAAGCCGGGCTGTCATAGCCGCATATTTTGGAATTGAAAAATCCAAACTTGCAGCACTTCCTTTAGGTTTACCCGTTTTTTTTACATAATAATCCAATATTTCACCATCGGGCTGATCGTAAGGTCCATGTGGCAAAGTGGTACAGTAGTATAGAAAGAAGGGTTTATTTTTATTAATTTCAACAAATTGTAAGGCTTTATCATGAATAAGAGTAGCTGAATAATCTGTATGTGGCAAGGTTAGATTGCCTTCAATGACAATTGAGTCTTCATTCTGACGCAAATAGGGTGTAAAATAGTCGTGGGCATGTATTTGACCAAAATACCCATAAAATTGGTCGAAACCCTGATTCATAGGTGAACCTTCAGAATAAGAAGCACCAAGTCCCCATTTCCCAAAAGCACCGTTAACATATCCAGCACCTTTGAGAACTTCAGCAACAGTAACTTCGCTTGCACGTAATGGTACATTGCCGTCTTCATAGCCAATATTGCGGTTATCTCTTATCCATGCATGACCTGTATGTTTCCCTGTCAATAAAGCACATCTTGACGGAGCACATATATTTGAGCCACAGTAGGCATTTGTAAATACCATTCCCTGGTTGGCCAATCGGTCAATATTGGGAGTTTCAATTACTTTGCCACCATAACACCCAAGTTCATTATATCCCATATCATCAGCTAAAAGGAAAATGATATTGGGTTTTACACTTTCCGCATTTTGTTGTGCTTCTGCTCCAAAAGCAAATACTGATAATTCGACAAGTATAATGATGTTGAATTTCATACAATATGGATTAGAACTTCTTCATTTGTTTTAAATCACTATGAATGTGTTTATTCATTTAACTATTCAGTAATGATTGGTTAATCTTTTATAAATTTTGTTGTATGTATTACCCGACTGCCTTTCCAGAGTTGGAAAAAATACATCCCGCTATTTAAATGGCTCACATCAATAGACCTGGAATTCAGATCTGTGGATTGAAACAGTAATACTCCGTTGATGCTGTAAAGACTGGCTCTGTCTGTATTCGTATTGATATTCCAATATAAAACTGATTTTGCAGGGTTTGGGTAAAGTTGAACAGAATAATTATCATCACTTTTATACTTCACTCCTGTAAAGCCTCCCCGTTCAATATCCACTTCAATCCCATTGAAAATATCATCAGTATTATCGGTATTTATCAGCATAAAATCAGAACCCAGGGTGCCCGATTGAGTAACATCCATATCTGTTATAGTTGTCGTAACTGTTTTCCATGTCTTATCACCTAATCCGGTAATTTTTAGTGGAGATTGGAGAATTCCATTTGTATTTTTATATCTGAATTCCCATGTAGAACCTGCTATGGAATCGAGCCAGGTAACAGAGAATTTTAAACTCTTAGGTTCATTGGTGGAACTGAATGCTTCGTTGTGAAACTTGAAAAACATGGTGTTTTTGCCTGTGCTGTGCTCAAACGAGCGGGCAAAACGATC
>CAZKCK010000404.1:0-3006 GCA_964550695.1 uncultured Bacteroidales bacterium | reverse complement strand
GGTACTTATACCGTAAAGCTTACTGCTACAAACAACACTGGTACTGCATCTGTTACAAAAACAGATTACATCACCGTAGTGAAGGAAATGAAAATGTGTACTGATATTGCAACCACACAACGGTCAGGCTATTTGTATGATGACGGTGGTAGGCTGGCAAATTATGCCAATCCTGTTGTTGTTCTTGAAAAAACTTGTGGATTTACTATTACACCTAAATGCGCAACTGCCATTACTTTAGATATTCTTGATCTGGATATTGCAAGCAATACAATCAGCACTTGTGCCCTGCTTAATGGTGATGCTCTTCGTATTTATGATGGTAAAAATAATAAAGGAACCCCGCTGCATTTACAGTTTAAAGATATTTATGGCAATATTATTTATCCTAACGGATTTTCTAACGGGCCACAAAATGTGCAACGAGCGCTGCCTCCTTCCGTTTCTGCCAATTCCGGTTCTATGTATATAGAATTCTTCGCTAATTGCGGTGCAGTTGGATCTGGTTTTGAAGCAAAATGGGCTACTACCATTTATGTTCCTGCAAAACCTCAGGCTGTTATTGATGCTCCTGATACCATGTATGTGGGACAAAATGTGTTCTTCAAAAGCAAATCTATTGCTTACCAACCTGAATATGATTGGGATTTCACTGCTGACGGATGGGGCGATAAGTTTGACTCAATGAACACATGGGTATTCAACACTGCCGGTACTTACAATATCAGGCTTATTGTTAGAAGTTGCGATTTCTACGATACTGTTTTCAAGAAAATCCTTATCATTGCGCCTACTAAAAAGCCTGTCGTCAATTTTGTAGCCGACTTTACAAATGCTACAACTCAGGATGAAATTGCATTCACCGATAAATCTGATAAATCTGTTATTTCATGGAGATGGGAATTCTCTCCTAATTATTTCTCTTATTCATCCGGAAATAAAACTTCCCAGAATATCAAAGGAAAATTCACTAAAACAGGACTTTACACTGTGAAACTTGTCGCTACTAATGCAAAAGGGTCTGACTCTCTGACTAAATCAAATTACGTTTTGATTTATGATCTCTGCAAACCTGCTGTTGCTAAATTAAGTACTGATATTGGTATTGCAAGCGTTTTGTTAACTAACATTGCTCATGATACGCTTATTTATCAGCAATCTACAATAGGCAGTTCTGCTTACACTGATTATTCTAACAAACACAGGGCTTACATTGCCAAACAGGCTAAATACCCTATTACTATTGCCAGAAA
Organism: uncultured Bacteroidales bacterium; assembly: GCA_964550695.1. Classification (GTDB taxonomy): domain Bacteria; phylum Bacteroidota; class Bacteroidia; order Bacteroidales; family TTA-H9; genus CAZKCK01. Next base: position 1,753 of record CAZKCK010000404.1, on the reverse strand, counting down.
TACCAATTTCAATAACATGACCACATCGGTTTATATTGACTTCAATCAGAATGGCGATTTTGATGATCCTGGTGAAAAAGTAGCTGATAATCCTAACTCGTCTGCTCTTTCATGGTCTTTCGACCTTCAGATTCCGGCTACTGCTCAGGAAGGACTGGCAAGGTTAAGAGTAGCCACCAATACTGGTCAGGTTCCAAACAAAGGCTGCGGCCCTAACTTTACAGGTGAATTTGAAGATTACAGCGTAATTATTACTAAAGATGTTTTCAAACCTATTATTACTCTCGATGGCGGTGCCAATGTTATTCTTAACAGTTGTGCTACTTTTGTCGATCCGGGTTATCATGCTTGGGACAATGAAGCTGGAGACCTCACTTCAAGTGTGATTGTTTCAGGAACCATCAACAATACTCAGGCTGGAACTTATTATCTCAAATACAATGTATCTGACCCTGCTGGCAACAAAGCGGTGGAAGTGATCAGACTTGTTCAGGTGCTTGCCGATATTGTGAAGCCTACTATTACGCTTAAAGGTAAAAATCCTGATTCCGTTGCTGTTTTTGGCACTTATACTGATGCCAGCTACACTCCTGCCGACAATTGTTCCGGGGTGAAAAAACATTCCTGGTCAAACGGTGTGAATACAGCTGTAGTGGGTTGGTATAAAAATACATTTATCGTTCAGGACAATGCCGGAAATATTGATACTATTTACAGAAATGTATATGTATATGATGATATTGATCCTACAATCAGCCTCTTAGGTAACGATCCGCTTTATGTGGAAGTAAAAACAGCCTTGGTTGATCCGGGTGCTTCTACAACTGACAATTACTACACAATGCCGGCATATACCACTTCTAATAAAGTGAATATGAATGTTATTGGCTCTTACTTCATTACTTATTGTGTCACTGATAGCTCCGGAAACGGTCCTGTTTGTGTTGATAGAAAAGTAATTGTAGAAGACAAAACCAGTCCAAATATCGCTTTAAAAGGTGATGCTGTAATGACTATTGATGTGTTCAGTAATTATAAAGATCCGGGTGTTGATGTTTCTGACAATTACTATAGTCTTGCTGAAGGTTCGGTGATTGTAAAAATTTCAGGCAATGTGAATACTTTCGTCCTGGGAACATACATCATTAAATATCAGGCAACTGATGCATCAGGAAACATCTCTGCTGAGATAAGCAGAACTGTAAATGTGATTGATCGCGTTGCTCCTGAAATCGATCTGCTCGGACCTCAGGTTGCGCTTGTTGAAAGATGGAAAAACTTCGTGGATGATGGATACAAACTCTCTGATAATTATTACCCTGCATCAGCGCTTACTGTTACGCTCAATGCTAACGGCAGCTATCCTGGTAACACTTTTGAAGAAGGAATGTACACATATAGTTACAAAGTTTGTGATCCAAGCAATAATTGTTCTGCCGAAATTTTCAGAATTATTTATGTGGCTCCAAGAACTGACAATATCCCTGAATTCGATTTAAACAGCTTGGTGAAAATATTCCCTAATCCTGCTGATAAAGAAGTTTCGCTTTCTGTTGATCTTCCTGCAAATGCTCATTTATCCATAGATGTTTACAACACTTTGGGCGAAAAAGTAATGCAGATATTTAACGGAAATGTCCAGTCGCTTAACAGAACTTTAAATGTGGAAAATCTTAGCTCTGGTGTGTATTATGTCAGGTTTATGCTCGAAAATAACCAAACTTTGAACGAAAAACTGATCATCGCTAGGTAA
>CAZKCK010000403.1:0-3011 GCA_964550695.1 uncultured Bacteroidales bacterium | reverse complement strand
AGTTTATCGGAACGTGATGTATGCACAAAGTTTATTACCCCTGCGGTTGAAAAAGCGGGATGGAATAAGCTGACACAGTTGCTGGAAGAAGTTTCGTTCACCGACGGTAAAATATATGTGCGTGGTAAACTTACAGCAAGAGGGAACAAAAAACGGGCAGATTATATTCTATACTACAAACCCAATATTCCGGTGGCCATCATCGAGGCAAAAGACAACAAACATTCCATAAGAGCCGGAATTCAACAGGCGCTGGAATATGCCGTAATACTTGATATCCCTTGTGTTTTCAGCAGCAACGGAGATGGGTTTTTGTTCCACGACCGTACTGCAACGGAAGGAAATATTGAAACCGAGCTTGCTATTGACAACTTCCCGACTCCCGAACAACTCTGGGAGAAATACAAGAAATACAAGGGCATTGCCACCCCGACTGCTGAAAAGATTGCTTCGCAGGATTATTACTTCGACGGCACAAACCGCAAACCCAGATATTATCAGCAAATTGCTGTAAACAGAACAGTTGAAGCCATTGCAAACGGACAAAACCGGATTATTCTGGTCATGGCTACAGGCACCGGAAAAACCTATACCGCATTTCAAATCATTCACCGGCTCTGGAAAAGCGGAGCTAAAAAACGTATCCTGTTCCTGGCCGACCGAAATGCCTTGATCCAACAAACCAGGAACGGCGACTTCAAGCACTTTAAAGATAAAATGACGGTTGTAAAACACCGCCAGATTGACAAGAGTTATGAGATTTACCTGGCTCTGTATCAGGGATTATCGGGTTCAGAAGAAGAATCAAATGTGTATAAACAGTTTTCACCTGATTTCTTTGACCTGATTGTAATTGATGAGTGCCACCGTGGCAGCGCAAAGGAAGACAGCTCATGGCATGAGATATTAACGTATTTTAAAAATGCCACGCATATTGGTTTAACCGCTACACCCAGGGAAACAAACCAGACCAGCAATACGGAGTATTTTGGAGAACCGGTTTATACGTATTCATTAAAACAGGGCATTGACGATGGTTTTCTTGCGCCTTACCGGGTTGTGAGAATTGCCCTGAATGTGGATGCCGAAGGCTGGCGGCCCGATCAGGGCAAGACTGATAAAGACGGAAACCCGGTTGAAGACCGGATTTACAACCGTAAAGACTTCGACCGTACGCTGGTGATTGAGGAAAGAACCGATACTGTGGCCAGAAAGCTCACGGAGTTTTTAAAAGGCTTTGACCGTTTTGCCAAAACAATTGTGTTTTGTGTGGATATTGACCATGCTGAGCGTATGCGTTCGGCGCTCCAAAAACATAACAGCGATCTGGCTGCCGCCAATCACAGGTATGTGATGCAGATTACAGGCGATAATGACGAGGGCAAACGTGAACTGGAGAATTTTACCAATCCCGAAGAGAAATATCCCGTAATTGCCACCACTTCGGAGCTGATGACCACCGGCGTGGATGCCCAGACCTGCAAAGTGATTGTATTGGATGCCAATATCAGTTCAATGACCAAGTTCAAACAGATTATCGGGCGTGGTACACGCATCAATGAAGAATTTGGCAAACTGTATTTCACGATCCTGGATTTTAGAAACGCAACGGATTTGTTTGCCGATAAAGATTTTGACGGCGACCCGATCAGGCTGAAGCCCGTTTCGGAGGATACCGATTTAAGCGGAATTGTGGATGAGGAAGAAAATGACACAAGCCCGATCATCGACGAGATTACAGGGGATGAGATTGTGGTTGAAAAACCAAACATACGGTATCCGGAGCGCGAAAGCTCAAACTTTGTGCGTGAGCCACGGCAGAAGGTTTATGTAAATGGGGTGGACGTTACAGTGCTGATCAGCCGTGAACTGTATTTCGATCAACACGGAAAACCCGTTACCACAAGCCTGAAAGACCATACCAGAGAAATCATCAAAGAGAAGTTTGCTTCGCTCGATGACTTTTTAACCAAATGGAACTCCACCGACCGCAAGGAAGTGATTATTGCCGAATTACAGGAACAGGGTATTTTGGTTGAAGCCCTGTATGAAGCAGTAGATAAAAAAGTGGATTTGTTCGATTTAATCTGTCATGTAGCATTTGATAAACCACCATTGACGAGGAAAGAAAGAGCCGGCAATGTAAAAAAGCGGAACTATTTTACAAAATATGGCGAACAGGCCAAAAAGGTTTTGGAAGCATTGCTGGATAAATACGCCGATGAAGGCATTGCCAATATTGAAAGTATAGAGGTATTGCGGGTAAATCCGTTCAATTTGTTTGGCTCACCCACAGAGATCATCAGGGCATTTGGAAGCAAGGAAGAATATCTGCAGGCTGTAAGGGAGTTAGAGACAGAACTTTATAAAAATATTGGATAATGCCATTCGTAAAAGTATATATTCATTTTGTTTGGAGTACCAAAAACAGATACCCATATCTTGAAACAAAAGAGTTAAGGCTCAAAGTATGGAACCATATCAGAGAAAATGCCAAGGAGAAAGGAATATTTATAGATTTCATTAATGGTTATACAGATCATTGTCATTGTTTGGTTTCTTTAGGCGTAGATCAAACAATTCAAAAAGTTATGCAATTAATTAAGGGGGAATCTTCTTTTTGGATTAACAAGAATGAATTGATTAAAGAAAAATTTGAATGGCAGGATGAATATTTTGCAGTTTCTGTTTCAGAGTCGGTGATAGATAAGGTTAGGGATTACATTAAGAATCAGGAGGTGAAACATTTTAAAAAAACATTTCAGGAAGAATATGATCTTTTTATTGAGAAATATGGATTTGAGAAATATAAAGGATAAACATTTGGCTAAAGCCAAAAATGGATTTGAATTTATTTTGCCTCCTGCTGAAGCAGGAGGCTATACAATGAAAATGCATGAACATTCAAAAGCAGGAGGCTATACAATGAATATGATTTATCTCATTTAAATGCAGGAGGCAATCCTTTGAATTGGAATGTGGCTTTAGCCCATTTAATAAATAATAAACCA
>CAZKCK010000402.1:0-3026 GCA_964550695.1 uncultured Bacteroidales bacterium | reverse complement strand
CATCATAATTTTTCGATTTATCATCTGCAGTTACAGTAAGAATCTTTCGGGCAATATTGAGCGAGATTGTTTCGGATGCAGGCGTACCAAATCCGTTTGACACCATTATATTAAAAGAATAACTTCCGGCTGATGTGGTAGGTTCAACTGTAATGATGCCAGTATTGGAGTTGATTGTTACTCCCGAAGGAATATTTCCTTGGATGCTAAAAGTAAATAAAGATGGAACTCCATTAGCAGCAATCTGAATATTTTTAGTGTTTCCATATGTTGATGTGATTGACAGGTCAGAGGTGATAGAAGGCGCTTGATTAACAGTCAGGGTGAAGGCTTTGGTGGCAGGTAGCCCTAAGCCGTTATCAGCTGAAACGGTAAATGTGTAAGTTCCAACCGTAGTCGGTATGCCAGAAATTAGTCCTGTTTCTTTTGCCAACGACAAACCTGGGGCTAGTGTCCCGGATAAAATTACATAAGAAGCAGTTGGAATACCTAAAACAGGTATTTTATAGTTAAAAGGGATATTCTTGACTGCCACATGTATCGATTGAACATTCGCTGCAAACCAGACCGGCTGCTCTAAGGCCGAACTTATAGAGACAATTCCTGATAGTCCGGAAGATACGGAACCGCCTTTGTCAGTTGCGCCCCAAGAAACAATTGTTCCATCCTTACGAAGGCCTGTGAAAGCCTTATAGGCTGGGTAAACCCATTTGAATCCAATACCAGAAGGAGCCCCTGCACCACCGGAATCGGTTGCGCCCCATGAACGGATTGACCCATCTGACTTTATTGCCGTGAATGAAAAAGGATTAGAAAAAATTCTGATGTAGCCTGAATCTGTTGGTGCTCCAGTTGCACCGCTTGCAGCATCTCCCCAGGCAAAAATACTTCCGTCACTTTTTAATGCAGCAAAAGCAAATGCGGAAGCAGCGACCTGACTATACCCGGTAGCCAATGGGCCGCCAGTGCCACCATAACTATTATAACCCCATGTTTTTATCGATCCATCATTTTTAATAGCTGCAAAAGCATGTGGGGATGAGAATACATGAACGAAACCGTTTCCAGTGGGTCCGTTTGTACCTCCCCACTGAGTATGGCCCCATGCAGTGAGGGAGCCATCTGATTTCAAAGCAGTAAATGCATTTCCATTTGAATAGATACTAATATAGCCAGAGCCGGTTGGTGCGCCAGCTCCACCATAAGTAGTATTTCCCCAAACAGATATTGTTCCATTATTTCGAAGCGCGGCAAAAGCATAGCGAGTAGCAATGATTTGGAAGTATCCGTTGCCCGTAGGACCACTAGCACCACCTCTAGATGTATCACCCCAAACAAAAATGGATCCGTCATTTTTGATGGCAGCAAATGCTTCGGCCCCGGAAAAAATTTTGATAAATCCATTACCAGTAGGCGCACCTTGTCCACCGGCACCAGAATCTCCCCAAGCTTCAATTGATCCGTCAGATTTTAAGGCTGCAAAGGCACGCAATGTTGAAGATATAGAAATAAAACCTATGTCAGTTGGCGCATTTGAGCCACCATCTGACAAAGCCCCCCATGATGCCACGCTTCCATCAGTCCTTAATCCCGCAAATGCATTCATTGTTGCATAAACTTGATTGAACTGTCTGTTGTTGGGAACTAAAGATTGCAAAATAGCATTACTTCCACCATAATCAGAGCTTCCCCATGCTGTTGGATTTCCAGAAGTGTCAAATGCTGCAAAGGCGTCAGAGTTTAGAAGATTTGTGCCAGAGCCTGTGTAAAATGCCAAACCACCTTGCCCCGACCGTTCATTTGGCAGTAATTTTGATCCGATTTCGCCAAAAATGCGCATTTCAAATTGACGGGTTGTGCTACCTGCCGAATTGGTGGCTGTCAGGCTAAATGAATAAAATCCCATACTTCCAGATATAGGTATACCAGATATTTGCCCTGTTTGTGGATTAAGGTTAATTCCTTCAGGAAGAGTGCCAGACGAAATAGAATAATAAGCAGTAGGGATTCCATATACATCTGGTTGAAATGAAAAGGATACGCCAGGTGTTGCTGTAAATGAATAAAGGTTTTTATGAGTAAACCAAGGTAGTTGTTCAAGAGGACTAGCAAATGCAACGACATCGTTTAGATTAGTTGGTACACTAGAACCACCATAGCGTGAATCGCCCCAAGCATAAACAGTTCCGTCATCTTTGAGTGCCACAAAAGCAAACATGTTGGAGTGAATTTGTTTAAAGTTTGCGCCTTGAGGACCACCAGTGCCCCCCCCACTAGCGTACCCCCCTGTGTAAATCGATCCGTCATTTTTTAAAGCAGCAAAAGATTGGCCCGTAGCGGAAATAGAAATGTAGCCAGAGTCTGTTGGACCTTGGTTTCCTCCAAGGTCACCCCAAGAAGAGATGCTACCATCGGATCGGATTGCTGCAAAGGCATCGCGAGTAGCAAATATTTTAGCAAATCCAGTTCCAATCGGTGCTCCAGTTCCACCACTGGAAGCGCTTCCCCATGAATAAATTGATCCATCCGACTTGAGAGCTGCAAAAGAATGTAGTGTCCGACAAATGTCGGTATACCCTTTTCCAGAGGGTGCCCCGAATCCTCCGTCAAGAGTGTTGCCCCACGACACTATAGAACCATCAGCCTTAAGTCCGGCAAAAGCGGTGCCAGTGGCATAAACATTAATAAATCCACCAACAGTTGGATTTCCAATTCCACCTGAAGTTGAATCACCCCACGACTTCAAAAATCCACCGGCTTTAATAGCTGTGTATGCAAATGAATTGGGGAATACTCGGTTCCAACCAGATCCTGTAGGAGTTCCAGTAGATCCGGAGCCCCAACCTGCAAGCGTCCCATCCATTTTGAAGCCAATAAAAGATGCGTTGTTTGAAAATATTGCCGCATATCCTGAGTCTGTAGGTGCACCGTTTCCACCTTTCCCTGCAGTGCCCCACGTTGATATTTTTCCATCATTTTGTAAGGCAGCCATTGAATAACTGTTGCTATAAATTCTAGAAAAATTG
>CAZKCK010000401.1:0-3036 GCA_964550695.1 uncultured Bacteroidales bacterium | reverse complement strand
CCTATTCGTCAGTACCGGTTGGCGACAGGGTATGTTTTATCAACAGCACCAAACGACTTGAAATTGCGATCAATTATGGCGATTTTGCGGGCACCTATCAAATAGGGGCCAATTCAAAGATTCTGCTTATAAAGCCCTGATAATATTTTATTTTTCGTGTAACCAATGCCGGGCAGCAGTTTCTGTTGAGAACACATTAATAAAATAATTTATTGTTCTCAATTTCTCCTGAAGGATCAAAACATATGCAACTGTTGCCGGATTAGAAGAAATGACCGAATGCCTTACGGATACTAATATTGGTGAAATCCTGCTAATTGCATCTTTCATAATCTTCAGTTCTTTTAGGGTGGGCTTTGTCAATCCATCTTTTACGAATTCCAGGATTTTCAATGTTGTAAGTTGATGGTCTTTAACATAATATGCATTTGACAAATCAACCAATTCTACAATTGAATTGCTTCCTTTGCTGTGCACATAAAGAATTTGCTCTGTTTGATTAAAGTCTGCCTTATTCATTTCCGGATTGTATAAAACCGTTCATTTTGGACAATACTGTTGGTAGTATCAAAAAAACAAGGAGATTAATATGGTTCAGGTGAATGTTATTTTATCAGAATCAGTTTCTTATATTGCTCAAAACCATTTGCTTTCATGCTGACAAGGTAAACTCCACTATTAAATTGGTTCAGCAGATCTGAAGTAATTGTATACGTGAATGCGCCGGCAGGAACCTTTTTGGTTGAAAGGATAGTGGTAACCACCGAGCCGGTAATTTCACGGATTGTAATTTCAATAACTGATGCTTTATTGAGATAGTCAGAAATTATAACCTGGTCTTTTGCAGGATTGGGGAAAACACTAAAAGTTCCGCCTGGTTTTTGTTCACGCTGACCGGTTATAACAATCTGACCTCCTTCATATAGCGTGTAAGCCTGATTTACTTCCAATCCTTTAAAGGTTTCATAAACGGGAGGACTTACAGGCCATTTTACAACAACTGAATCAATGATTGTAGCAGTTCCAAGTCCAAAATGCAATGTATACGGGTCGCCCATCCTCGCCCCTCTTCCTGTGTATACTTCTCTTGTAAACTGCTGACCTCCGGAAAATACCGTGGCACGGCCACCCAAAGCATAACTGTTTCCGCTGGTTGACCGAAGGTTTAATTTCAGATAATTGTTGTTTCCGGGGAAATTGTTTTTAAACAGCACAACATATTTGTTAAACAATCCGGTCAAAAGATCCAGCCTGCCATCATTGTCAATATCAAACATCAGGGCATCCTCACCTGTATTGTAATACTGGCTGTTCATATAATACTGGGTTTTTAATTCAAACCTGTGATCAGGCCTTTGAATGTAAAAATCAGAGTACCTGCAGTTATAGAAATTTGTCATATAAAAGTCCTGGAGGCCATCGTTGTTTACATCTCCAAAAACTGCACCTGCATGGGTTTCTTCAAACTCAATATCGTCATCGAGCGAGGGGGAACCTATCAAATCGGTAAAATTATAATTCGGGGATCCATCGCTCTGATAAATAGTAGAACCTCGGTGGTCGTACAGAACAGCAAAGTCAGGATGGGCAAACTGGGGCAGCAGGAGATCCATATCACCGTCGTTATCATAATCAGCCCAGGCCACGCCTGTTCCATGATTTGAACCGGTTGCATTTATGTCAATTCCTTTTGAAGCAATAATATTCGTAAAAGTTGCATTTCCGTTATTCTGCCAGAATTCATCGCGCTCAAGATAATAATTGGTTATATAGAGATCAGTAAGGCCGTCATCATTAAAATCAACAAACTGCGAGGCTCTGGTGCGTTTCTGGTTTTGTGACGGGGTGGCATATAAATTTGTAGTAATATCCGTCAAAGTGAAATCCTTATTGTTGATATAGAGGTAATTCGGAAGAGGTGTTGGGTAAGTTTTCCACAGGCGTCCGATGAAAAGATCAGGGTATTTATCGTTGTTGATATCTGCTACACTGAAGGTTTGGGTGCCGTCGTATCCAAGGCTTGCGGTTGAGATGGCGGCTGTGAATGGTGTAAATGATTCATCGCCGTTATTCCGGTATATGATGATTGAGTCAATCAATACAAAAACGATATCCAGAAGGCCGTCATTGTTCATATCGGCAAATGCGCTGGCATAGGGATTGCCCGAAATACCAGCAGAAGCTGTGATATCTGTAAAAGTTCCGTGAATATTTTTATACAGGAGATTCCTTCTGATAAAATCATCCCAACCATCATTGTTAAAGTCGCCCACTGAAGCACCCCGATTAGAGTATCCATCAGAAAGGATTCCACCGGCCGCTGTGTAATCTTCAAAATAGGAGGGTGAAGGAAGTTCTTCATAATCAATAATTACATCAATTTTAAAAGCGCTTTCCCTATAGGTGGCTGAACCTGAACCATTTTCAAGATACTCCAGATAGAAATCGCCTCCTGAAGAACCGGCAAGACAGAAGGCCGGGTAAACCACATTATCTGACGCTAGTTTGGCTCCGTTGGTAAAATTGCCGACAGAAACAAAAAACTGATTGTTGTCGACATATACAGGATTTGTTAAGGTTACAACTATTTCTTCGTCACCGGCAATTGTTTTCTGCAGGGTAACCGGTGGGGTCATGTCGAGTTTTACCTCCGGTATGATGTTTCCTCCTTCATGGCCATATATGTGCAATACTGCAGATCCGGCAGGATCATCGCCACCAAGCGTAACAACTAATGAAATGATATTTCCGGGCTGCGGAAGATTGAACCTTGCAATCTGGACCGGGAAAGTCTGGAAATAAAGACTCGGGGTTCCGGGGGTGTAATACCTGAGTGTATCAATTGAGGCCATAACTGTCAGATTCATCGCAATGATGAGGGCTGAAACCAAAAGCTTTTTCATATTTATTCCGGATTAAAATGGACATTTTTGTTGAATGAGCCAATTGCGCAAAAATATTGTGCACGTACTTCCGGAAATTGTAAAAATTTAACCCTCCCCCATAAATATCCAGTTTATTTTTCCTTCATGGCTC
>CAZKCK010000400.1:0-3036 GCA_964550695.1 uncultured Bacteroidales bacterium | reverse complement strand
CTAAAAAATTCCTTGCCTGCCGCATTATAGGCAACAATGGTTTCCCGGTTTAGGCCGCCCGGGAAAGCATTGCGAATGTCATCAAATATAATTTTCCGGATAACTCCATCGTAACGTTCTGCAAAGCCAGCATAAAAAGGAAGGGCGTAATTGGTAAAGACTCTTATATTTTCAGAAGGGATGAAAGGCCATGTGAAACGTGGGGTGTGGTCATTATCAAGAAGGATTGAAAGATATTCTGAAAAATTAAACATAACGGCACCATCAGAATTTACGGGTTTTACATCCTGAACAATCTGCCTGTAGGATGAATCCCATATACCTCCCATAATCATAAAGCCATTTCTTGGAGTGGCATCTCTGCCTGAGATATGATCAGCAATCGCAACAGTGACAAGGTTGGTGGTAACAACCGCTGAACTGACAGCATTGGCTTGAATTGATTCAAAAACTATTTTTCTCATTCCGCCGGAAGCAGCAAGAATGGATATGTCAAAGATTGAAGTTAATGTGAAGTTCGTTTGAAGTGCCGAAAAGAGGATCTGTGCCCAGGTATCATAATATGCCGGGTTTGTTGAGATCATTATTTGAAGCCCTGAATCATCCGGTATCCATGCTGTAATAAAAGATAGAACCTTATTTGGAAATGTGAATGTCAGGTGATGGCCTGCCACAATATCGGCAGCCGTAACCTGTAATACAAATGAGCATTTACGGGGAAAAGATGATACGGCATTTGCGGTAAAAATGCCGTACAGCGCAGGATTACCGGCAAAAAAGGTTTCGGGTGGAGTGTTTACGATTGTTATCATGAGCAAATATTGATTTATGCTGGATGAAAATAAAGGACAACTATAAACAGGCGAAAGCTTTTATGGTGGCCGGTTTAATACCTGCATTTGTTATTGTTGCCTGAATTTCAGAAAGCAAATAATTATTGCCGTTGATTGAATATTTTTTGGAGAAGTCAATTTCATTGAGTTCCAAAAGATTCATTTGCTTGATGATTTTTACAGATTTGGCTTGCATCATAAATTCAAAATAAGCCTTGAAATGTTTTGAATACAGACCATTTGGGCCATTGTAAAAGAGTGAATGTGATGTGGAAAAATTAGATGCATAGACACATTCATCATCATAATTACCGCCTGTATTGGGATAGAATTTTACAAAGAGCAACTTCGGTGATATTCCATTCCACTCGGATTGTGCGGTACCAATGACTGCCCTGAATGGGCTTGTATTTTCTGCTGCCAGAGTTGAAAATTTTGTTTCGAGAACAACATCGGATTCATGGTGAACAAATTCAGCTTTGAGTGCCGATGTGTTTTCATTGAGAAAACATTGAGTCCATGCATAATTTGAACCCATGATATAGTAGATACCTTCAGAGCGAACATAGCGAATCTCATAGCACGGTGATGAGGGCCATACAGGGAGTTCTGAAAAGGTTTCAACGGCATCTTTGATGGCATCAATGATGAGTGCCTGGTTTGATTGGTATTGAGGCCAGATTGCATCCGCTGTTTCCATGTTCATTTTTAAATGAAAGCCTTTGACCGGTTCTCCAATGAGCGTGTAAATTGAATTTACATTTGATGAAAAATCAATGCTTTCAATTGATTTGACTATTTTATCGACAGATATTAATTTGACAACCCGGGTTATGTTATTGACAAAAAAACGAATATTGAAAAACGATTCAAGCCCTGAAAGAAACTCATTCATGGTCATTCGGGGAACATGGTAGTTGTAAACGATCATATTCGTGGGGTAGTTGAAAGGACCGGTTACATCACTATTCGCATCAACACTATTAAAAAGTGCCAAGGCATTGTACTCTGAATCCATTGAAAAAAACTGATCTTCAAAAACATATTCAAGCTTCTTGAAAATCCTGTCAAGTACGCATCTCAGGTATAGCATTGGAACAAAAATGGCACGATAGGTTCCCTGGAACAAGATTTGAAGGTTATCCCAATGGTAGTAATTTAGGTAGTAGAGCATCGGGTCATCAGGCAACTCTTCATAATATTGCATGTCAAGGATCATTGGTAAAGCGAAGTCACGAAGGGGATAGTTGATATTTCGGCAATTGTTGAAATAATCAAGGCGCTGACTTTCATACTGCCAGGTATAAGAGCCAAAGTCAATATCCTGAAGGGTCATAGACTTCCTACGATAGACAAAATCACCCTTATCCATAAAAAGCGTTGCCTCATAAAAGTCAGATTGTGCACTTAGTACACGAAGAGTTCCTTTCAGTATCGTAATGCCTTTCCATAGTAGAATTGCTGAGAAAACTTCATAAGGATTATTCGCATTTTCAACCCTGTGTTTATACCCAAGGATTGAAATATTATTGGATGTTGCCGGAAGTTTGAAGGGGTATGTATAATCTCCGATTTGGTTAAAAATGGGCGATGTAAATTTCAATGTGATTGAAATGTCATTGCTCAGATCAATATGTTTGTCGTTTATAAGCAGGGAAAGCATCTTATGTGGATTTTACATTGTTTTCAATCTCGTTTATGGTATTGGCAGTTTCGCGAACATCATCATAGACCATGAATGTACGGATGCCATTCCTTGCATGGTTGTTGAATTCATTTAGAGCGCTGAGCAATCCTCCTTCAAAGGATGCCTGGTTTTGCTGAATGGATGAGGATGAATTTGGGTTTTGCGGATAACTGCCAGAGGCAAACTGAGGAACCCGGGCATAATTGATCGCATCAATGACGCCTGGATAGTTCATTTGCAGGTTCTTCGTGGTTTTGGCATCGATCACATATTCAGGACCGGCTTCTGAGATAAGCGTAGGTGTTGCGTAAAGTCCGGTTGAAGCTGAACCTACCCAGGGAACATTACCATAAAATTTACCATCATCCCTGCCGGTCACATTGTATTTGCCTTTTGCCGCCTGGGGAACAGGAGCCGCCAAAATTGCAGCAATCTGAATAGCTCCCAGGATACCGGTTACAATCGCAAGGGCAAAGCCTGCCGGGATTGTGGAAAGCGCAGATGTTATGCCCAGGG
>CAZKCK010000399.1:0-3060 GCA_964550695.1 uncultured Bacteroidales bacterium | reverse complement strand
GTGATAGCCGGTGGATTCTGACCTGAATAACTGGCCGGTGACCCTCCCGGGAAACTCCATTCCCACGTAACAGGTGAACCTAATGACTGATTGCTGAAAGTAACGGCCGCTCCTTTACATACTGTTGCAGGCGTGGCACCGAATTGTGCTGTAAGGGCAGGTGGTGCAAAATTAAATACACCCACCTGATTTTTTCTTGTCCCGCCTGCAAAATATTCACTTACCGACCAAAATGTAACATCATCCGTTGGGTCAATGGTCATTTGCGCATAATCACCATAACGTGTAGCCGGGTCTGATTGCACTCCGTTTACAATCACCTCTTCGGCAAAGGTCATAACTCCCAAAGGATCTGCTGCGTACCTTCCTGTATAACGCAATGACGGATATTGTGTGGAACTTACCGTAGTATAGGCAAGTGCAATATTGCCATTGGCATCCATACACATATTACCGCTGAAAGCGCTGTGCCCTGAAGGCTGAGCATAAGTTCCTTCCTGAAAGATTGTCCAGGGTGCCCCGTCGGTTGTTTGCCGTAGTTCATACCAGCGTATTCCCGCATGGTTATCAGCAGCATCAAGGTCAACTACAAAATTAAAGACCACTGTATTATACGTTGGGAATCTGCGGTATTGTGCCATATACATAATGGTGGCCTGCAGGGCATCAATATCGCCTCCTGATGGTTGTGGAAGATTGGAAAATGAACCTCCATCAAACAGGCCATCAAAAGGTTGGGTATTTATTACCTGAGGGCTTGAAATAGTTGAATTTGCCGGAGTGACCCAGTCAACATTAACATTCCATATTTTTAAATGATCAGTGGTAACACCGGCCCAGGCATCATCCTGCATATATACAATTGGTGCATTCCCGGCGGGCGGAAGTGAGCTTCCGTTGGCATTAAATCCCAGAGGACTGTAAAACCCGCTGGTAACAATGCCAGTTAACGGAAATCCGATCATTTGCGCAGTTGGGTCACCTAAAATCATTTTTGATCGTTCAAGTGCAAAAACCACCTGACTGGTACTAGCAGATGATTGGTCTTTATTTGCAGTAATGTAATAACCATCTGACCATACTGAAAATTTAGGATAATCTGGGAATGTGTTGGTCGGGAACCGGTAAACATACCATCCGCTTGTAACCGGGTTCGGCCCCTTGCTGATGGCAACATCAAATCCGTTTGAGTAAAATTCAGTAATAATGAATCTGTCAGCAAATTTATCATACAATACGATCGGATCACCCATGGTGCCGGGCAGTATGGTTCCGAGTGATGCTACTGCTATGAGCGGATTGCCCGCCTTGTCCCAGATCCTGAATGCCGAGTTCCATGAATTCATAAAGTGATTCGGTCCTACGGCTCCGGTTGGATCGGTGGGGGTTGCACTTGCACTTGCAGCTTCAAAGGTGAGGATTGGAGCCCTTCCCTGTTTCAGTGCAGCCTTCGACTGCTGTTCCCATAATGGGTCAACGCCTTTGGGCAGTCCTTTCCCGGGTACAGATGAATTGGCCCCCCAATGTTTCGGATTGACTTCTTTTACAATGTTTTCTGCCGGAATAAATGTGCCGTTTTCAATCTGCGTTTCAATTGAGGGCTTTTCACCCATAAAAATTCCCGTTGTAATCAAAGTTGGCTTTTGGGGTCCATTGTTAATCACTTCAGTGTTGACCTGAGCTATGCCATTAAAAGTAAAACAAACAAGGCAAATCAGTAGAAAAAGATTATTAATAGGGTTCATAAGAATCTGATATTATGTTATTTTGGTATTAGCAAATTGTTTATGGAGTGATTTTGGATGCAAATTCAGCAGCATTGTTATCCAGCAAAATCATATCCAGCGCATCTATCACACTGTCGCCATTGATGTCTTCAGGGATATAACCTGACCCGAAAACTGCGGCTTCATTGTCAATCGAAATCATGTCCAACCCGTCGATGGCTCCATCCTGATTAATATCTCCTGAATAAATCACATATTTTCCGGAAATAAGTTTCAGGTTTTCTCCAAAAGCATGGGTTTTCATATCAGTAAAATTAAAACTTACTGAAGCGGATCCAAATAATACCGGCATATTTGACCAGGTTTCGATGCTGTTGCGGTGTTTAATTACAATATAGTAATCACCTGCGAATGTTGCAGGAATGTCAACAGTGGCAATTCCGTTTGTATTTAGCCCGCAGGTGAATGGTGTTCCCACGATTCCGTATGGAGCAATGGAAGCATGAAGTTCCAGCGTGATTTCATCAGAAACATCTCCTGTAAACTGGTCACCCGCTTCATTCTGTGCTTTGTTCAGGCCGGTTCCGTTAAATAATCCCTCAGGCAAAACAGTAACGGTTAAGGTTGATGAAACTGAGTTAACAATCATGGTCAATGTGCCCGAAATAGCCGGATTCCCGGTAACACAAGCTTCATTTGAAGTAACCTGACAAGTAATTTCATCATTGTTCAAAGGAATGTAAGCGTAGGTGGAAGCATTTGTTCCAACATCAGATCCGTTAACCTTCCATTGATATACCGGGGCTGATCCGCCATTGACCGGACTCGCAGTGAAAGTAACAGTTGTGCCTGAACTGACAGGGTTTGCCGAGGCTTCAACTGATACACTTACAGGCAATAACGGATTAACAATCATTGTTACGGCATTTGAAGTGGCCGGATTCCCGCTTGTGCAGGTTTCGTTTGAGGTTAGTACACAGGTAACTGCATCATTATTTGCAGGAATATAAGAAAAGGAAGGACTGTTTGTACCAGTAGTACTTCCATTCACTTTCCACTGATAGGCTGGTGTTGTACCTCCATTGGTCGGGGTGGCCGTAAAGCTGACGGAAGTGCCTGCACATACATTGTTGGTGGCTGGCGAAACAGAGATACTAACCGGCAATAAAGAATTAACTGTCATAGTAACGGCATTGGAAGTAGCCGGATTTCCGCTCGTGCAGGTTTCGTTTGAGGTTAGTACACAGGTAACGGCGTCATTGTTTGCAGGACCATAAGAAAAAGAAGGACTGTTTGTTCCGGCATTGCCTCCGTTCACTTTCCACTGATAGGC
>CAZKCK010000398.1:0-3067 GCA_964550695.1 uncultured Bacteroidales bacterium | reverse complement strand
AGGTAATATTGTTATTAAATTTTTCCTTTGACACACTTTTTTGAACAGACTCGCCCTATGAAAGAAGAATACAAAATCCTGCAAAAAAATGTTGTTTTTCTATTCCTAATTCTTTTGATTTCCCCGGGAATAGTTTCACAAACACTATCTTTTAGGGTTACAGGACCTAAGGTTGTTAATGTTGGAGGCATAGATAGTTTGGAGTTTAATATTGATGTAAAATCAACTAGTGCTTTATATGTTGATGCTTTACAGGTCAATTTCCATTTTAGTTCAACTGCATTTGATCCTTGGCCAAATTTAAAAAGCAGTGTTTACCGGACTGGAATTTCAGCAGGAAGTGGCCTTGAAGGACTTGAATATACCAGTTATACAAATAACAACAACGGCCGTTTAAACGTTTTTCTTACTTCAAATCATTTTTGGTCATCAGGAGATATTCCTGCCAATTATTATTCTCAAGTTCTTACTTCATGGACAACATTAATTAAGGTACGCGTCAAAATGATTGACAACACCCAAGAAGCAGGTATTTATTTTGACCCTACTCAGATGGGTAATGTAATTAATCAAACTTATGTCGATCCAACAAATGGACCTGGATACCAGTGGGCGACCATTCAATTGGACGAAACTTTGAATTTAAGGTATTTATACCTTGGACGTGTGTATAGTAGCGCTTATGGATGGTCACAATCAGGAGGAGCACTCAATTGGACAAATGCTGTAAACACTTCCGTATGGGATATTAACGGATCTCCTGCAGAGATCAACACAGTTGGCTCCATGGCCAATGCCCTCCGCATTCACCCCGGGGCACAGTTGAAAATCAACGTCGGCAAGGATCTCACCTGTAACGGCAATACGGAGATCAATGGAGCATCAGGATTAAAGATCTCTTCTGATGCCGGGGGAGCGGGATCATTTATCGACAAAGGAACGATCAGCTATCCCAATTCCGGCTCGGCAACGGTTGAACGGTATCTGACCACCTGCGTGGGAAGTACAGGCACCAGTTGCTGGCATTATGTGGCTTCGCCGGTAACGAGCGCGGTAAGCGGTGTGTTTCTTGGGGATTACCTCCGGTGGTATAATACCAGCATCGGGGCCTGGAGCAGTGAATATACCCAAACGAATTACCCGCTCACTGTTATGAAAGGGTTCGCAATCAGTGAACAGGGTTCTGTTGGTCCCAATTTCCATTCAAACCATTTTTTCACTGGTGAGTTAAACACCGAAGTGGCTGCCTATCCGCTTGCACTGACAGGGGGCACGGGGGGTGGTTATAACCTGGTTGGAAACCCTTACCCAAGTGCCATCAATATTGAAGCAGCCGGGATTGCGTGGACCAATGTAGCCTCAAAGGTGTGGTACCTGGAAAAATCCTCCGGAACTTACCTGGCATACCCAAAGGGAGGCGCCGGCGCAACAGGATCCCAATTCATCCCTCCCATGCAGGCGTTCTTTGTGTATGCCAACGCAGCCTCCCCATCGGTGACTTTTCCAAATAGTGCCCGCGTACATGACAATTCAGTGCCTTTTTATAAAGAGGCACAGGCTCCGAATGATGTGGACGTCCTCTACCTGAAAGCCCAGGGAAATGGGAGGGAATCGTACGACCTCGCATCCGTTGTTTTCAGGGATTATACCACCAGTAAATATGATGATGCCTATGATGCACAAAAAATTTACGGAGATGTACAAACTCCCCAATTATATACGCTGAGTGATGACAACGTCAACCTTACTATTAACTCTCTTCCCTTTAGTGATAAGAGTTCCACAATCCCATTGAACCTGCAGGTTTTTGAAAACGGCACGGGCAGTTATACCTTAACTGCCAGTAACCTTGCGAGTTTCCGGTCAGGAACCACCATCTTCCTCGAAGATAAGAAAGAGACCAAAACCCAGGACCTGACACTTAACCCGGTTTACAGTTTTAACTATGCCAATGGAGACGACCCAGCCAGGTTTCTATTGCATTTCTACAATCCCTACTTTGGCATCAATAACCATTCACAAAATAACTACCTGCAGATCTATTCCTTCGGACACGATGTATATGTGAAAAACAGGACGGAAAATCTTCAAACAGGCCAGGTATTTCTTTATAACATGATGGGCCGGGAAATTGCACAAAAGCAACTTGATCGCATCCAGCTCAATAAATACACCTTCAATTTACCGGACGGGTACTATCTCGTCAGGGTAATCACGAAGGATAACACTTATACCGGCAAGGTTTACCTGAACTAAAAACGACCATCAAAAGGATGATTTAAAATAGCATCTCCTAATGAAAATACAATACGACCTAAGATGAATAAAATAACCAGGTTGCTGATGTTGCTTTTTCTTATGAGCATTCCTTTTATCTCACTGGCACAACAACCCGAACCGCCGGGTCCTCCTGCCTGTCCTTCAAACAACAATAATAAAGTTGGCGGGACTGGTCCCGCCGGCGCTCCGCTGGAGGATGGGGTTTGGCTGACACTTGGTATGGCGATATGTTACGGGACCTGCCGGTTTCTGATTTCGGCAAGGAAACCGAATGTTCCGTCAGCCCGACAGAACGTGCAGCTGGAATAAGGTCATTAAGAGACGGCCGCCCACATATAAGCACTGCCTGAGCAGAAAAGAAAGAAGAAGATGACGATGAATGCCCAAGCTTTCTTCGCAAAAATTAAATGACCATATATAAGATTGCTGCGAAGAAAAGGAAGCAACCCTCTTTACTGGGAAAAACGCTCACTCTGACCAGCCTTCGCCGGAATAAACAGACCAGTCGTGGGCATTGGTTGTAAATACGTTGAGGTGGTCAATTAATATCGGCAGAAGGTGGTCCGTGATGTTGGTTTTTCCAATCAGTAGAAGGATGTCAAAAATTCAACGGTGTGCTGACGCCCCGATGGATAAGATTGAATGGGCAAGAATAAAAACTGATTGGAATGATCCTTTATTGGAAGCAGATGACGAACTAACGAGAGGGATTGACAGAGAGGAATTGAAGTTGGAGAAACTTATGAGCGTTTTGAAGCAAAAAAGACAGGCAAGTACCTGTCTTTTT
>CAZKCK010000397.1:0-3068 GCA_964550695.1 uncultured Bacteroidales bacterium | reverse complement strand
TTTTCAACCTTGTCTTGCATGAACCGTTTGTAATTTGTTTTCAACTCAAACTGTGATTGCTGCGGTGTTTTGTCCTTTAGCGAATCCTTTAGTATGTTTTGCAATTCAACAAGCGTGTATGGCTTTTTAAGAACATTGCATAGGCATTTTTCCTGAATACTGTCAGTGCCGAAGGATGAATTACCCCCGGTTCCGACCACGCATGTTTTTTCATCCTGGGTTTGTGCTTCCAGATTCATGGTCTGTACTTCCAGATTATACTCGCCTGTCTGTTTAAGGTGATGCACTTCGTCTTTGTAGGCATCTAACACGGCATTATAAAACTTCTCTTGTTCATTACAGGAAAGAATGGCAATACGTCCTGATGCCTTATATGCCAAATCTTCCGGTATATCCTTCCCGTCTTTATTGTCCTTGAGCAATCCAAGCGGGTCATTCAATATTTCATTTAACCACAGGTTTTCCTTTTCCATCAGGTAAGCATGCACAACTTTATCACCGTATTTATTGAGAAAATCGTCCACGTTAAGCACCTGTTCACTTTGATTCTGGTTTGATGTTGTATTGGCATCCAAAGACTTCAATTTCTTTTGCAGCATCATAACCAGCCTTTTTTCGGCAGGAATTGCAGATGATATATAATCATAAATTGGCATGTACTCCTGACCGGTGCGATTGATACGGCCACGTTTTTGAACTTCGGTGGAAATATTAAGTTCAGGCTGAAGAATAATCATGCAGCGCTGTTTTACATCGTTAATTTTAACCTTATTGGTCACAATTGCATGTGCCGATGCTCCGGTACTTCCACTCTGGTTGATAAGAAGTACATCGCATTCATTGTTGTTGAACTTTCGGAAGGCATCATTTACATTTTCCTTTTTACGGGTAACAACCATTCCCACGGTTGACCTGTTTAACCTGCCCAACCCTGCTTCCTTTAACCTCTTTAACTCATTTTTAGATGTTTCGCTCTCAATTTTCGATTGATTAAACTGAACGGCCATACTGCGGCCTGTTACCTCAGACACAGAAAAACCTGCCGATTCAATTTTATTGATAATCATATCAATTGGTGAAATACTGATACCCGTGCTTGATGTTTTAATCAGTTCAACGATTGACCAGTATTCTGCCTGTGCCTGTGCTGAAAACTCGCCAATATCAAAGTTTTTATACTCTTTTGCTCCTGCATGGTCAGTTTCAGTGTAACGCAACAATCCATCAAGTCCTTTCTGAAGCACGGTTTTAAAATCGGCATCAATTAAATCACCATTCTGTACAAATTCACCACCCTCAGATTTCATTTCAGATAGAAATGAACCCATGGTTGATGAAAATGCGATCACTGCTTTTTTACCCTCCCTCAATCTCATAATGGCACGATCTGCCACGGCATCGGCCTTGACCGAGAAAAGCATTTGATTGAAAATGTTGAAAACCTTTGAAAAATATGGTGAATTTTTTACACCGGCTTCGGAAGTGCCGCCACGCTCTTTGATTCTTTTCCCTTCTTCAGCACTGGCTTTATTCATTTTTTCCAGTTCAGGATTTACATAATCCCGCTGAAATGATATCATGGCACGGATTACCTCTGTAATATTATCTGATACTGCCTTATGCTCCTCGGATAGTTCATCCAGGGTAATGAAATTCACTTCAACCCCGTCAAACGATCTTTCCCTGCGAAGCATCTGACCTTCAAGCACCAATTGTGATGCAAGTATTTCCTGCAATGCAACACCACCCTTGGTAATGGCTTCGATAAGCTGTTCCCCGTTCATGTTTGCCTCTTTCATGGCTGTTTTCATGGCATAGATGGGCATATTGTCTGGCCGCTTGGCAAATGTGCCTGAAAGGAACAACACCCCCTTACAGTCTGAAACCACATCCTGTAAAAATGTTCCTGTATTTGATGCACCAGAAGCATTGTGCGCTTCATCCATGATGATTATATTTCCCTTTGAAATTCGCTGTAAAAACCCCTTTTTATCTGTTGGTTTTTCGGAGTTAAACTGAGAATATGTACAAAGAACATAATCGTAACTTTCAGGCACCTGCCCCTGTGACATTACTCTTGCCTGTTCGTCTGGCCTTGGCGCACGATAAACGATATTACCATCTTTATCCTTGACATCTGTTTTTGATTCCTGTGAGTTTATAATATATGGTACCAGATCACCACTGCCAATATCAACCAGATCACGGTATATATCTGAAAACAGGTTTGGTTTTTCACTCATAAAGATCGGTTTGACACCTGACAGGTAACCAAACCGTATCATGGCTGCTGCAACTCTGCCTTTGCCAATTCCGGTTTGATCTCCGACAATCATTCCCTGATTTCTAACTTCAATATTATAAATAGCCATGGCAACAGCATCCACCTGCTCTGCTGCCAGTGATTTGCATAACTGGAAATTAGTGTACTGAAGTTTGCCGGCCACGTAGACTGAAAGGTTGCCGCCTACCTCTGCCTGAATTTTTCTAACCGCAATATGCGTTTCATAATTCATGGATTCAGGAACAATGGTATCAAGAATAGTACATGATTCCGATGCAGGAATATAAGGAGAACCTAATCCGTTAAGTATAGTTGATACGTGCTTGATAACCTGGCTAGTCTCAAAGTGGATGATTTTACCAACCATTTTTGAATCAGGGTTTAATACCCGACCCTCAAAACCAGTTCTTTTTTTACCCATGATTACTTCGAGCCATAAATCAGCACTTGATTTCTGCTTTACCTTTACATACATCATTGAAACATCGTTGCTCATAGCTTTTTTTTAGTATTGTGCTGATAATAAAAACAGTCTTGCTTTTGCCTTGGCCTTGGCTTTTGCCTTTTCACTGTCCTGATTTGTTATTTTGACCTCTTGCGGTTCATCCTGAATTGAAAACAGGTCGAATGTTACCTCTTTTTCAACCTGACCAGCCATCTTTTCCAATCGCTGTTTTTCCTGAATTTTGCGCAGGATGATGGTATTAATATCCGCTACCTGTGCTGTGAATCGTACTATTGCATCTGGAATTTTTTCAGATTTCGCCCGTCCGATCAACTCCTC
>CAZKCK010000396.1:0-3073 GCA_964550695.1 uncultured Bacteroidales bacterium | reverse complement strand
ACTCCAATAGTTGTTAGCTGAAAAGCTGCCAAATCCAAGTCACTTCAGCGCGAAAAGTTTGTTCAATTCATCTTTACTGGGCAAATACCAGTCGGAATAGAATCCGCCGTTGTAGGCTCGTGCCAGACCTGCAGCATAAGTGGTGCCAGCGCCATTCTGGGAGATGATCTTATCCGTGTTTGCTGATCCTGTCCCGATAATGGTGCTTGTCCCCCCTGGTACTGAAGTGCTTTGATAGGCACTGATGGCCCAAATGATTGCATTACTCTGGTCGGTTGTTGCGACTATTAAGCCATGTTGAACATTTGCATTATAACCAGGGTCGCCTGATTGCAAAATATAAGCTATTATTCCTCCCCCGTAACTTTGGCCAATAGCCAGAATAGATGAAGCACTACCTCCAACCATATTTGTCCAGACCTCACCGTTAAAAACCCGCATTTCACCGCCTGCACCGCAATTGCTGCACCATACCATCAGGCCGGCCGGAGGGTCGGTAATGGCTATACGTTGTGCATAAGTCATACGAGGTGGTAAAAGCCCTTTGGAATTCGAACTTACATCAAGTATGGCTTTGCTGTTGGGGCTTGAGCCATCGTCGTTGATGCCTACGCTTTGGGCAAATGATACACTAGCCCATAAACCTAAAAGAATCAGAAAAATCAATTTTTTGTTCATCATTTTGGTTATTTAGTTTATGTATTTTTATTACTGTTCCAGATGACAGGCATCCTGTTCCGGAGAGCTCAGCGAAAACAGAACGATGCTAGAAATTACGAGTGTTTTTTTCATATCATTTGATTTATTTTTTTGTTTCACACAGTTAAAAAGCCCGGATTGCCCGCACTCTGAAAACGAAACTCTTATTTTTGTAGTTCTGCATGCCATCGAGGAAGACCTGGTACCATGCGCTGCTATTATTGTACTCGGAGGAACTCCAGTAGCTTTCACTCGCAAACGAGCCAATTGCCACTTTTTGGGTATACATTAGGAAAAGTTCATCTTTCGATGGCAAAAACCAGTCGCTATAGCCTCCGCCGTTGTATGATCGTGCCAAACCTGCTGCGTAGGTATTGCCCGCGCCATTCTGTGCGATGATGTGGTCGGTGTTTGCTGAGCCTGTCCCGATGGTAGTGCCTGTCCCTAATGGTACTGAAGTGCTTTGGTAGGTCACTACTGCCCAATTTACCGTAAACCCATAAAGGGTGTGCTGGTCTTCTGTGGCAGCAATAAGCCCATGACCGGTACCATCAACATAGAAAACAATTCCTCCGCCATAACTTTGGCCGATTCCAACAGGAGTCATAGAATTAGAAGCTGAACTTGCCTCACTTGTACCCGTTGCATTGGTAGCAGTAACTGCAAAAGTATAGGCTGTACCATTGGTCAGCCCATTCACAGTTATGGTTCCGCTTCCTGCCTGGTTCAACGTTCCTGTAAAACCGCCTGGTGATGAGGTTGCTGTATATGATGTTATTGTACCACCAGTATTAACCGGTGCTGTAAAAGACACAAAAGCCTGTGTATTTCCCGGTAATGCAGTTCCGATTGTTGGCGCACCGGGTAAGCCTGAGGGAGCACCTGTAATACTGACCCAATCAGTACCGTTAAAAATTTGTAATACGCCTTCGGGTCCACAATTGCTGCAATAGAGCATCAGGCCAACAGGAGGATCGGTAATGGCATTTCGTTGCGCGAAAGTCATTCGCGGAGGCAGGAATCCTTTGGTTGTTGAACTAACATCGAGTATGGCTTTGCTGTTTGGGCTTGAACCATCATTGCTGATACCAACATTTCCGTTCTGAGCAAACATATTGCCTGTAAAAAACAGCATCATAGCTACAATATAAATCGCTCGTGTCATTTTTAATTTCATAGTATTGTCAGTTGTTTAAATAATAAAGGTTAATGGTTAAAAAGCCCGGATAGCCCGCACACTCCATACGGCGTTTTTGGTATCCGCTGATGGGGTGCCAAAGCCGAGGTTCTGTAACAAAACGAAGTAGGCATCGTACTCGGAGGAACTCCAATAATTCGTATAACCAAAGTTGTCGATTACATCTTTATGCACCCACATTTGGTTCAGTTCGTCTTTCGATGGTAAAAACCAGTCGCTGTAACCATTCAATTCCAG
Organism: uncultured Bacteroidales bacterium; assembly: GCA_964550695.1. Classification (GTDB taxonomy): domain Bacteria; phylum Bacteroidota; class Bacteroidia; order Bacteroidales; family TTA-H9; genus CAZKCK01. Next base: position 939 of record CAZKCK010000396.1, on the reverse strand, counting down.
ATCGCTACAAATTTTTGCTGCTATTCCTGCCGTGGTACAGCCAGCCAAGATATCAAGGGTGTTTTGGCTGCCAGTACCTATCGCTGTTCCATCCGCACCTGATAGCAAGGTTCCGTAACAACCACATGCAGCTTCGTTGCTTTGGTCGCTGGTTGCGCAAATAAGCCCATGCTGTCCTGTACCATCAATATAGAAGATGATTCCGCCTTCATAATATTGTCCGATAGATACAGATACTTCCCAACTTGGTGTCACTGCATTGGATGCAGTGCTTGCCAAACTTGTACCAGAAGCATTGGTGGCGGTAACGGTAAAAGTATACGCTGTACCATTTGACAACCCGTTGACTGTTATGATTCCGCTTCCTGCCTGATTTAACGTTCCGGTAATCCCGCTTGGTGAAGAAGTCGCAGTGTATGATGTAATTGTACCTCCCGTGTTAACAGGTGCTGTAAAAGACACAAAAGCCTGTGTATTTCCAGGATATGCCAGCCCAATTGTTGGCGCATCGGGTAAGTATGAGGGGGTACTTGCAGTTAAGCTTGTCCAGGCCGTTCCATCATAAATCTGCAATTCACCGTCTGACCCGCAATTGCTGCACCATATCATTAATCCTGCTGGCGGACTGGCAATGGCTTCACGTTGTAAATAAGTCATTCGTGGCAGTAAAAGTCCTTTTGTAGTTGAACTTACATCGAGAATGGCTTTGCTGTTGGGGCTTGAGCCATCGTCGTTGATGCCTACACTTTGGGCTTGTGTAGTAGTGGCAAATCCTGAAATAATTGCTAGTGTCAAAAATATTGTAATTGATTTTTTCATTTTATTCCCTTTCCAAATAACGTATCTTGTTACTGGTGTTATATTAATTTTTACAAAATAAATCATTCGGACATGAAATTCAAAAATATTGATGTCCTGAAAAAGGCAAAACATGTCTTG
>CAZKCK010000395.1:0-3089 GCA_964550695.1 uncultured Bacteroidales bacterium | reverse complement strand
GGCCGACAGCACCTCCATGCCATGCTCAAATTCATTGTAAACATTATTTCCCGGATTGACAAAATCTTTGGTGCCAAGTATCTGGTTGTTAATCCTTAAGCTGTCAAAAGCCGGCAGGTTGTCCACATGCAGAAAACCTGCATCCAATACAGCAATGACCATCCCCGCTCCTGTGAATCCAAGGTTGTGCATGCTATCTCCCTGCAGCATGTGAATTTGGTTGAATGACGGACCATAGTCAAACCCTGAACTACTTCTGTAATCACTTTTCAGTAAGTTCATCGTTTTGTCTTCATATTGAACCAATACTTCTTCTGACTTGAATTTATCAACTGGATTTGAATTACATAAAGATTTATTAAACTCACTCTTAAATATCCTTTTTACAACTGGAAGTCGCAAAATTGTGTCGATTATAGAGGGATTTAAACAGTAAACTGTAACCCCATTGAACCACTTCGATCTCGACAGTACATTGACCTGATATTCCCTCAGCCTGTTTACATAGTATTGATTCACGGGAAGATCATTCTCCACGATGGCAATTCCCTGTCTTTGCCTCCTTTCAATTGCCCTTAATGAAAGAAATTCGTTTGGCCTGGTGACTGAATAAGGCGAGTTGTACTTATCCGTGAACTCGATGAAATATTTTTGGGGAGCAACCTGTCCCATCGCAAAGAAGGAAACCCAAACCAAAAACAGGGAAATCGTGACCGTTTTCATTTTTTTAGAATAAATTTGCCTAAAATTACTAAAAAGCTTTTATGTTCACTCAGGAGGATTTTAGCCAGATCAGTAAAAAGGGCATGGACTTGACAGTCATACACAGCCAAATGAATCATTTCGTGCAGGGTTTTCCTTTTGTACACCTGATCAGACCGGCAACAACGGGAGACGGCATTTTGAAGTTTGACGACGGGCAATTGAAATTTTTTCTTGATTTCTTTGAGGAAAAAATACCGGATTTAAAAGTAATAAAATTTGTACCGGCCTCAGGAGCCGCAAGCCGGATGTTCAAGCACCTGTTTGAATTCAGGGATAACTATACAAGGTGTGATGCAGGAAGGGCTCTTTTCATGAAAGATCAAAGCTTTAACTCTGTGCATTATTTTATCACCCATCTCGAAAAGATCGCTTTCTATCATGATTTGGCCGCTATGGTTGGAAAATCAGGCACGTCAGTTAAACAACTCATTGACGACGAGGAATATGGAACCATCATCGATTTTGTTCTATCTCCCGGTGGTCTGAATTACTCAAATTTACCCAAGGCGCTGCTAAAGTTTCATCAATACGGCAATATTTCAAGAACTGCAGCCGAAGAGCATCTGGTTGAGTCAGCAGCTTACACGAAAGACTCCGGGAACACAGCTCGCATTCATTTTACGATTTCGCCTGAACACCGGGAAAAATTCATAGAACTCTTTAAGAACGTTCAGGTTTATTATGAACGTACTCATGGGGTGAAATTTGACATCTCATTTTCGATTCAAAAGCCTTCCACAGATACCATCGCTGTTGACGAAAACAACCAACCTGTCAGAAATGATGACGGGTCGCTCCTGTTCAGACCGGGCGGACATGGCGCCCTGCTTGAAAACCTGAATGAAATTTCCGGAGATCTTATTTTCATCAAAAACATCGATAATATCGTTCCCGATCATCTGAAAAGCACAACCATTCAATATAAAAAGCTTCTTGGCGGGTACTTGTTATTCCTGAAGGAAACCGTTTCCAGGTTTCTCACTGAATTGAAAGAAATGGATGCCTGCCCTGCTGAACTTGAAGAAATGGCTGAATTTGCAAAGCGTAAGCTTTTCATGGATATTCCGGCCGATTTCAACCAATATCCACTTGCACAAAAGGTTGATTGCCTGGTCAGCCTTTTTCACCGGACGATTCGGGTGTGCGGGATGGTAAAAAACGAAGGTGAACCTGGTGGCGGACCATTTTGGATAATGGGAAGCGATCAAAGGATATCACTCCAGATTGTTGAATCATCCCAGATAAATTTAAAAGATCCGGCACAAAAAGCCATTGTTGACCAGTCAACGCATTTTAACCCGGTTGACCTGGTATGCTGTACCACGGATTACGAAGCAAAACCCTTTGATTTAACCGAATTTGTGGATGAAAATACCGGTTTTATTTCATTGAAATCAAGTGGAGGAAAGATACTCAAAGCCCAGGAATTGCCTGGCCTTTGGAACGGTGCCATGGCCAAATGGATCACCATTTTCGCAGAGGTACCGATCATCACCTTCAATCCTGTGAAAACCGTATCTGATCTCCTTCGCCCTGAACACATTTCAGACTTAAAATGAAAAATAAAACGACTGCCAGTTATTTCTTTATAAACCGAAGGGAACGATGGGGCTTTTCCATCTATGGCTGGATGCTGCTCGTCATCATGATATTTTTACCTTTTTACCTGTTATTCAATAACTTGTATTCCATTTTGGCTCCTATCCAACCAGCACAGACTAAAATACTGGTCCTTGAGGGCTTTATCAGTGATTATATCCTGGCAGATGCGATCAGGGAGTTTAACAACAATCACTATACCCTCCTTATAACAACAGGAACGCCGATTGAATACGGAAAAATGCTGTCCCAATATAAAAATACTGCAATGGCAGCCGGGATGTCACTGATTAAACTTGGTTTTGATTCTACAAAACTTGTCATTGTCGAAGCAGATGAAATAAAAAATGACCGCACCTATAATTCGGCCATCAAATTACGGGATTGGATCAGCGGCAACCGGCCGGAAATCAAAGCCATCAACCTGATGACGATGAGCGTACACGGAGGGCGAAGCCGCCTTCTGTTCCAGGCTGCCCTGGGCGATTCCATCAAGGTCGGAATCATTTCAATTCCCAATATTCATTACAATCAGCATTCCTGGTGGAAATCGAGCAAAGGTTTCAGGGAAACCATGAATGAAGCCCTGGGATACTTTTATGTTCGCTTTTTTTTCAGTCCATACTGACAACTATCAGTACGACCAATTCAATAACATACCATAACCTTAGAATATTTTATGTTAAAATTCAGAATCATCATTTTGTTAACCGCGTGGGCTGGCA
>CAZKCK010000394.1:0-3094 GCA_964550695.1 uncultured Bacteroidales bacterium | reverse complement strand
TCTCGCAGATATCGGTGAGTTTTCCCCAAACCACCAGGTTGTGCCACTGGGTTTCCTCGGTTTTTTTGCCGTCTTTTCCAATGTATGAATCATTGGTGGCCAACGACAGGCGAGCCATTTTGGTTCCCTTTTCAAGGTTACGGATTTCGGGATCATTGCCTAAACGGCCAATCAGTTGTACGCGGTTTCTTAAAGTGTTCATGACGTTTTAGATTTAAAAGTTTTGTGAATGAAATTGATGAAGCAAAGGTAAAACGCCACCCACAGCCGATTCGGTTAATAAACATTTGTAGTCGGATAGAAGTGTTTGTAAACGGTTAAACACGGGTAAGGTATTGTTAATGTGTAAATTAATTTCAAACAGGAATTACTTTCTCTTTTCTGAAGGGGGTAATTCAAGTATGAAGCTGATTTTAAACATTCCGATTGTTAAGGCAATAGCCCGTGCAAAAAATCCCTGAAGATTATTGTTGTATAATTTTAATGCTGCTGACTGATTTTTGTGTTTTTAATGTCGCAATATAAAATCCTGAACTTTTTATAGCATGAGGTTGGATGGCAGTATTCCAATTATAACTCCAGTTGCCTTTTTGAAGTGGCTGGTTCACAAGGTTTGAAATTAAGCTGCCTGAAACATCGTAAATATTCAGACTCACAAAACCTGCTTCATCAAGCGTGAAATTCAGTGCGGTTGACGTTGAAAAGGGATTCGGATAATTGGTGAAATTTAGAGAACCATCCCGTGCGCTAAACTGCGAAATTCCGGTCGATAGGCTTTTAACTTCAAGAACAGCTATACCGCGGCTAAGGCAACTCATCCACAGTTCATAGCCATCTTCCGTAAGTTTAACTTCCATGTCTTTAATTTGAGAATGTGGCAATCCTCCGTCTTCAACCGCAAAAAAGCCAAATTCAGTTCCGTCATACCAACATAATCCATTTTGCTGGGTTGCGACACTGCCAAAATTTGTAAACCAGATTTTCCCATCAGGCGTATAAGCCAAAGGTGTAATGTTTTCACCGGGTATTCCGCTATTTGATGGTGATAAAAATTGGTATGTATTTGCAGCAACATCTAATTTGAATAACCCTTGATTTGAACCCACCCATACAGCATTTTCGCTGCCTGGTATTGCAGTTGTCAGATAATCACTCTGCGGATTTAGTTCGTGAAAGTCTTCCACGGTTTTTGAATAGTTATTATTTCCATCTGTCCTAAGTACCTGGTAACCTGAGCAAGCCCAAACGGTGCCTCCGAGCACGGGATCTTTCCGGATATTTGCCCCCAAGCCGGTAAAGTCAACTGAAGTCCACGAATTATTTGCATCGTCATAGTATTTTAAATCATAATATTCGCCAAGGCTCCATAACCTGTTTTGAGAATCTTCAACCAGGCCTTCCGATCTGGCATTTGGATAATTTAAAGAGTTGTATGACTGCCCATTCCATGCATGCAAAAATCCATACATGGGATTTACAACAATCTGGCCGTTAGAAGGGCGGAAACATATTGCTTCTGTATTGTCGGTAGGAAACGGGAATGGAAAACCAAGTCCATAGTTGTATTCATTGAAGCCTGTCCAATTTGTTCCATCAAATTTTTGGAAACCACCCACACCTGTGCCGGCATTACCTGTCAACCAAAGATTACCCTGATCATCAAAAGTGAGGTCTTCTACCCAATAATCAGTTTGAGATGAGTTGGTAATACGATAACGCTGCCATTGACCAGTTAGAACGTCACGTTTTGCAGCTCCTTCCATTCCGCTCACCCAAATGTTGCCGGCATTGTCAATATCCAATGCGTAGGTATAGGCTCCTTCACGCCATATGCCTTTGCTTTGCCATGCAGATCCTGCAAATTGCCATATTTCACTTGAAAGACCTGTAATTAAAGCTTCATGATTTCCAAAAGCCTTAAATGCCCAGATATCAGCAATAACTGCCGAAGGCTGTTCGGGTGTAACCCAGATTCCATCCGGGGTCAGGTAATCGAGTGAAAATGGGTTGCCCGCTGAACTAAACCTTAAAACCCATAAATTTCCCTCATCATCAATGCAGTCGTCACCAGGTAAGGCTACAATTTCTCCGGCTATATTATTCTGTGGCAATAAGTTGAATTCCTCGCTATCCGAATCAAACGTAATCATGGTATTCCAGCCCTCCCCATCAATGTAAACCATATATCCGCCATTGGATTTTGGCTGAACAGATACATGGTCGCAGTACCCGATTAATCCCGGCCAGTTGTTGGCTGTAGAACCATATCCCCAGTATTGCATTACATTGGTTGTTGGATTTAAATGTACTAAACCACCATTTCCCCAGGTCACTGAGTTAATTGTTGCCCAAATAGTTCCATCGGTTGCAACCGCAATATCATTGGTTTTTCCACCGGGATGCAGCGAATTTGAAGCACCCCAAAATTCAAGGGAATTTCCCCCAATGGCAGGATCAAACTTTAAAATTCCACGCCAGGTCGCCATCCATAGTATGCCATTAGCATCCTCTTCAATATCACTGATCCGGGAAGAACCTACATCATAAATACTTCCAATAACCGGATATTCAACATTTGAATAATTGACCCATGTGTTTTCAACCGGAAAAAATTTAGAAAACCCTCCTTCTTCCCAACCCGCAGTATAGGCGGCAATATAAGGATTGCCATCATGATCAACCCATATTGCTTCTGCATTGTCACCAAGTATGCCTGTGGAACCTGTTGTATAGTACTTCCATGTATACTGATTGTTTTGCGGCACTGCAAATCCATGTAAGAACAGGAATAAGATTATGGGAATGATTTTTTTCATGTGGATGATAGTTTCGGAGATTAATAGATTGGCTGAAAACTCAGGAATATACCACTTGTCGTTAAAGGAGGTGTGGTGTAATACTAAGTATAACAGTTTAATAAATAAGTTGTTCAGAATGATTATAAATAAAAAATTGTTTTGCCAAGAGATTTTTAAATGCTACTGCTCACTGAAGTATAATAAAAGAGGCTGTCCCGGTTTTTGGACAGCCTCTTTGTGAACCAAATAAAAACAATTTTACGCGGCCCCATTCAGCATAACAAGTTCACTAACTG
>CAZKCK010000393.1:0-3094 GCA_964550695.1 uncultured Bacteroidales bacterium | reverse complement strand
AGGCAACAGGCATTAGGCATTAGGCAACAGGCAATAGGGTTTCTGGTTGTATTGCGAATAATCAACGATGGCAGATAGTTCCAAAAGAAAATGAATCAGGTTTTTGCGGATGCTTCCATTGACGGAACGTTTTGTGATTTTGCAAAAATCTTTCACAACGCTTAAACAATTTCGAAGTTTTGCCGGAATCTTTCGGTATGATTTAATTTCGCCAACCCTTTGATGATTAAAGACCCACAACAAAAGGAATAGTCCCGGGATTTTTTCTGCTTAAATATTAACTTATGAACAGAATAATTTGCCTGCATCGTGTATTAACTTTACAGTGTCATTCGTTATACAGATAAGTGTACACCTCAAAAAGCGTAAACATGGCCATAAAAAAGAAAACCACCGAACCTCTGGTACCCGAGAAAACCAAAAAGAACGGTAACAAAAAAATATTTGTGCTCGATACCTCTGTAATCCTGTACAACCATAACTCAATCAACAGTTTCGACGATAATGATATAGCCATTCCTATTACCGTACTTGAAGAACTTGATAACTTTAAGAAAGGCAATGAGAATAAAAACTTTGAAGCCAGGGAGTTCATTCGTGAAATGGATAAATTATCGGGCAAAAAAAACCTTCAGGACTGGATTCCTCTGCTTAATGCTAAAGGCAGGCTCAAGGTAGTGGTGGATGAACGTCAGGAATTGCAGATACAGCAGGTGTTTGGCGGGTTTAAAAACGATCACCGCATCCTGAATGCAGCTCTTACTATACGCGGACAATATCCTGATAAAAAGGTTATTATGGTTTCAAAGGATATTAATCTCCGCATCAAGGCCAAAGCCCTTAATTTGCTGGCAGAAGATTTTGAAACCGGCAAAATAAAAGACATCGACAACCTTGACCCGGGGAAAAGCGAACTGGACAATGTAAATATTGTGGCCATTGAAAAGCTGTATGCCGATGGGAGTTGCAAACTGAAAGACATTGGGATAAAGGAACCTATCCCCAACCATTATTATGTATTGCGGAGTGAAGCCAGTTCCGTGCTTGCATTTTATAATCCTGTAACACAATTGGTTGAACGCATAGATAAGCAACCCATACAACGCATCATGCCCCGCAATGCCGAACAGGTTTTTGCATTGCATGCCATCATGAATCCCGATGTAAAACTGGTAACGCTTCAGGGTATAGCCGGAACCGGGAAAACCTTGCTGGCACTGGCGGGAGCACTCGAGCAGAGGCGGATGTTCAAACAGATTTACCTTGCCAGACCCATCGTGCCTTTAAGCAATAAAGATATTGGGTTCCTGCCCGGTGATGCAGCCGAGAAAATCTCACCTTTTATGGCTCCACTGCACGACAACCTGAAGTTTATCAAAAACCAGTACAGTGAGCGTGATAAGGAATACAAGGCGTTTGATGAGATGCTCGAAACCGAAAAAATAGTGATTTCACCGCTTGCTTTTATCCGTGGACGAAGCCTGTCGAACATCTGTTTTATTGTGGACGAAGCCCAGAATCTTACCCCACACGAAGTAAAAACCATCATTACGAGGGCAGGCGAAGGCACCAAAATAATTTTTACCGGAGATGTCTTCCAGATTGATACGCCGTATCTTGATGCACAATCGAACGGCCTCTCGTACCTGATTGATAAAATCAAGAAACATCCTTTGTATGCCCATGTGCGGCTCGAAAAAGGAGAACGCTCCGAACTTGCCAACCTGGCCAATGAATTATTGTAAGTGATTTATAAGAATAGGAGTGGCGTAGAGGTAAATCTCAAAGGTTTTGTTCAGGATTGTTGACCTGAAATGTCTCATTTGCACATTTGCATATTTGCATATCTCCAAATTACTTCTATACTTCCAGTGATGCAATCAGCTTGCGCAAAGCTTCAGCTTTTTCAGTGTTGCCGCTTTTTCCGAATGCATCTGACATGGCTTCTGCCAGACGCATCATCACGCGTACATTGCTGCAAGGTGCATAGTACTCTTGTTTTACAGGGAGTTTAACCTCACTCAGATAGCGGTCTATTTCTTTGCTGACAAAAATTTGCCCCCGGTAAAACGGATTCAGGTAGAAGGAAACGTCACGTTCATCAAACAGGCCGGAATCTGATGATGGATTGCTGCGCAGGCAGGCCAGAATAAAATGATGCGGAAGGTCGACACCATAAACCGGAATTTTTAAACCCTGTGCAAGAATAATATATATAATGCCGAGCGTCAGTGCATTTCCGCGTTTTACGTCGAGTACCTGCTGTATAAACATATCCTGCAGGGCAAAAGCATCTTTTGGATTGGGTGTAAAGTGATGAACATCAAACAGGATGTGGTTCATTACTTTTATTTTATCAAGCGAAAGCATGGTGTCGTGCATCTCAATCCACACATCCTGTGTGAGTTGCCCTATCATTTGGGTAATGCGTAATTCATCCAGGTCAGGGTAATGAAAACGTGCCAGCAGAATGGTGCCTTTGAGCAGGTCGTGCGATCCGAAATGCACCCAGTTGGTAAGTTCAAGGTAAAGATTTTCATTCTGTATACGCTGAATGATGTTGTTGAGCCGCTCTTCAACCAATGGGTTGAAATTATTCGTGAGTTCTTGCTTCAGCAATGGCAGGGCCGCTGTGCCCCAGGCAAAAATGCTGTCGGCAATCTGCACAAAAATATTTTCATCGGGTTCGTCAAGCAACCTGATGAGTGCATTGAGTTCATTTTCCGGAGTATTTAACGGCATAGCACTTTCTTTTCGCTTAGTACAAATTTACGCTGATTTACTGCAATATTGTACATTGTTGCCCTCCGGTGGTAATAAATTTTTGCATGCAACTTACGGTAAGGCACGAATGAACCGGTACGATGCCGAGCATATCCCCAGGTTTTAAAGTATTTACAAATTCAATTGGCGCGGTTATCATTCCATGTTCCTGCGATAAACCTGTCAGAAAAGCGTCTGTTACAGGCTCATTCCATGTACAATCAGGATTGGGTAAAACTACTGCTCCGTAAACCGGATATTCCTTAAGGCCAGTCAGGTTCTCTTTTGAAAAATGCACGGCACCTCCATGAATAAGTATTTGATTTCGTTC
>CAZKCK010000392.1:0-3096 GCA_964550695.1 uncultured Bacteroidales bacterium | reverse complement strand
ATCCCTGCAAAAACATAAAGGATCTTTTTCATGCTTGCCTGGCTGAAGAACCACAGGCTGAGCGGGATCACCGCCAGAAAAGTCATGGCGCTCTCTTTTGAGAACAACGCGAGTGCGAAAAATAAAAGGGAGAGTGCAAGATTCAACCACGATGACCTTTGAATGTAACGGAATGAGAAGATGACAGAAAATGACAGGAAGATCAGGGTGAACAGTTCATCCCTTCCCTTGATGTTGGCCACCACTTCGGTATGCAGCGGATGCACCGCGAACAGGATGACGGCCACCAGCGGAAGCAGCGGGTTCCGGTTCGTAAACCAATGTGACAATGCATAAAAGAGTGCAACACAGGCCATGATATAGAGGAGCATGTTCACCAGGTGACCCAGAAACGGGCTTAGTCCGGCCACTTCAAATTCGATGGCATGGCTTGCCAGCGGTATCGGCCGGTACAGACCGGTCACAGCATGGTTGTACCCGTAAAAATGGTCGTGCGTAACGAGATCGCCGATTCCGGTTAGTCCTTTCTGCGTTAGGCTGTTCTGAGTCATCACAGCCCGGTCGTCCAGGGCGTAACCATTGAAAAGGGTATTGGCATAAAGCGCCGCACAGAGGATGATGATGAAAATTACCGGGTATTTTTGTTTAGCCATATGCAGTATCTTGATTGTTGATCATGTAACTTATGGAAGAGTAAAAATAAATCATTCCCAACAATGAATGCACATGAGTCCCAAATATAAAACCCTTATAAAACTAATCCTTTGTTATGCTTAGGAAAAAAAATATAGGAAATTGATTATAAATGTTGTAATATTAATGCGATTAAGTGCTTCGCTGACATTTAGGAAAATTGGCCCAAATCATAAAGCAAATGAAAACATCGACTTATTTATCTTTCGAATCAATTGCATGCGTAAAAAAATGTCTGATTTTTGCCGCAATTATCGCTTTGTCTTTCAACAGTAACCTGTTCGCTCAAAAACGTATCGTGCTGCAGCATAACGGGATTGCATCTGTTTATTTTGAGATTGACAGCCTTAAGGCGCACCTGCAAACGGGTGATACTATTTATTTTCCGGGTGCAGGCTATACGATAGGAAACTGGATTATTGACAAGAGCGTAACCATTTTCGGCGCCGGCCATTATCCCGATTCTACACTTGCGACCGGAACAACATACCTGGTTGGTGACATTACATTGAAAACCGGGGCCGACAATACGTTTATACAGGGCCTGTATCTGACCGGCAATATTACCTTTGGTTCAGATGCAACCAACCAAACGGTTAACAACGTTATCCTTTCGCGATGCAGCATTGCGCTTCTGTATTTGTCGTACAATGGTTCAGCTGTAACTGCTTCAAACAATATCGTTATCAGGGAAAATGTAATAGGGAGTGACTTTTATGGTGGCTACGCAACGGGAGTGTTAGTGGCCAACAACATCTTAAACCGAAGGATGCTCCATTTCAGCAACACCCTGGTTAAAAACAATATTTTTATAGGACAATATTGCAGCGGCAACCCTCTCAATTCCATGAGCAACTGTTCCTTTCAAAATAATGCATTGATCTTCACCTGCTTCGACATTTCCAATCTCATGGGCAATTGCAATACCAATGATTTTCAGAATAATGCTTTTAATACCGCACCGGTATTCCCTATCGGATCCAACACCGGTTCGGGCAACTGGATTAACATCAACCCAACTGTATTTTTCGTGAATTTTAATGCATATGGATTTTCATATACACAGAACTACCATTTACAGTCACCTGCAACCTACATGGGAACTGATGCCACGCAAATAGGGCTTTACGGAAGCGTTTTCCCGTACAAGGACGGCGCTGTTCCCATCAATCCCCATATTCAGGCCAAAACGATAGCGCCTGTAACCAACAGCATCGGTGAACTGAATATCGATATTAAGGTGGCTGCACAGAATTATTAACCGTTCATGATGATGAAACGATGTTATCTTATTCTGGTGGCCCTGGCTGCAATAAATCTTACCGTGCCTGCGCAAAATAAAATCAACCGGTATGAATACTGGTTTGATAATAATTTTGCTTCAAGGTCGATGGTTGGCGTGATTCCTGTATCAACACTACAGCTTGTTTCAGGTATTCCGACCACCGGACTTTCGGCGGGGCTGCACTCTTTTCATATCCGTTTCATGGATGATAGTACGAGATATAGTACTGCTGTTTGCCAGTTCTTTTGTAAAATTCCGGCAGGAACTTCATCAAACAAAAATATTGTTGCATACGAATACTGGTACGATAACAATTACGCAGGAAGAGTTTCCCAACCGGTGACACCTCAAAGTGGAACGCAGGTCATTGACGGTATCCCTGCCATTTCCCTTGACGATGGGTTGCATTCATTCAACATCCGCTTCAAAGACGACCAAAACGCATGGAGCACCACACTGAGTCAGTTTTTCCATAAAACTCCGGCAGGATCTTCATCAAACAAAAACATCGTTGCCTATGAATACTGGTACGATAACAATTACGCAGGGAGAGTTTCTCAACCGGTGACACCCCAAAGAGGAACGCAGGTCATTGCCGGTATCCCCGCCATTTCACTGGCCGACGGGTTGCATTCATTCAACATCCGCTTCAAAGACAACCAAAATGGCTGGAGCAGTGCAATGAGTCAGTTTTTCCATAAAATTCCGACAGGAACTTCATCAAACAAAAATATTGTTGCATACGAGTATTGGTACGATAATGATTATGCAGGGAAAGTTACACAATCTTTGGCGCCACAAACCGGAGTTGAATTGATAAACAACATTTCAACCGCCTCTCTGGCAGATGGCATGCATCTGTTTCATATCCGGTTTAAAGATGACCGGAATTTATGGAGCAGTGTTCAAAGTCAATTTTTCCAAAGATTTTCTAATCCCAGTGGAATTGCGTATAAATTAGATGTTTACCGTTATTGGTTTGATCTCGCTGATTCATCAATGGTCACGTTAAACTTACCAATCCCGGTGAATCCTTATCAGATGGCTCAAGACCTTTATGTTGGGAACCTGCCCATTGGCGAACATTCCGTTCATTTTCAATTTAAAGATCTGTCAGG
>CAZKCK010000391.1:0-3124 GCA_964550695.1 uncultured Bacteroidales bacterium | reverse complement strand
AATGGAATCGGAAAATCTAATATCTTCGAATTCAGAAAAATCTTTCCTTTCGGAGTAAACGATATCTTTAAGTTCGTTGCCATCGCTGCGTGTGCCAATGGCTGCAGAGGATGGAGTGGGATAATAGCCAGTCTTTACTACACGGGGTTTCCCTTTGATGGTGTAAAAATCAACTGCCTCTTCGACCACTTCGGCGGCTTGGTCTATCACATGAGCGATTTCTTTTTTATTAAGGATCTTTTTATCAAGCAGTAGTTCCGGGAAACGGGAGACCACCTCTATTTTCATAAAATGCTCCTCTTCTTCCCTGCTCCGGTATTTAAAGGAACTACCTAGCAGGTCACCTGCATGGTGATAACGCCTGTAGCATTTAGCCTCTATTAAGCAGGGCTTACCTCCGGCACGGAGACCTTTGGATACCTCTTTTACCAATTCATATATACCAACGATGTCATGTCCATGTACAACATGGGCATCCATACCATAGGAAGTTGCGCGGACTGATAAATCACTGATGGAACAAGAATCATTAACGGAAGTTGCAACGGCATATTCATTGTTCTCCAGGAAAAATAAGACAGGAAGTTTCCAAAGTCCGGCTAGGTTACATGCCTCATGAAAGGCTCCTTGGTTAATGGCTCCATCACCAAAAAAGGCGACAACAATATTACCGGTCTGCTTGAATTTTTCGGCAAAAGCTGCTCCTGTTGCCAAAGGAATTCCCCCCGCAACAATGGCGTTCGATCCGAAGAATCCGGCCTCCTTCCACCTAAGGTGCATCGATCCACCCCTACCCCCGCAAAATCCATCCGATAATCCCATGATCTCGGCGAGTGTACGCCTGACAACTGTCTTTGCTTCCAAAGGGACAACCTGCGAAGCGGGGTTCCACTCATTAGCAACTGCAAATTGAAGTGCTTTCGACAGAAACTGGTGGTGCGAACGGTGCGTTCCAAAAAACTTATCGGATGGACTTAACGCTGCAACAGTACCGGCAGCAATAGCCTCCTGACCTAAGCTGGTATGCACCGGTCCCCAAACACAATTATCGTTCTTCAGCGCAAGGATAGCTGATTCAAAATTGGAAATCACACTAATATCAAAAAGCATTCTTGACATTAATTGTGCATCGATTCCTTTTAAATCCGAAATTTCACTTTGCCAGTTTATCCTGGACAGTGGTTGTTGTATTATTTCCTTTTTCATATTATAATAATTTGTTTTTTAAAGGTAGTATGGAACTCCATGATGATGAAATTATTATCATTCTCTTGGATATTGTGAAGCAACATGTTCGTTTCATAATGCTTTTAACTTGTTATTAAACAGCAACTAAGTAATTGCTTATATTTATATTGCATGGCTATAAGAGATTTATTGACAGTTTTTCGATTTCATTTTTGATTTCTCTTAGAAAAAGAGTTGCAGGTCCTCCGTCAATAGCTCTGTGGTCATAGGTCAGGGAAAGACCTATAAATGGAAGGAATCCAATAATACCATCATCCATTTCTGCCGGCCTTAAACTAACTGCATTGACACCAAGGATTGCAACCTGAGGGAGGTTAATTATCGGTGTGAAAAATTCAACCCCATAGTTTCCAAGGTTGGAAACTGTAAAAGATGCTGACTCCGGGAGAATGAGATCGGGAGAAATACTTCCTGTCCTGGAACAATCTGCAAGATATTTTAATCTCGAGGAAAGTCCTGGAAGACTCAGATCGTCAGCATCGACAAGTGTGGGGACCATTAATCCCCTCTCCGTATCCACTGCCACCCCAAGGTTCACCTTGTTATACCTTCTAATCTTATCATCCAGGAAGTGAGCATTTGCATCAGGAAATTTTTTTAGGGCCTGAACAACTGAATAACATACCATATCGTTCAGTGTGATATTATATCCATATCCATTTTTCAATCTGCTTTTTACCTCTTTTCTGACCTGGAGCATCCTTGAAGCATTGGCACTCATATGGTGTGTAAGCTGTGCGGAGTTTTGCAGTGACCGATACATTGCACTGGCTATAATCTTTCGCACATTACTCACTTTTATGTCCGAATATTTTGCAGAACTTGTTTCCGGAGAGTCATTTCTAGGGATTTTAAGGTCATTTGATGTAATCTTTTCGTAAAGAGATTTCCCTTTATCGGGTAATTCAAGCCCATCAAGCTTCTCACTTTCCATTAAAAGAGGTGTCAATGCATTTCCTTTTTTGTCCTCATCAATAATATCTCTTTCAACTACCCTTCCTTGCGGTCCGCTACCAACAATACCATCAATCAGGATCCCTTTCATTTTTGCAAGATTTCTTGCTCTTGGTGATATGAAAATCTTCCCGCTGTCTGGGTGAATATTATTACCCTTATCTGCCCCTCCTGTCCGGATCTCCGGTTCAAACAATTCGTTATTCTTCGGATTTTCAATAATGCTTGCGGTGAGTTCTTCACCCTCCGATCCGATCACTCCAACAGTAGCAAGAACCGGAACCTCATCTCCTGCTTTATAATATTGGGCAAGAATTATCCCATCAGTTGTTGCTTCTTCTTCAAAGGCGGCTTTATCCGTTTCATAGGCAAATAACAATTCCCCTTTACTAATTTTTTCACCGACATTTTTATACCAAACTGTTAGTATACAATTCTCAACAGACTGTCCTTGTTTCGGCATAATGAATTCTACAGCCATCTTCCTTTAAATTTTTATTATTTATACTCTTGGTTCATATCTTTATATCAGTTCATATCAAATAAACGGGGCAGACAGGAATGTTTAGTCCTGTTCGATGGCCACGCAGGCAATTTTTTGTTGGAAAGCAGATAATCCATCCTGAAAAATAATTTCAAATATTACTTTACACCCCGGAGTATGCATCAAATCCACCGTCCAGTGTGATGACCGATCCTGTCACAAAACTGGATGAATCACTTAGAAGCCATACAACAGCTGCTGCCAATTCATGGGGGTCACCAAAACGTTTCTGAGGTACCTGACAGAGAATATCTTTCCCTCTCTGTGTAAGATTACCAGATTCTTCAAATAGCAAATATTTGTTTTGTTCCGTAACAAAAAAGCCTGGGGCAATAGCGTTAACCCTGATTTTAGCTGAGTAATTGTCACAAAAATAAA
>CAZKCK010000390.1:0-3133 GCA_964550695.1 uncultured Bacteroidales bacterium | reverse complement strand
GGGGGTACCCATGGACCTGAAGCAAGGCTTCCTGATGCAGCATACTCAATCCAGTATGATCCGGGATCTAATGTAAGTCCGGGAGTTGAGAGAACTATCTTCATACACGGTCTGGTAGTCTGGGTTCCACCGGGAGCACTTACCCTGTAGAAATTAGCGAATGAAGTACTCGACATTCTGTTCGTAGTCATATCACCCCAGATCACGGTGCCTCCTGTACTCGGATTTCCGTTATAAATTCTTACATAACCTCCTGTAAATGTTGAGGTAGTAGTGGAGCCGGTCTGATATCCAAACAATTCAACCGAAGAAATTGACCATGGAACAGAACCGGTTACCGTAAAGTCATCAGCCACGGTATAAGGTGCTACACTGTTAAAATTATATCCGTTGGTATTTGTACCTGTTGTAATAACGCTTTCATCTGTACCTCCGGGTCCGGTTCCAACGCTTGTTACCAGAGGTCCGTTGTTGAAGAGGATTCCATCAGAAGGATTCATTTCAGGCACTTTACCAATAATTGGCCCTGAATAAACGGGGTCAGTGCAAATATCAACAGCACCCGGGAATGCAGCAAGTGTATTCACCCCAAACGTAGGTGCATTTGCATAAGCATTGAAATTGGGCGATCCTGCCTGAACACTGAGAGGTTTATAAATTGCTTCACCCTCGAGGCCTCTGGCTAATTTAGGCTGTTTCAGGAACACAGATGTGCGTTGAATGCGGGCTTTGTCGATATACATTGGGGTGTAGGCTGCAGTTACAACATCAAGTGGTCCGCCAGCACCAATACAGGTGGCACGGATCATGAAATCATTGTATCCTGCAGGAACCCATGGAGCACTGTTTGTAACATTCCTGGAATAACTGCGCATGCTCGGGTTACTTTCGTCAATTGCAATTCCGACACAATTCGGATAATTGCCACCCTGAATAAATCCAAGGTAAAAATTACCACTGCTGATAGTTACAGGCGTAGGGAATGTGAATGAAACCCATCCGTAATGTGTAGGAGTAACATCAACTGTTAATAATTCAGTGTTCGGATATCCCAAGGCACCATCGTCATCATAAACGCCAATGCTGAAACCTTGCAGATTTGCACCACTTGGGTAACTGCCATCACCAATATTTACAGAACCTCCGGTAATCTGAACAGGATATGAGTTAATCGGTGTAAATTTCAGGGCATTGATATTTCCGGCAACATTCCAGGCGGTCATATTTTCAAAAATACCATCATCGTATAAAATTTCATAACCACTTTGAGGTACTCCCCATGTAATATTTACAGCAGTTGAAGCAGTATTAAGCTCTGCAAAAACTGCAACCGGTGGAGCTGTATTTTCCAATAGTGCAAAATTCTGGGTCACATTGGCGCCTGCAGCAATATTCATTGTTCCGGAAACCATATCATACCCAAGCTTTGAACATGAATATGTTTGGCTGGTACCAGCTCTGACAGCCATCGAATAAACTCCTCCGGCAACAGAGTAAGTCATTGAATCTCCGACCATTACCATTGCTCCAATGATTGGGGCACCTGTATTTCCATTGGTCACAATCCCATGAACTGTAGCAGGAACAACCGGTGTAATTACAAACCTCATATTGGGTCGGTTGGCGGATGAAGTTACAGGAGAAGCCAGAGCACAACCTGCTGCATTGTCAGTATACTGATAGGCCACTTTCCCTGTATTTCCTCCGGTAGCATAAACATATGAATATGACGTGTATGATGTATTATCATAGCAAACTTCCACAAGCAGGCTTGAATTGCCGTCCCAGGTAAAAGGACTTGTGAACAGACGGTTCTTCCAGCCTACAGCAGTAACCTGTTCAGTTCCGCTATATACTGTAGTCCAGCCACTACCAACAAATCCGGTAAGTGAAGTCCCTGAGTAATTTTGCATTCTGATATTAAATCCATTCATTACCTGAGTTGCAGCAGCCTGAATATTAAATTCCATATTGGCTATTTCACCTGCAAAGCCTCCGGCAGCAGTAATTTCAGCTTTGGTAATTAAGAACTGGCTACGGCCGTCCATCCAATAAGTAGTGTAAGGATATGAGGTAGTAACAGTTCCTGTTCCGATTACAACAGTTACGGGAGTGGTATTTCCACCGCCACCGCCGCCACCGCCACCGCCACCTGTGGTAGCCGTAACGTGTGCCAGATCTAAATAGCAATCATTGCCATAAGCAGAAGTAAACTTAAAAGCAACATACAAAGTAGCTTGATTTTCAGCACCTACTGGCAGGGTTATTGTTTTAACCACCCATGCCTGTACTGGATCATAACGTAACACCTGCCCGGCAACCAGCCAGGTAGTTCCGTTGGTTGAATATTCAATTTCAACCATATCGTTCGATGTTGCATAAGCTGTACTTGTAAGCCATGCAAAATCAACCTTTACCGCAGTTTTACCGGTTGTTGAAATTGGTGTGGTTCTTTTCAGGCGGGTAACGCCTGAGCTAAATGACCATGACTGGAAATTAACGAGATAAGATCCGTCAAATGGTGTGAAGCCTGTTGGATGAACCGTTGATCCCGCAAAAATAATCGGACAGTTTGGGGTCACAATTTCTGCGGCCCATCCGGTAGGTACACTTCCTCCATTTTCAAAACTTTCGGTAAGCAGCGTAACAGGCTGTGCTGTTGCAGCATACGAAATCAGAATCAGGAAGAAAACCTGAGTGAATTTTAAAAAACGTTTCATAGCATAAAAATTGGTTAATAATAATTGGATTAAAAGTTATATAAATATAGCACGAACTACACGCAATCTATAATAATCATTATGTATCATTACATTCATTTTCAAATAAATACAATACTATCCTTTTGTTCGCATCAAATATACAAAAAAATGAAACATTTGCGTAATATTTCATTATTTTTTTCATCATGAATAACCTTCAAATTTTATTTACAAAGTTTTATTTTAAAACTAAACCTGAATTTAAAAATTAAAAACTTCAAACCGTTCAATAATCCTTTGGCGCTCAGAACATCAACCTCAGGAAGATGAATCATGTTAATTTATATTTCAATAACCATGCAATCTAATATCCAAAAAAAAAGGGGCTATAACCAAGTTACAGCCCCTTTCAGGTTAATTATCAGGATTTT
>CAZKCK010000389.1:0-3148 GCA_964550695.1 uncultured Bacteroidales bacterium | reverse complement strand
ACTTCGGGTCTGGTAAGGCATAACAAATCGTTGTTACCTTTCAGGTCATAAGGGAAGCCGGCAAACTGCGTTCCCCTGAAGTCTTCTTCTGTAAGGCCATAACGCTGTATCATGGTGCCCATGGCGCCATCAAGTACCAGCACACGATGCTGTATCTCGTCAAAAATAGTTCGTTTCATAGGATATTGAATAAATCCTTTGAAAAGCCTGTCGATAAAATGGTTTGAAAATAGATTGGTACCCCGGATTACAGAAGAAGAAGTTGTATTGGATTATAAGATGAATAACCACAATTGTCTTATCTCCCCCAAGCAGGGTAGGAATTGGCACCTTGTTGGTTTACAACAGGTTGCCAAGGTTTCGCAGGGCCTAATCCCTCCACCTTTCTCGATAAGCAGTTTCAAAGAACCGGTACAAAGTTAAGGTATAAACAGTTAAATACGGATTTTGTTCTGTAATCTGACCGAAATTGTAATTATTCAAAGAGGGCGCTCCGGAAATTTTGAGGTGTTACCAATCTGCTTTCATAATCAGGATACGAAGCTATAAATGTTGATGATGGTTTCCAATTAGCTTTATAACTCCATTTAAATTCAAGCGCTGTAAAAATGCCGTTTTTTTCTTCAATATAATCTATTTCCTGCTGATCTTTTGTTCTCCAGAAATACCGGTTGCAGAAAATTTTGTTGTAATGTGTATGTTTAATACGTTCGCTGATACAGAAGTTTTCCCACAAAGCGCCATTGTCATTTCTGGAACTTAATGGATTAAAATTGTTTATTATCGAGTTTCTGATCCCATTGTCAAAAAAATAGATTTTTCGGCCGGAATTGATTTCCTTACGGTGATTTCGGCTAAGTGAACTAAGTTCGAAAATGATAAATGCTTTTTTTAACAGATTAATATATTTACTTATCGTGTTTTTGTCAAATCCTAAGAGGTTCGACAATTCATTGTATGACACTTCATTGCCGAGTTGCCAGGCTAAAGCCATCAGCAGCTTTTCTATTAATTCAGGTTTTCTGATTCCTTCAATTGCCAGAAGGTCTTTGTATAAGTAACTTGAAGCAAGGGATTGTAACACTTCTTTTTCATTTCCAACGTTGTTGATAACATCAGGATACATTCCATAGATCAACCTTGTTTCAAATTGTTTTTCAGCATTTAATAAGCCAGCACTCGCTTCAAATTCTTTCCATGATACAGGATATAACATATATTCCCATTTACGTCCGGTCAGTGGTTCATTTATTTCACTGGCTAAATCCAGAGATGAACTACCACTTGCCAAAAGTTGGACATCTAAAAACCTGTCAGTTATAAGCTTGAGACACAGTCCTATATCTTTAACACGTTGAGCTTCATCAATAATTACAAGTTTATATGCACCAAGTATCTGGGCAATGCCTTCAGTATTGGCGTTCTCCAGTTTGGATCGCTCCACAAAATCATCACAGTTAATATAAAGGAAATCCTGATCAGCTTCTTTTGCGATAAGTTTTAGAAGGGTCGTTTTACCAGTCTGACGGGGGCCAAGCACAATGATAGCTTTACCTTTGTTAAGTTTTTCATTAATAACTGATTGAAGGGATCTTGTAATCATATTATAGAAAATTTTCGCAAATATAGTGAATATAATCACCAAAAAGACGCTTTTTTGGTGATTATATTCACCAAAAGACGAATTTTAGCATTCAACTTAAAGCCATGACAAAACCATTTCAGTCCGAACCGCTTTGTTTCGTAGTTTTGCAACATCAAAAATCTAAACTATGGAAGGCCGGAAAGTCAGGGTAAGGTTTGCACCAAGTCCCACAGGACCACTGCACATTGGTGGCGTACGCACCGCATTGTATAATTATCTGTTTGCCCGCCGTCAGGGTGGCAAAATGATTCTCAGGATTGAAGATACCGATCAGGGAAGGTTTGTTCCGGGTGCTGAGGAATATATTATTGAATCGCTTGCATGGTGCGGGATTCAGTTTGATGAAGGGGTGCATGTGGGTGGCCCGTTTGGTCCATACCGCCAGAGTGATCGTAAGGAAATCTACCATCAGTATGCCGATGAACTGATTGCAAAAGGTCATGCCTATTATGCATTTGATACACCTGAAGAACTTGAAGCGCAGCGGTTAAATAAACCAAATTTCCAGTATGATTCTTCCACACGCATCGGATTGCGCAACAGTCTCACATTATCAGAGACCGAAGTACAGGAATTAATCGGTTCAGGTGCACATTATGTAATCAGGGCGTTGATACCCGCTAATGAAAAGGTACTGGTGAACGACATCATTCGCGGTGAGGTTCATGTTGAATCAAATACACTGGATGACAAGGTTTTGTTTAAATCTGACGGAATGCCGACTTATCATCTGGCCAACATTGTTGATGATCATCTGATGGAAATTACGCATGTAATCAGGGGAGAAGAATGGCTGCCTTCGGCACCGCTGCATATATTATTGTACAGGTTTTTTGGTTGGCAGGCTCCGGAATTTGCCCATTTACCCCTGCTGCTGAAGCCTGATGGTAACGGCAAACTGAGCAAGCGGGATGGTGACAGGCTTGGTTTTCCGGTTTTTCCACTCCGCTGGACTGACCCCAAATCGGGGGAAGTTTCGTCAGGATACCGTGAGGCGGGATACATCCCCCATGCTTTTGTAAATATGCTTGCACTGCTGGGCTGGAATCCGGGTACCGAACAGGAGATTTTCACTATGGATGAACTGATTAACGCATTCTCGCTGGAACGTGTAGGGAAGTCAGGTTCAAAATTCGATGCTGAAAAGGCAAAATGGTTCAATCATCAGTATCTTCGGATGCTTGACAATGCGGAAATTGCTGCATTATTTATGCCTGTGCTGGGTGAACACGGCTGCAGTGCTGAAATTCAGAATGTTGCCAACATTGTGGGTCTGGTGAAGGATCGGGTGAACTTTGTGAAGGAACTCTGGGAACAAAGCTGGTTCTTTTTTATGGCTCCGCAGGAATATGATGCAGATGTAATAAAAAAGCGGTGGAAACCCGAAACCCCCGGAATTATGCAGCAATTGGCTTTAAAGCTGGAATCCTGTGAGCCATTTAATGTAAGTGAACTTGACGAACTGGTGAAGAATTTTCTTGAAGAAAATCAACTGGGTATGGG
>CAZKCK010000388.1:0-3158 GCA_964550695.1 uncultured Bacteroidales bacterium | reverse complement strand
CGGTCATCGTTGCTGACAAAAGGGCCACTGCCAGTAATAATGATAGGATTTTCATTTTCTTGTTCATAACATTTTCTCCTTTGTAAATCTTTTCAAGGGTTAGGTTACTATTTTGGCTGGGCCGAATTTCCACTTCTTAACCTTTCAAGCTTCCGACCAGCAGTCCTTTTTCAAAATACTTGGCTATAAAGGGGTATATACATAAAATCGGTACAGTTGAAACAATGATTGACGAATATTTAATTGACTCGGAAAGCATCGCCTGCTGGAAAAGTGTCTCCTGCGATCCTCCGCCGCCACCTCCAACCATCTTGGATATGTCCTGCTCTATAAGTATATTTCTAAGTATCATCTGGAGAGGAAATTTCTGTTCATCGGATATGAAAATCAAGGCATTAAAGTAGGAGTTCCAGTATCCGACTATGTAGAACAGCATCATGACTGCCAGGATTGGCTTGCAGAGCGGAATAATTATTCTGAAGAACAGTGTAAATCCCCCAGCGCCGTCCATCATGGCTGATTCCTGCAATTCATAAGGTATTGATGAGCTCATATAGGTCCTTATTACAATAACGTTCCATACCCCAAGGCATCCGGGAAGTATAAATCCCCATATACTATCGACCAGGTTCAAATTATTGACCACCAGGTACAACGGAATAAGTCCGCCTGAAAAAAACATTGTAATAACAAATATTGTCATGAAAAATCCACGGCCGGCCATGTCTCTTCTTGAAAGCGGATATGCAGCGGTAAAACTCAAAACCATGCTGATCAGTGTTCCTACTACCGTATAAACTATGGTATTCCTGTATCCTGTTAGGATATTTTTATTCTGAAACACCTTCAGAAAAGAAGCAAACGAAAGTCCTCTGGGGAAAAGGATGACATTACCTGCATAAACTTCAGCCGGATCGCTCAATGAACATGAAATAACATATAATAGAGGATAAGCCATTATCAATGTAAAAACACCCAGAATTATGTAGATTATCATGCTGCTTTTCAAATCACCTTTATTTCTCATACAAGCACCCTCTTACCATAGTGATTCACCATCGACTTTCTTTGATATTAAATTGGCCGATATGAGCAAAATCAAATTAATAAATGTATTAAATAGGCCAACCGCTGTACCAAAACTGAAGTCCTTCAGATTTGATTTAAGCGAAACCTCATAAACATAAGTTGGAATAACTGTGGACGCAGGCAGGTTAAGCTGTGTCTGCATCAGATAAACCTTCTCGAATCCCACGCTGAGCAGACTGCCTATTGAAAGGATCAGCATTATTGTAGCTATCGGAATGATCGCCGGTATATTGATATGCCACATTCTTTTAAATCTGCCCGCACCGTCTATTGTTGCAGCTTCGTGCAGGCACGGGTCAACATTAGCCAGTGTTCCAACATAAATAATTGACCACCATCCAAGTCCCTGCCAGACTCCGGTTGTGATATAAATAGGTAAAAACAGCCCCGGACTTTCCATAAACGCTATGGATTGTCCACCAAAGAACTTTATCATCTCATTGATGACGCCTCTCTCGGGGTTCAAAAAACTAAATGTCATACCAACTGCCACAACAACAGAAACAAAGTATGGGGCGTATGATATCATCTGAACACCACTTCTGAAATGCTTGTTTCTAACTTCGTTTATAAGGAGAGCGAGAATTATGGGCAGCGGGGTATTAACAACTATCGAGAAAAAACTTATGCTCAAAGTATTCTTGATTAATTCCCAAAATAAATAATTATCAAAAAATCTGCGGAAATTTTCAAAACCAACCCATTGGCTGCCGAAAATCCCATCAAACGAGTTATAGTCCTTGAATGCAATGATAACTCCATACATCGGTGTATAGGCAAACACGGCCAGATATATAAGTGAAGGGGCAAGAAGTACATATAACTGCCAGTTTTTGTACCATTTTCTTCCGGCTATCTGAAAACGGTTGCTTTTTCTTTTCAATAGTTTTGGAAGTTTGATGCTTTTTTCCACTAAATTACTCCTTTTGTGTTCACTTTGCATAAAAATATAGAATGAATTTAATCAATTATGTTTTAATTATATTCCTTTGACCCTCAATAACAATATAAAATATTTACACAAAGGTGTAATTTTTATACCTTTTACTGTTTCTGTGTAGTATTTTTATATTTAAATTGTATAATATAGATAGATATTCAGCTATATAAGCAAAAACAGATAAATAGGCATCTAGAGTGAAAGATAGATGAATGATTTGCGAAAGGATTTAAAATTGGAAAGCAATCACCTGAAAACCGATATCTATTTTCATTATATAAACAACAGAAGCAATGATGATTTGTTTATTCTAGCTTTTGGTCACGAGAAATGCAGGAAAAACAAGGAGCCGATCGGTCCTATTAAAAAGCCTCATTTTCTACTGCACTATATCATAGGAGGAAAAGGTACTTTTGTATACAATGGCGCTACGCATTCTCTCGGAGAAAATGATATTTTCTGTATTTTCCCCAACAGCGAATTTTACTATATCCAGGATTCAGACGACCCTTGGGAGTACATCTGGATTGAGTTGAACGGCTCAAAAGCCAAGGATTACTGCACAAAATCTCTTTTTTCCATCGATAATCCTATATATAAGTGCATTGATCCCAATATTGAAAACAGTTTAAAGGAAATGCTTAAATGCCCTGATAACGAGGTGTCACTTGAACTGAATTCTCTTTCGCACCTTTATAAGCTCTTTGCACAGCTGATAAACGAAAGAAATCCGATGATTGGCATTGACAGTTCCAGAAGGGACGTTCATATAAGTCTTGCTATAAAGTATATCGAAAACAACTATTCAGACAGCGAATTGAGTCTAAAGAAAATCGGAAATCATCTCAGTATTAATTCCAGTTATCTTTCGCGTATATTCAAGGAGATTGTCGGAACACCTATAAGTAAATACATAATCGCATTAAGGATGCAAAAGGCCTGCGAGTTACTTGAGAAAAAAATATACCCCATCAAAAATGTTGCTTATATGGTTGGATATGCAGACCCGCATTTCTTTTCAAACGAGTTCAAAAAACACACAGGGGCATCCCCTAAGCATTATGAGGCGGAAGGAAAATATAATGAAGCTGAACAAAATACTATTTCGTAAAGATTTAAAGCACACCTT
>CAZKCK010000387.1:0-3181 GCA_964550695.1 uncultured Bacteroidales bacterium | reverse complement strand
GCCGGTACCGCCGTTTACATGACATCGTATCCGCGCTCTGAGCCTGACCGCTCCTGGGAAGATGCCACAACACCCCGCAAATGGTTGTACCAGACGCCTGAGGAAATTCTGATCAAGGCTTCCAACGGTGCCAGTGACTTTGGAAATAAATTCGGTCAGCCGCTCATATGTGGCAGCCTGCTTACTTTTGAACATACCGAAGCCGGCAAGACCTGGGGTTATGACAAAGTGGTGATGCTGGCCGGCGGTGTTGGTTATGGTAAAATGACCGACAGTCAGAAAGAGATTCCCGAACCCGGAGATGTGATAGTGGTGCTGGGCGGCGACAACTACCGCATAGGTATGGGCGGTGGTGCAGTTTCATCGGTTGCAACCGGTGAATACGGCAATTCCATCGAACTGAATGCAGTGCAGCGTGCCAATCCCGAGATGCAGAAACGCGTGTCGAATGCCATCAGGGCCATGGTGGAGTCGGGCAGCAATCCGGTAGTCTCAATACATGACCATGGTGCCGGTGGTCACCTGAACTGCCTCTCGGAACTGGTGGAAGCCACAGGGGGCATTATCCATGTTGATAACCTGCCCGTGGGCGACCCCACGCTTTCGATGAAGGAAATCATTGGCAACGAATCGCAGGAACGCATGGGGCTGGTGATCAGGGAAAAGGATGTGGATTTGCTCAGGCAGGTGGCTGAACGTGAACGTGCTCCCATATACATTGCGGGCGAAATCACCGGCGACAACCGCCTCTTGTTTGAAAGCACTGCCCACCATCAGCAGCCTATCGATTTGCAACTTGGTGATTTCTTTGGCAAACCACCCCGTACCATTATGACAGATCAAACATTGGTACCGGTTTTTGAGGAAATCAGTTGGCATACATTAAATATATACGATAGTCTGCGCAAGGTACTTCAGCTTGAAGCCGTGGCCTGCAAGGACTGGCTTACCAATAAGGTTGACCGTTCGGTTACCGGACGTGTGGCCATGCAGCAATGTGCAGGCCCCCTGCAACTTCCGCTGAACAATGCGGGTGTTGTGGCACTTGATTACACAGGCCGCACTGGAATTGCCACCTCTATCGGTCATGCCCCTGTAAGTGGTCTTGCTGATGCAAAAGCAGGTTCGGTACTTTCGGTAGCCGAAGCACTCACCAATCTGGTGTGGGCTCCGCTTGAACATGGCTTGAAAGGTGTTTCGCTGAGTGCCAACTGGATGTGGCCCTGCCGCAATGCCGGCGAAGATGCACGCCTGTATGAGGCTGTTGAAGCCATGAGCGATTTTGCAGTGGCTCTGGGCATCAATATTCCCACAGGCAAGGATTCTTTATCCATGACACAGAAATATCCCGGTGGAAAAGTGGTGTATTCTCCGGGAACAGTCATTGTATCAGCAGTTGGCGGTGTGAGCGATGTGACGCTTGTAGTTACAACAGCCCTGTCAGGCCGTTTGGACACCGTGCTGATGTATGTCGATTTTTCCGATTGCCCGTTTGCGCTCGGAGGTTCGTCTTTTGCCCAGTCCATCAACCGCATCGGCAACGAAACACCTTCGGTAAATGATCCTGCTTATTTTGTTGCTGCTTTCGATACTGTGCAAAAGGCCATTCAGAAGGGATTGATTTTGTCGGGTCACGACGTGAGTGCCGGAGGTTTGATTACTACACTCCTCGAGATGACATTCAGCCACAACAACCTTGGATTGGACGTCAACCTGACCGAACTTCCGGAAGAGGATATCTTCAGATTGCTGTTTTCTGAAAAACCCGCTGTGCTGCTTGAAACGGCAGAACCCGAAAAGGTTCAGAACATGTTCGATGAAGCCGGTGTGAAGAGCTATACCATAGGTACGCCGGTTGCCGGTATATCCTTAAACATCCTGAACAACCATACAAAGTATAGTTTTGATATTCCATCGCTTCGCACTGACTGGTTCAGAAGCTCTTACCAGCTCGACCGCAAACAGTGTGGTGAAAAGCTGGCCTTTGAAAGGTTTGAAAACTATACGCAGCATGAACTGAATTACAGGTTTCCTCAGGGCTTTACAGGTCAGGGAAAGGACCTCGGCCTTCGGACTGCCGGCAATACAAGAACCGGAATCAGGGCAGCCATCATCCGTGAGAAAGGTGTGAACGGCGACCGTGAGATGGCATACATGCTTTACCTTGCCGGTTTTGATGTAAAGGACGTGCACATGACCGACCTGATGACCGGCCGTGAAACGCTGGACGATATCAGTCTGATAGTATTTGTTGGGGGATTTTCGAATTCAGATGTGCTTGGCTCTGCCAAAGGATGGGCAGGTGCATTCAAATACAACGAAGTGGCCAATGAAACACTGGCACGTTTCTATCAGCGCAGTGATACGCTCAGTCTGGGGGTATGCAACGGATGCCAGCTGATGATTGAATTGAACCTCATTTATCCTGAACATGAAGTACATCCGGTGATGCTTCACAATGCCTCACATAAATTCGAATCGGGATTCCTGACGGTGGATATTCCTGAAAACGAATCCGTCATGTTACACTCACTGGCTGGCAGCCGACTGGGTGTATTTGTGGCCCATGGCGAAGGTAAATTCAGTCTGCCTTTGTCAGAAGAAAGATATCATATAGCTGCAAAGTATTCGTATTCAACATATCCGGCCAATCCCAACGGATCCGATTATGATGTAGCCGCATTGGTTTCAGCCAATGGCCGTCATCTGGCCATCATGCCGCATCTGGAACGATCTTTCAAGCCCTGGCAATGGCCATGGTATGACAAAGAGAGGCCATCTGATGAAATAACTCCCTGGATGCTTGCTTTTGTAAATGCCCGCGAATGGATTAGAAGCAGGAAATAAAATTTCAGGTATTGCATATTGATTTGAAAAAACGGATATTTGCACTGCTGTGAATTGTTAATTATGATCCTTCGGCAAGCTCAGGATAAAAATTTTAATTATTCATAAATTACTTCATACATTGCTTTGTTTTTTGTCATTTGATTTTTGTTATTTGTTTTTTGTTATTTGCTGTTTGTTTTTTGTCATTTGCTTTTTGCTGTTTGTTTTTTGTTATTTGCTTTTTGTTATTTGTCATTTGTTTTTTGTTATTTGCTTTTTGATTTTTTACTTCATACATCTTCTACATGGGTTTACACATCGAAGCCAAACCAGGCGAAATAGCCGAAACCGT
>CAZKCK010000386.1:0-3203 GCA_964550695.1 uncultured Bacteroidales bacterium | reverse complement strand
CAGAAATGCCTGAATAATCTTGGCGTAATTTGCATGAATTTGGGAGAAACAAGTAAAGCTATTGATTTTCACCAAAAAGCACTGAATCATGCAGTCGACTTCAAAAGCGATTATGATATAGCCATGTGTTATATTAATCTGGGATATGATTATCAGAAAGCCAGGAATAACAAACAGGCGATAAGCTATACGCTTAAAGGACTGGATATTGCGGCAGCCATTAAAGATCTCATGCTGCAGAAAGAAGCCGGTCGCGTGCTCTCTGAATCATATGCTGCCGAAAGCAATCATCAGCTTGCATATAAATACTTGTTGCTGTATAAACAATTCAGTGACAGCCTGACAAAAGAAAATAATGTAAAAGAAATTGGTGAGATACAGGCCAGTTACGAAACTGTGCAGAAAGACAACCAGATTAAAGCCCTGAAAATTAATGCATCAGTGCAGGAAATCAGGTTGCAGCGCATAAGGGGATACGTTTTCTTATTCATTGGATTATTTTTAATTGTAGTTGTTTTGGTTATCTTTTTACATCAGCAATCAAAAAACTCCAGAAAAATACAGGCCAAACTAAAGGAAATCAATGACATCAAATCAGCTTTCTTTGCAAATTTATCACATGAATTCCGCACACCACTTACACTAATGCTTGGCCCTGCCGAGAAATTGCTTGAAACTGCAACAGAAAAAGAAAAGCCTTTGCTGCAATTGATATACCGGAATGCAAGACGCATGTTAACCCTTGATGAGCAGTTACTTGAATTTACAAAAATTGACAGCGGATCGCAAAAGTTACGACTCACCAAAGGTAATATCGCTTTGCTCATTAATTCAATCTCGGGTTCGTTTCAGTTACAAGCCAACCAAAACAACATCACTTTAGAATGCCGCATTCCGGAAAGCCTCCCCGACTGTTATTTTGATATCGATATTATTGAAAAAGTTATGGGGAACCTGATTTCAAACGCTATTAAATACACTCCAAAGGGAGGTAAAGTAGTGGTTGCTATAGATACATTTACCGAGAAAAATAATAAGCAAACGGACAATTTAACGCAACCAGAAAATTGGCTTCATATTCAGGTGACTGATAACGGTATAGGAATTCCGCTTGAGAAACAAAGCATTGTTTTCGACCGGTTTTATCAGGTCAAAAACTACAATTCCGAACACCCGTCAGGATATGGTATTGGTCTGGCATTGGTCAAAGAATTGGTAAACCTCCACAAGGGGCATATTAAACTAATCAGCAACCCCGATGCCGGCAGCAATTTCATTGTTCAGTTGCCACTTGATTCTAAAGTTTATTCGGTTGAAGAAATGAACGAAACTCAGCCTTACAGGCCGGCAGATTTTACCGGGCATATATTTGCAGAGGATCAAGATGATAACCCCGGTGTGACTGAAACCCTAAATGAACAGAAAAACACATATCAACAAAAATCACATACCATTTTAATTGTTGATGACAACATGGATATGCGTTTGTATTTAAAGGAAATACTTGCTGACCAATATCATGTTTATGAAGCAAAAGACGGGACTGAAGGATTAACCGCTGCACAATCAAAAAAACCTGATGTAATTGTAACCGATATTATGATGGAGCCTATGGATGGTGTTGAGTTTTGCCTCAATTTAAAATCTGATCCCGGCACAAAACCCATCCCGGTCATCATGCTCACAGCTTTATCGTCAACCAGCCAAAAAATTGAAGGCCTTGAAACTGGTGCTGAGGATTACATAACAAAGCCATTCCATGTTAATGAACTTCTGGCCCGTATTGCAAGTCTGATCAGGCAAAGAGCCTATTTAAAAGAACTTTTCAGCAATGAGCTTAAACTTGAACCGGCTGCCATAAGTGTGGCTTCTTCAGAATCAGTATTTATACAAAAACTTATCAATGTCATCGAAAAGCACATGAGCAACCCTGACCTTGATATGGATATGCTCTCAACAGCGATCGGAATCAGCCGAAGCCAGCTTCACCGTAAGATTACCGCACTTACCGGGCAATCAACCACCGGCTTTATAAAAATTATTAAGGTTAAAAGAGCAGCTCAATTAATGGAACAAAAAGCTGGAAATATCTCTGAAATAATGTATCAGGTGGGGTTCAACAACCTTTCTTACTTTTCTAAATCCTTTAAGGAAATTTACCAACTCACTCCATCAGAGTTTGTGTCAGAACAAAAGAGAAATCAATCATAAGTAACTCCTGACCAAACATTAAACTACTGATTATTCATTCTTTAAACGGAATGCAACAATAGTGTTAACCTTTGCAACATGGCTTTTAGTGCATTCAGGTTGATGGGTATAATTTTGCAAAAGTCAATTTTGGCCAAAAAATAATCAGATTTACGTAACTATGAAACTGTACTGTATCATTACAGCTATTGCACTCTTTGGAATCGGGAGTCTTGTTGCACAACCTTTAAGCGGAACCAAAACCATTCCAGGCGATTATGCCTCAATCAGATTGGCAGTGATTGCATTAAACACAAATGGAGTTACAAGTCCGGGGGTAACCTTTAACATTGCTTCCGGATATTTAGAGAACATAAATTTGAGTACTACACCCATCATTGTGAATACAAATACCGGAAGTGCATCTTCACCAATTGTATTTCAAAAAGTTGCAGGAGGGGTTGTAAATCCGGTAATAAGTGCAGGAACAGGTGGATGGGGTGAAAACACAAATGCAGGAATCACAATTGCCGGAACAGATTATGTTACCATAGATGGCATTGATGTTCAGGCATTTGATAATAGCCTTGAATTTGGGTATTCACTGCTAAAGAAAAGTAATACAGCTCCATTTGATGGCTGTCAGAATGTAATTATCAGAAACTGTAAAATAACACTCAATAAAACAAACAGCTACGCTGTAGGGATATATACCGGTAATCATATATATACGAGTACAAATGCACTTACCATAACCTCAACCACTGATGCACATAACAACTGTAAATTTTACAACAATACCATCATAAGTGCAAATACGGGGATTTCTCTTAACGGGTACAGCGCTCCAAGTCCATATACTCTTTACGACCAGAACAATGAAATAGGTGTGGATGGCGGGAATTCCATTTCGGATTATGGCAATTCGTATAGCCCGGCGGGAATTTATGCCAACTATCAGCAAAATCTGAATGTTTCAAATAATACTATAACATCCGGTCTTACAGCAATTT
>CAZKCK010000385.1:0-3279 GCA_964550695.1 uncultured Bacteroidales bacterium | reverse complement strand
AGGTACGAAAACCCAGCGCATGTTTACCCTGGGGTTCAATTACCGGTTATCTCTGGATTAAAGTTTCTTGATCGTAACCCGTCGGTTCTGTGTGCGGCCTTCGGCGGTTTTGTTATCGGCAACAGGTACCGAAGCACCGAATCCCCTGGTTTCCATCCGGTCAGCGGCAATACCGCGCTTCACAATTTCTGCTTTGATGCTTTCCGCGCGTTTCTCGGAGAGCGATTGGTTTGAAGCCTCGTTCCCGGTATTGTCGGTATGTCCTTCAACCATGATTTTCATCTGCGGATGGTCTTTAAGATAGGCTGTAATTTGCTCAATGATCGGATAACTCTCTGCTTTCACTTTTGATTTTCCAATGTCGAAGTTGATCCCGTAAACATCAATAAATCCTTTGGTGTCAAGGTCGTTTAGTATATTCTGTTTTTCTGCTGGTTTAGGAGCAGGTTTCACAAATGGTTCTGCCGAAATGGCCAGCCGGAATCCAAAATCAAGCGCACTGTTGTATGGAAATGCGTTATTCCGGTAGGAGATCCTCATACGTCCGATCTCGCTTCCGTAGGATCCGCCCCGAAGGATACGGTGAGTGCCCAGCTCAGGCCCGGTTGGATTTTCTGCCGGAGATACTTTGTAGTAAAACTCTCCGTACCAGTCGGAACACCACTCGCGGCAATTTCCTGCCATGTCATAAAGACCCAGTTCATTGGGCATTTTCTGACCGATATCCTGGGTGCGCATGCTGGAGTTGCTGCGGTACCATGCAACCTCATTCAGGTTGTTGCTTCCAACATAGGCATAGCCTTTGCTTTTTGATCCGCCTTTAGCGGCATATTCCCACTCTGCCTCGGTAGGCAGACGAAAATTCTTACCGGTCATTTTGCTTAGCCATTTGCAATACTCAACTGCATCAAACCAACTTATGTTGCCAACAGGTTTCATGCTGTCGGCAGGAGGAACAGGAATATTGTTCATGAACATTCTCCACGAACCGTTGTATTCGCCTCTCGGTGGCAAACCGCTTTTAAATCTGGAAGAGTCGGTTTTTTCAGCATCCGTCAAAAATCCTGTGGCATCAACAAATTTTTTAAAATCCTTATTCAATGTCGTTTAGTTAAGCAAATCTTTAAAAAAGGCATAAATATTATGTAAATGTAGCGGAAATAGTTCTTTGAAATATTTGCAGTTCAAAAAAAGTTACTTAACTTGCAGGGTATATAGGGGGCAACCCAAGTATAAATCCAAAAGCAGATTATCGTGAAACATTATCTAATAACATAACGTATGAACTTGAAAATGAAGAGTTTAGGAGCCGTTCAAAAGACGGCCGAAAAGGGGTATTTTCACGAGATAGGAAACTGACTTTCAATAACATAATACTTCTGATCATCAACTTTAAAAGTTCTATACAGCGAGAGCTTGACGGTTTTTTCAAGGCTCTTTCAAAGAGTGATTTCAAAATTAGGGAAGTTACAAAAGGAGCCTTTTCACAGGCCAGGGCCAAATTGAGTCCATGGGCTTTCCAGCGTTTAAATGATGTAGCTGCCGATGCTTTTTATAAAGAGGCTGAGTATTATGTTTGGCATGGGATGCGTACCTTGGCTGTTGATGGTACGCGATTAATTTTGCCCAACCACCAAAGCGTCATTAAAGAGTTTGGACAGCAGCAATTTGGCCCCAAGGCAGATAGCCCACGTTCATTGGCAATGGGGTCGATGCTTTACGATGTATTAAACCAAATAACCCTCGATGCACAATTAGCTCCTTACGCTTCAAGCGAGCGGGATTTGCTTATGCATCACCTGGACAAGGTTAAAAGGGGTGATTTATTGCTACTCGACCGTGGATACCCTTGCTTCTGGCTGTTGTTCTTATTAAACGCAAAAGGGATTGAATTTTGTGTAAGGTTAAAGGAGGATTGGTGGCTGAAAGCGAAGGATTTTAATGAAAGCACGGAAATAGAGCGGATCGTAACATTTTCGTTGCCGAAAAAAGACAACAAGAAGCTTTCGGATTATCCACATATTCAGGAAACAACCATAACATGCAGGTTAATAAAAATTGAACTGCCCGATGGGAAAAATGAAATTCTTTGCACATCACTGGCTGATTCGCAAAAGTATCCATACGAAGAGTTTGACAAATTGTACCACTATCGTTGGAATGAAGAAGAAGCCTATAAGTTGTTGAAATGCAGAATAGAATTGGAAAACTTTTCAGGAAAGACAGCCCAGGCAGTGAGACAGGATTTTCATGCAAAAATATTTCTAATGACCCTGTGTGCTGCATATGCACACCCCATAGAAGATAAGGTAGTAGAAGAATACAAGGCCGACCAAAATCGGAAACATGATCAAAAAATCAATCGCACCAATGCATTGTCGATGACACAGGAAATTTTAATAGCTGTATTTATCAGAAAGACATTTGAAAAGGCAATACAAGCTTTTGACGAAATTGTAAAAAACACCAGGGAAATTATCCGTTCTGGGAGAAGTGTACCGCGAAAAAAAACATCGAAGAAACCCTACTCAATGAATTACAAACGATTATGAGTTACCACTAACTAAACGACATTGATATATAATTCATCATCTAATACCGCAATCAGCTCTGTCGGGACGTTTATTAGCAATTCAGTTATAAATTTTAATGGAGATGATGCACTTGATCTGGTTTATGATAACCAGGTTACAGATGTTTTTGGTACAATAGGAACTGACCCTGGTTCTGGATGGACTGTTGCGGGGATTACAACTGCAACTGTAGACCATAGTTTACTGCGTAAACTCAGTATTTCCCAAGGAACAACAGATTGGGTTGCATCAGCTGGTACAGATGCTTCTTCTTCACAATGGGTTGTGAAAAGTATTGATTATGTTGGTAATTTGGGCGAATTTGGAACTGGATGGGAAGGCACAACTGATAGAAATTGGGCCACTTCAACGAACTGGGATTTGGGAGTTCCGTCAAGTTCCATCAATGTTATAGTTACTGATGTTACCAACGATCCAATTTTAAACACTTCGGCAGAATGTGAAAATCTTTTAATTTCATCGAACGTCAGCCCTAAACTTGAAATAGGCTCTACCGGGACTCTTTTGGTTACTGGCGCATTAGCTAATCTTAAGGGAGTTTCGGGTCTCGTCATCAAATCTTCTGCCACCTCCACCGGCTCCCTCCTCCACACCAGTGCAAGCGTGCCTGCCACCGTCGAACGCTACATTTCCGGCTCCCCCGAAGCCTGGCACCTCCTTTCTTCCCCTGTTTCTGCCCAGTCCA
>CAZKCK010000384.1:1318-3282 GCA_964550695.1 uncultured Bacteroidales bacterium | reverse complement strand
ATGCTGAATATGTTACGTTTCTGAAATCATTTGGTTTTGCTTTTGACAACCTGCAACTTTCCGTTGACTGTTCCAATGGCATGGCTTCCTTATTTGTGAAAGAGTTGCTTGGCGAAAAACCTGTTTATCTGTTTGATAACCTTGATGGAACCTTCCCCAACCATGAGCCCAATCCGCTGGAAGAACATAATCTTGTGGCACTTCAACAGGCTGTTAAGGCGCATCAAAGCGATATCGGTGTTATTTATGACGGCGATGCTGACCGGGTAATGTTTGTGGATGAAAACGGGAAGTTTATTCCTCCCGACCTGATGATTGCCGTGGCAGGGCATTATTTCCTGGAAAAGAAGGGTTTGCGTGGCAATGTGCTTCAGGATATACGCACTTCGCGTTCGGTTACCACCTACATCGAAAAACTGGGCGGTACCATGCATATGTGGCGTGTGGGCAGGGCTTATGCTGCATTGAAATTGCGTGAGATAGACGGTATCTTCGGAGGCGAACTGGCCGGGCATTATTATTTCAGGGATTTTTTCTATTCTGATTCCGGACTGCTGGCCAGCCTGTTGCTGCTTGATACCCTGGCTGAATTTCATAAAAAAGGAATAAAGGTTTCTGAAGTGATTGCCAATATAGTGAAGTACAGCAATTCGGGTGAGATCAATTTCAGGATTGAACGCAAGCAGGAGGCCATGGATGCCCTCAGGAACTATTTTGAAAAAGAAGAACAATCAACGGCTTTCTACGATTTTGACGGTTACCGGGTAGAGTTTAAGGACTGGTGGTTCAATGTGCGGCCATCCAATACGGAGCCTTATTTGCGCTTTTTAGCCGAAGCCAATACCAGGGAATTATTGGATGGAGTAGTGTCCAAAGCTAAGGAAATTGTGGCTGGTTTTACAAGTTAGTCTCTTGATTTTGATCGTGTAAGTATACCTGTGTTAAGGCAGATCCCTGGCTTGTACCTTTATAATCTCTCCATTCTTCGAAATTACCAGGTAACCGTCTTCCTTTTTTTTCTCTTTTAGCAGACGTTTATAAGCTAAATCAAGCCCTTGGATGATCTTCCATCGCATTTCGTTTATTTGTTCCTTGTTCATTGGTTAGTGATTTTATTAAACACAACTGGATTCATTATGTTCGGGTTGTTCATTCTATTCCCTTCTGCAATAATCTGATATGGAGATTCTGAGTTATCAATAATCATCCAATAATCGCTCACAGGCAGGTAAAGCTTTGATAAATTAGAAATACCAGAGAAATATCTTCTGTAAATCACGTCAACAGGTATGTTATGACCTCCGGAGTTTACTCTTGCGCGTACCCTTTCAACGGCAAGTTCAGGAGAGCTCAGCCAAAAGAATATCAGCGTCACGAAATAGCCATCCGATTGGGCTTTTTGAATGAGTTTAGTGTAAGTTTTTGTGGCCAGAGTCGTTTCAAAAGCAAAATCCAGGTTTTGATTTAATAATTCCCTAATCCTGCGCAACATTATCTTGCCAGCTTCAATGGCTACCCTTTCTGGCTGGAAAGGAGAAAGACCTTTGGCTATTTCATCGGCATTGACAAATTCTTTACAATCAAGCATTTCAGGGAGAACTGTAAAAGATGCAGTAGTTTTTCCTGCCCCATTACAACCAGAAATAATATAAAGATTAGCCAAAACAGTAATTTTTGTACAAAGATATGCTAAGCTGTTAATAATTCCAAAGTCACCTTAAATTCCTTGGTACAAGGTGAAGGGCAAAAGGCAAAAGGCAATAGGCAATAGGCACAAGGCAATAGGCACAAGGCAATAGGCATAAGGCAATAGGCACAAGGCAATAGGCACAAGGCAATAGGCAATAGGCACAAGGCAATAGGCACAAGGCAATAGGCACAAGGCACAAGGCAATAGGCACAAGGCACAAGGCACAAGGCATTGACAAAAGGTGAATCCGGTGGTTGAGCCTGTCGAAGCCGAG
>CAZKCK010000384.1:0-1218 GCA_964550695.1 uncultured Bacteroidales bacterium | reverse complement strand
AGGCACAAGGCATTGACAAAAGGTGAATCCGGTGGTTGAGCCTGTCGAAGCCGAGGGTTAAATGAGGTGAGTGGTGAGAGGTGAGAGGTGAGTGGAGTGGTGAAGGGTGAAGCGTGACCCAGGTGGTTGCGGACTCTGAGCTTGAGGTGGGTGAGCCTGTCGAACCCCCGAAGAGCGAAACCACCGTTGGTGATTGGTGATTTTAAATAAGTTGCTTTTGATGTGTTTTTTTATCAACAAAGTATTGAGATTATGTACGGTTATAGTTATTTTTGATGCGTGAAAAAGAATCTTAAATTTTTGATTTTGTTTCAGGTTCTTAGGTACATTTGGAAAATTGTTTTTACTATTAATCAGGAGAATAAATTATGACATTTACGGTAAAGCATCTTCATGAATCAGGGTTCAAAGAACCCATGGTTATTTTTCCTCTCAGTCAATATGAAAGTCTTATGGATTATCTTGAAGATATGGAAGATCGTTTGGCTGTGATGGACCGGAAGAACGAACCTATTGTTTCTCAGGCTGAAGTGGAGGAAAACTTTTTACAGAAATTTGGAAGTAAATGAAGTATGCAATCTTTTACAAACGATCAGCATCTGATGAACTGCTTCAACTTCCGGCAAATGTTGCACGTAAAATTAAGTCTGCAATTAATGGTCTTGCTGAGCACCCACGTCCGGAAGGTTGCAAAAAACTAAAAGGGTCTGTAAGCGATTATCGTATTCGAATCAGCAATTACCGTGTCATCTATTCAATTGCTGATAATGTTCTTACAGTTTTGGTCATTAAAATTGCTCACCGTAAGGATGTATACAGGTAAGTCAGAGGTAAAATGATTGGTAAAGGGTACATGGTGAAAGGTGATTGGGGATTAGTGATTGGTGATTGGGGACAGATTAGTGATTGGTGATTGGTAATTGGCGATTTGGGTATCCTATTTCAGGACAAAACACATCTGCATATCTGCATATCTGCACATTTTCCCATCTCCACATTTCCACATCTGCACATCTGCACATCTGCACATCTGCACATCTGCATATCTGCACATTTTCCCATCTCCACATTTCCACATCTGCACATTTTTACATTTTCCCATTTTCACATCTGCATATCTGCATATCTGCACATTTTCCCATCTCCACATCTGCACATCTGCACATCTGCACATCTGCACATCTGCAAATCTGCATATCAGCACATTAACCCATTTCC
>CAZKCK010000383.1:0-3317 GCA_964550695.1 uncultured Bacteroidales bacterium | reverse complement strand
CTCACGGTTACATGCAATGGGCAAACGTACACAAAATCATTGCCTGCTATGGTAACGGCAACCACTTGTCCGTCAATTAACGATTGTAACAATCCTGCAGAACTTCCCAAAAATCAGTGGTCGCTGGTGTATGTCGACAGTCAGGAAGTGAATTACCCCGGGTTGGCTACCATGAGTTTCGATGGTGATCCCGAAACCATCTGGCACACACGCTGGAGCACGGGCGATGATCCATATCCGCATGAAATTCAGGTGGATATGGGTGAAACATACAGGATTTACAGCTTTACTTACCTCACACGTCAGGATGGTGAAAACGGTCGCATCAAAAACTATGAACTGTATATCAGTGATGATCTGGCCGACTGGGGAACGCCTGTGAGTGTCGGGCAATTTGAAAACACCGCTGCCCCTCAGACCATTGAACTGGAACAATCCGTCACCGGCAGGTATTTCCGTTTGCTGGCACTTTCAGAGGTCAATGGAAATCTCTGGGCATCGGCAGCCGAATTCAGTGTAGTTGGTTGTACCGATTTAACATTTGGGATTCCTGATGAAAAGAATCTG
Source organism: uncultured Bacteroidales bacterium (assembly GCA_964550695.1). Lineage (GTDB taxonomy): Bacteria > Bacteroidota > Bacteroidia > Bacteroidales > TTA-H9 > CAZKCK01. The sequence continues at coordinate 2,750 of CAZKCK010000383.1, read as the reverse complement.
CACAATGTAGCCGCTTTTCCGGTCCCCACAGCCGGTTTAATCAGGATATCAGTTCCGGGCAATGAAACTTACAAGTACAGTATTGTTTCGCAAATGGGCCAAATTGTTGGATCTGGGGTATGTAAAAGCAGCGGAGATGGTTGTGTTATTGATGTTCAAGGATTAAATGCCGGAACCTACACGGTCAGATTGGTGGATAATGGCGGGAAGATATACCGGGTTAAAGTCATAAAATATTAGCCTTAATACGGTGCATGACCGTTTTGTTTAGTGAAAAACAACCATTTTATTACTCAGGAAATTTTCTATCGTTTCCTTTAGGAAATTCCGTCATATTGAATTGTATGTATTCTGGTGTATGCACTATGGGTAACGGGAATCGTTAGGTTTGTTGATTGTTAAATTCATTGAAGCCCTGGAAGGGCTATATTTCAATAACCCGGGGTGAAACCCCGGGTACAACAATCGCGTAGCCTTCAGCCCCGAAGGGGTTGAACCCTTTCAGGGCTCTTGGCTTTACCTTGTCCTTTTATAACCACCCGTTGCACAGGTGGTTATTCAAAGTGAACCCTTCGGGCTTCACTAAGTGACAATGATTTTTACCTGTTAACATTTTTATTCCCTGTTGGGAATAAACAAATGTCACTTTATATCGACATTATTCTCCGGCAGGAAATAATCCATATGGTCCTAAAAAGCATAAAAAATCCGGCTGAAGAATCACTTCGACCTGATTTTTTCAATAGTGATCCTCTTCCCATCTACTTCCGTTGGTTCGACCTCTTCGAAACGCTCAGTGACCTCAACCACCGGGTTCACCCATTACCTTTCACCACTATTGCCTATTGCCTATTGCCTATTGCCTACTGCCTATTGCCTACTGCCTATTGCCTATTGCCTATTGCCTATTGCCTGACTTATGGCAAAACGGCACTCACAAACCACGCCGCATTGTTATCCATCAATATCAAATCCAGGGCATCAATGCTGCCATCACCGTTAACGTCTTCGGGGATATAACCGGTGCCAAAGTTGGCTGCCTGGTTATCTACTGATATCATATCCAGCCCGTCGACCACGCCATCCTGATTTGAATCTCCGGCGTAAATTACATAAACCCCGGTAACTTCTTTCATGTTATCGCCTAAGGCTTTGTTAGCAGCATCGGTAAAGTTATAGTTGGTGTTTACGCCTGCAAAAGATAAGGGTGTCGCCGACCAGGTCTCGAGGTGGTTACGGTTTTTAAGGGCCAAATAATAGATGCCATTGAGCGTACCCGGAACCTGGCATTGGAGGGTACCATCGGTCTTAAGATTCTGGTTGGCAAATGTATATATATGATTATACGGATTAGTACCATTGTAAAGGCTGATGTTGAGGAGATCTGCTATCGTGCCGGCATATTGGTTGCCAAGCGCGTTTTGTGATTTGCGCATGGGTGGAGCTCCATCATAAAGCCCTTCAAGGTACATCGTAAGATTTAAAAGTTTTGGTGTGATAGGGATGTGAAAGTCCTGATTGTTATTGTTATTCCAGGTGTTGTTCGTATAATGAATCACGAAATCAACTGATTGCACACTTTGAATAGAATTGTTAAATGGCCCTATGTTCAGGGTGAGGTGGCCGTTGGCGTCTGGTCCGTTCATGGTGGTCTCCACTGCTGGTCCGGTGCCATTAAACAAGTTGCTGTTTGCCGGCCAATAAGCTTGATTGGGTGAAGTCCAGGTGTTTACACCCCAGTGTAATTTACCGGCCTTATTGGCGTATTGTACCGTAACGGTGATGATGTCATTATTGGTGGGATTGGCAGGGAACCAACTAACGGTCTCCACGCCTCCTGTCAGGTTTTGTATGCTGACGTGGTAGCCGGGTCCATTGTTGTTGTTCCATGTTCCGTCAGCAAAAAGTATGTCAAAATCAATACCCTCAGCAATCTGGGCTGCATCGGAGAAAGGGCCGAGTAGTATTGAAATCATCCCATTGACATCGGGTCCGTTCATGTTCGATTGAACTTTTAATCCGGTACCGTTATAGAGGGTTGTGCCTGTGGGTTGATAAGCTTGTATCGGGGTCTGCCAGCTTTGCCCGCTAACTGTTACTCCCCAGACCAACTTTGCGGTTTGGGTGGCTCCCGTCAATTTGATGCTGATATAATCTGATTTTTTCGGATTTGTGGGAGACCAGGAAACAGTTTGATTTGTGCCACTTCCTCCGCTTACAGTGATGTGAAAGTCCTGCCCATTGTTATTGTTCCAGGTATTGTCGTTGTAATGCAGCACAAAATCAATTCCTTGTGGAATCTGGGCCGCATTGTTAAACGGACCGAGCTGTATGGTAAGGTTTCCCTGGCTGTCAGGACCTGTCATGGTAGATTCCACCGATGCCCCGACACCATTGAACAGCGTGGTTCCGGCTGGCCAATAGGCCTGGTTGGGTGTTTGCCAATTGGTTCCATTCAGGTTAACACCCCAGTGCAGCTTGGCTCCCTGCGTGGCCCCGGTAACAGTAATGGTTATTGTCTGGCTGGTAGTTGGGCTTGCGGGTTGCCATCCCACACCGGCTGTAGTTCCGCCCCCGCCTCCGGTATTGGTGGTGTTACCCACATACACATGCTGGATAGGTGATTTCTGAATATTGCCCTTGGTATCGGTGGCTTCCACATAATAATCAACCAGTTGCTCATCAAACCCGGTGATTTCGGCATAACATTCCGTGGCAATATAATTAGGTAAAATAAAGAAATTTATCTC
>CAZKCK010000382.1:0-3319 GCA_964550695.1 uncultured Bacteroidales bacterium | reverse complement strand
GGTTATAATGCCAAAGTATTCAAAAGCAATCAAATAGTAATTGGTAATCAAGATATTACTTCTTTGTATTGTATGGGCGCCTATACAAATGATACCATCGGTGTAAGTCCGAATCTTTTTGTAAACAACGATGGACAAATCATGCGTATTTCAGCTACCAAGTCATTACAAACTGAAATAACCAGAATGCAGCATCCTGTTTCAAAGTTGAATATCAATGCATCTGCCTCAGAAAAAATTACCATAAATGCCGCGGGTACAGAACTTTTTCAAACAGTAAGTGTTTCTCCTGATACAGAACTTCCTGACGGGCTTATCATTGCATATGCCAGGGTCTGTGATCCGGGCCGACTGGAAATTAAATTCATGAATATTTCCGGTAAAACAATCCGGATGAAAGATTTTAAACTACTTTTAAGCATCTATTGATTTTCACTAAAGTACCCCTTAATTGATGTAATATGCGATCTTCATACCTTAACCCCAAAGCAATAATAATCATCGCAGTTGCGGTTGTACCGTTATTTTGCACCTTTGCACAGGTTATTGCCCAGAATAGCTTTATGGCAGAAACAAAACCTGTTAAACAGGAAATCACTGCAAAATCAGCGGGAGGCACTGCAACCGAAAATATTACAGGACTGATGATTGAAGGAACATTGATTCTTAAAAAGGATTTTATGAACCAAACTCCGGTGGATGACCTTGGGCCGGGGACCATTGAATTTTCAGGCACCACAGTTCAGAATTTTACTGGTCAGAATACCATCGGAAACATGATCATCAACAATGCCGCAGGATTGGATATGAACGGGAATACCCATGTAAACACTGATCTCAGCCTTCAAAACGGCCACATCAGGCTCGGCAGCCATCACCTGGTCCTTGGCGATACAGCAACTGTTTCAGGATCTCCATCGGCTGCATCGATGGTAATTGCTACAGGTGCAGGCGAACTAAGAAAAAGTTTTCAGGGAGCTTCAGGATTTACTTACCCCGTGGGTGATAACTCAGGTCTGTCAGAATATACGCCCGTTACACTTAACTTCACGGGTGGTTCATTTTCAACCGGAAACTATGCCGGCGTAAAACTTACAAACGCTGCTTATCCGGGATCAACCGGCAATTACCTGAACCGGTACTGGAATATCAGCCAGAATGGAATTATAAATCCGGTATATGACGCAGTTTTTCAATACGTTCCTGCCGATATCATAGGGGATGAAAGCAGTATAAGTTGCGTGAAGGTTGATCCTGCTCCTGCTGTTCAGTACAATCCTGCAAATACACTGTTACATCAGCTTTCAGCCAACGGTTTAACAACCATCGCGACGTTTACGGGAGCTCAGCTTTCAGCCGACAAACTTCTGACCCTGAATTTCTTTCTCGAAGGCCTGTATGCCGGTGGCAGCCTGATGAACAAAGCCCAGAACGGACTTGGCGGGAATCAGTTTGCTGGCAATGTGGCGGATAAAGTTGCCATTGAACTCCATCAGGGTACAAATTATACAACCATCGCCTATACCGACAACAATGTTGATCTGAGTGTCAACGGAACAGCATCGTTGAATGTGCCTGTGGTCCACAACGGTTCATACTTTATTACCATAAAACACAGGAACAGTGTTGCTGTAACCACTTCGGCTCCGGTTGCTTTTTCGGGAAGTTCAATCAGCTACAGTTTTAATCAGCCTTCAAAAGCATACGGCGACAATCTGAAGCAGATGAGCGATGGCCAATATGCAATTTTTACAGGCGATTCAAATCAGGATGGTGCTGTTGATGGTCCTGATATGATTGATATAGATAACGATGTAACTGTTTTTGCCACGGGTTACTTACCAACCGACTTAAATGGTGATGGTGCCATCGATGCGTTTGATCTGATTACGGCTGATAACAATGCCACATTTTTTGTTGCGGCAATATTGCCTTAACAACGAAATAAAAATGATGGTTTATTTCGCGCAGGTTTCACAATATGCCATTTCCTTATTACTTTGGAACATATATTTCATCAAGTAACAGCTTAACTTTCATCCTGCCAGTGCCGGCAATATCGCTAATTATTGGTGATTAAAACTTCATAATTCCCTTGCTTCAATATTTCAAACATCAGTTCACATTGCCTGAACCCTCCGGCAGTCTGAATTACAAAATGTATGGTGCAGTTTACCGGACACCGGTACTGATCAATGATAAAATCCTTGTTCATCTGCAGTTGCCGCCCCGATGAAATATTGATTTTTAAATCTTTAGGAATGTTCTTCATCATTAAGCTTTCAAAAGAAATTTTCACCTGATTTTCATTCCCCTCTTTCTTTACAATGGTGTAATTTTCTATTCCCGTTTTGCCTGTTACCCTGTAAAATTCATCCGGATCCGTCTTTCCGGCATATTCCCCGTTTTGCCAGTAACCTTTCAGTTCAAAAGCTTTCCCTTCATTAAAATACTGAAATTTACCCGGACCGTTCTTAATTCCCTTTATCCAATAACCTGAGAAGCTATTTCCGTTTTTGTATAAATAAGTTCCTTTTCCATCGGGTAATCCGTCCCTGAACCTGCCGGTATAGGTATCCTCTCCCTTTGCGGTACCTTTTCCATGTGCAAGGCCATTCCTGCAGGCCCCCCGATATTCGCCTGAAATCGAGCTTAACAATACTTTACATGTGCTGTCATGCTGCGAAAACGAATCTAAAACACTGATCAGGAGAACACAAATCAGCATACTTAATTTTTTCATCTTATTATTTTTAATAATTGTTGTCTGGTAAAAATATGGAGATTCTTCGCTACGCTCAGAATGACGGGCGGTTAGACGAAATACGGGTGGTGGGAGCTTGCTTTGGCGGCTGCGCCGCCAAAGCAAGCTCCCACCACCCGCAGAAAAACATAAAAGCCTGTCATTCCGAGCGTAATGCAATGAAGCGAGGAATCCTATAATGTATCGCATTATTTTACAAGACAATAGTGATTCTTAATCAATAATTCGACTATAATCTTTAAATAAGAATTTGATATTTGTTGAATCTTGCTGCGTGTCGAATGTAAGATTTTTAAATTCAGCTCCCATGAATGTAACACCCTTCTTTTGCCTTAATTCTTTAAGTTTACCCCAGTCATCCACATGCAAAACAATCACCGCACATAAGCCTTCACCCTGAATATTGAAATACAATCGTTCCTGTCCGTCAGAATCAACATAATCTTTAAACCAATAAGTAAGTGTTGAAATATCAACCGTTTCAAGTTGTTTAACAAGCTCAGCCTTATATTCTCTGGTATCAGGAGAATATTTATCGAATACAGGATTTGTATT
>CAZKCK010000381.1:0-3320 GCA_964550695.1 uncultured Bacteroidales bacterium | reverse complement strand
CACATTCCCACATTTTCATATTTTCATATTTTCACATTCTCAAATCCTCAAATCCTCGCATTTTCACATCTGCCTGTCAACTTAGTCCAACAGCTCTTTGATTTCCTCAATGTTAAAACTGCCTGTGGTATTTGAATTTACAAACAGATCGGCAAGATTTTGTTTTTTGGTTTGAAGTTTTTGTATTTTTTCTTCAATACTGTCTTTTGTGATAAAACGGTAAGCAATCACATGCTTATGCTGACCAATGCGATGAGCACGGTTTATGGCCTGCGATTCAGCGGCCGGATTCCACCAGGGATCAAGCAGAAAAACATAATCAGCCTGAGTCAGGTTTAGCCCGGTGCCACCTGCCTTGAGTGTTATCAGGAAAATGCTGCTTCCTTCGGGATTGCTAAACTCATCAATAGCCTTTTGGCGTTGTATCTGATTCTGTTCGCCGGTAAGCTTTACGAACGAAATTTTCTCTTTTTCAAGATATCCGGCCACGAAGGCAAGGTGTTTCACAAACTGCGAAAAGACCAGTATTTTATGCCCTTCAGAAACTATTTCTGAAATCATTTCGCATACCTGGTCAAATTTTCCCGAATTGCCGTCATAGGTTTTTTCTGTAAGCCCCGGATGGCAGGCGAGGAGCCTCAGTTTCATTAAACTGCTGAGCACAACAAATCTGTTTTTGGTGTCATTAATTCCAACAAGTTTGTCGGTGAGGTAGTTTCTGATTTCTGATTTTCGCATTTCATAAAGTTGCTGCTGATCTTCGGTCATTCTGCAAACGATGGTCTGTTCAGTAAGTTCCGGAAGTTCAGAGGCAACTTCGTTTTTAGTGCGGCGAAGTATGAATGGTTTTATAATTCTTCGGAGGATTTCCTGTTGTTCGGCATCTTTGTTTTTTTCGATGGCATTGATAAATCTTTTACCGAAAACAGCATTGCTTCCCAGCAGGCCGTAGTTGAGGAGGTTCATCTGTGACCACAGATCGTTCAACGAATTTTCAATGGGCGTCCCTGAGAGGCAGAGCCTGTATTCAGCGGCAATTTCAATGGCAGCCCTGTAAGCCTGAGTCGAGGCATTTTTAATATTCTGGCTTTCATCGAGCACCAGATAGAAAAAACGCGATGCCTTCAGGTTTTCTGATTCAATTACAAGCGTTTTATAGGTTGTAAAAACAAGATCGAACTGCATCAGAAAAGCGGGGTCTGTGTTCCGGTTGATACCGGTCATTTCGTAAAAGCTGAGGTGAGGTGCAAAGCGTCTGGTTTCACTTTCCCAGTTGCCTATGAGGCTCAGCGGAAGGACAATGAGCGAAGTTTTTATTTGTATCACTTCTGTAACGCCCTCTTCCTGCCCGAACAAGTCGAGCTGCCCGGTGGATTTTATTGAAGTAAGGGAAGTTGACGGGTAATTTCCTGTATTTTTAAGATGTGCCAGCAGCACGAGCACCTGAATCGTTTTGCCAAGCCCCATATCATCGGCGAGTATGCCGCCGGTTTTGAATGCTTTCATTGCAAGCATCCATTTTACACCTGTCTGTTGATAATTACGCAGTAAAGACCATGAACCGGCATTGATTACTTCATGATTATCTGCAATACGCTGTGCAATGGATTTATAATCAGGTAAATCATTGAGTGTATCCTCCGGCATTGAATCCTGTAATAAGCCGGCATGATAAAGCCCGACCCTGTACTTCTGTCCTTGCCTGCGGCTCAGGGCTAACAGGTTGCCAAAACGGTGAAACCATTCCTGAGGGATGAGGAAAATGGACCTGTCGGGCAGAAAATAAACACTGTTGTTATCAAGAATATGCTGGTGAAAAGCAGTGAAAGGGATGTTATATTCGCCAATTTTGACTTCCATATAAACATCAAACCAATCATGTTCTTTTTTGATAATTTTATGCAGGTCATAACCACTAAAATGGTAGTTGTCAGGCATTTGTGATTCAACTAGAATGCCAGCAATTTTTAAATCGGCATACAGGTTATTCATTCTGTAAATAAATGCCGGTATGTCTTTTTCAGCACCAGTAAGTTGCCAGGCTGATCCGGATTTGTATCTGAATCCCAATTTCTGAAGATACTCTTTTACAAGCTGTTCTGTTAAAATATTGCGTTCGGTAATTGTAAATGAATAGCCTCCGGATTTGTTCAATACTACTTTTTTCTGACTTTTATCGTCAGCAGCAAACGTAATGTTGTTGTATGTAAAAGTCAGCGTGGCAATAGGCTGCTGTTGCCAGTCGATATAAAGGGTAAGCTTGGTTACAGGTTCTCCGGCGATAATTTGCGTTGGTATTCCCTCAAGTTCGGTCTTGTAATTTGTAATGGCTTTAGCAACAAACGATTTCAGGTATATCTCCAGTTGTCGTTCCTGAATTTCAATATATTCATTTTTTTGAAAAGGTAGAAGCTTTTTACCGTCGCCTTCTGAAAGTTCAACTATCTGTCCATTGGTCATAATGTAACAAGGTGACAGTGTCAGAATGGTGACTTTGCCGGAAGTGAGCGGGAATGATTTTTCAGGCAGGCTGACTTTAAGTCTGTATAACAGCTTGTTACTTTCAAGTTTAAATGAGAATATAACATCGGCTTTTAAATCTGAAAATTTAAGACTGCTTTCAGTAAGATTGTCGAGGCGGTCAGCAAAATATAATGGAATATTGTGCTCTTTACATAGTTTCAACGCCTTGATAAATTGCTTCTCGATAGCCGGCCTGATTATTTTTGTGAAATATTGAGGTTCAAGAGATTTGAAGAAAACCGACGCTGTCTGCCTTCCTTTGCTGAATCGGGTAGTTATGGCATCTGGACGCATATCGGCAATCATTCCTGCCAGATTCCGGGTTACACCAGTTACAATGCTGAAGTCTTCTTTGTGTGCCTTGGCATAGCTCGCTACCTTGCCATTCATCGTGCAAGTATAAATATCAAGGGTTAAGCCAGTGTACTTGTTATCAGTAATGGCAAAAACAATGGAAGTATCTGAAGGAGCGATGGTCATAAAAAGTAATAGGCATTAGGCAATAGGCAATAGGCAATAGGCAATAGGCATTAGGCAACAGGCATTAGGCAACAGGCAACAGGCAATAGGCAACAGGCATTAGGTAAAAGGTAAAGGGTTCATGGTAAAAGGTACGGGGTAAATGGTGATTGTTGAATGGTTCCTCGTATTTCAAATCTTTGAATCTTTGAATTTTTAAATTATTTTCACATTCTCACATTTTCACATTCTCACATTTTCACATTCTCACATTTTTATATTCTCACATTCTCACATTTTCATATTCTCACATTCTCACATTTTCATATTCTCACATT
>CAZKCK010000380.1:0-3334 GCA_964550695.1 uncultured Bacteroidales bacterium | reverse complement strand
TTCACATCTTCAAATTTGTATTTTAGGAAGCCTTGAACGTTTGGCCCTTTAGTTTCACTTGCCCTGAGTGCCCGCACTGAGCTGGTCGAAGTGTGCCGAAGGGAGACAAAAGGTCATAAAATCAATACATTATATTGTTTCCTTTGTCAAAAAAGAACATTGGTATGTTAAACACATCACTAAAACCAGCAAACAGCCAATATAACCCTTGTCACAAATCAGTACCTGCCACAAAAACCCTTAAAATCACACCAGATACAATTTTTTACATTATCCGTTTGATTAAACGGCACTGAAGTATCAAAAATATTCTTAATAACTTCTTTCAGGATTACTTCAAAATTCTGCATCTGTTCATTAAAAGTACCCGGCATGGTGTGCGTTATAAATCCTTCCGAGATATTTCTCAAACTGTAAATTCCGGCAACTGGTTGCAACCCGGGATTGTTTTGAAGATAAATCCATGTGTATGCAAGTAACTGAAATACCTTTGACAAACTACTGTCAGTGAGCAGGGTTTCCCAACCCTGATTGCCCGACAAACCCCTTTTATCGAATTTCCCGGTTTTGTAATCGATGATTCTGGTTATTCCATTATTTTCATCCACCCTGTCAAAGCGGCCTTTAATCACAACCTTGTCAGCAATTTGCAATTCCGGAATTTCAAGTGCGGCAATAAAATCCTGCTCAAGTGCCAGCAACCTGATTTGTTGTTTCTCATCAACCAACAATCTGATTTCGTGTTCTATAAAACTCCTGAAGATTTTAACTGCAACTTCAAACATGAGCTTATTGTTACCGGCCACAATATCCGCACCCTTTAAAACATTTAAAAATGCATTCCTCACAAGCTCTTCCGCATTTGCCAGGGCATCCTTCAGAATTATTTCCGTTACCATAAGCGGCCGGGTTTTGCCATATGCGTTCGACAAAGCCTCATGAATTACAGAACCAAAACGTGCCGGATCAATTTCAGCACTTGTATCAACCTGTTCAGTAATCCCAAGAATTTGTTGCATGTAAAACTTCAGCGGGCACAGGATGTATGTTGCAATCGAAGAAGGTGAAAATCCACTCAGCGCTTTGGCTTTCAATTTATCAATCACAAGGGTAGTCTTATCAAATGACCAGTTTTTAAATGGCTCTGTGGATGGGTGTTCTGAAACAATCCTGTGATTGATTGTCACATTTTTTGTTACTGCAGGCAATTCCTGCATCAACTGAATCACAAACCTGCTCATTTCACCGCCGCCAAGATCCCCTGACTCAGTGTTATAAAAAATGTGTAAATTACTGCTCCTGTGCAACAAATGATAAAAATGATAGGCAAAAACAGCGGTTTTATGCCTGAATACCGGAAGATTAAATGCACCTTCAATCCTTATATCATAAGGGATAAATGATGCAGAGCGTCCGCTTGAGGGCAGATTGTCATCATTGGCTGACAGCAGAAAAACCGTTTCAAAATCGAGTGTTCGCGTTTCGAGCATCCCCATAATTTGCAATCCCTGAAGGGGCTCGCCATAAAAAGGCAGGGTGGTGGCAGATAACAACTTGTTAAGGATCTTGCGCGAAGCCCGCGATGATATCGTAAAATGGTAACCTTCTGAAAGGATTCTGATACGGGCAATCACCATGGCAAGTGCATACAGGTATTCAGTATGGATGGTAGCAGTAAAATTCGACCGGACCCCTTCAATAATCCGGGCAATACACTGGCAGATTGTATTGAGTGAGGCCACATCTGCCAAAAGTAACCCTTCAATAATTTCATATCCTTTCTGATTATCTGCAAAAAATGTTTCCTTCACCATGTGAGGAGTCATATATACCCGCCCCGACGACAATACATTGCTGACCGCTTTTGACAACACTTCCGCATGATCTCCCGAAACAACCTTAAGCATATAGGTATGCTGCAACAGGGCTATCAGTGAAATCACATGTACCTGACCGGGATGGCCTTCCCTGCTTTCGAACATGGCAGCTATCATATCGGCCAGGATGCCGGCCGGCGAGGATGACAACGGAAGACCCATCGTTACATTAAATTTTTCGATTTCAGCCGGAACAGACTGAAGGGCAGGCAAAAGCAACTTTTCGTCAGGAAGCACAAGTACGGTCCGGTTTATTGAATCAATACCCTGGTTTTTAATAGTTTCCTGCAAAATCTTCCCCATCATTTTAACCTGACCGATATTTCCGGCAATGCCATAAATGTTGATTTGTTTAGGATTCGATGCAATTCCATCCGAAATCCATTTAAAACCACCTTCGGGATATTCCTTGCGGTATTGCCTCAGAAAAACTCCGGCTTCCTGATCCTTATCATTCAGATAATATGAATCAGCATCCCATAATACAGTTGCTATTCCCTGCTTTTCAAGCTCTTTGATGATCACTTCTTCTGAAGGAGTGAGGGCATTAAACCCCGCAAAAATGATTTTTTTCCATGGCAGGACAAATCCGGGCTCACTGATTCTGGCTGCCAGCCGTCTGAAAGCCATGCCCTGATAAGCCTCATTTTTAAGTGATAATCGGTTTACAAATTCATTGTAAATCGCGCGTAAGGATCTGTAAAACTGCAGATAATCATGCTGAAACGGAGTGAGGGTGGTTTCACCGGGATTCCACATGGCAATGGCTTTTGCCTGGCTGATGTAATTAAACAGTTCTCCGGCATCTGCAAGATACAGGTCAATTTCGTTAAAATCGGAAAGAATCACCTGCCCCCATGATAAGAATTCATCAAATGACTGAACTTTCCCGGCACACTGTTGCTGATAAATTTCATACAGCATAAAAAGCTGATCAAGAATATCGGCTCTGTTTACCTGCAAAGCACTGAAAACGAAATCCTCAGCCGACAGCATTCCCGGCGCCCATTGTGCCTGTTGACTCAGCATTGCAAGATCACGGCGCAGATAGAGATGGGCACGCCGTCCGGGCATCACAACACAAAGGTCTTGTGTGGCCTGTCCGTAATTCTCGTGAATATGCCTTGCAAGTTGCTGAATAAAAGTATCCATATCAGGTGTAAAAATAAATTCTTATGATTCTGTAAAATTAACAAATCTGCTTTAACAGGTCGAAATTTGATAAGCAATATATTCGGAATGGTTCAATTATTTGGCATTATACACCACTTGAGCCAGCTCAGAACACTGCGCTTAGGCAACCATCAACAATACATCTCATAGTGTTTTTGCTCCAAATTCGGTGTCCGACAAAGGCGCTATTTAAAGATAAATCATTCCGGAGTGGGATGGCCTTCTAAAAATAGCGGTCAGAAAACCGGCTGCAATTAAAAAATAAAGGAAGAAACGCATACGAC
>CAZKCK010000379.1:0-3355 GCA_964550695.1 uncultured Bacteroidales bacterium | reverse complement strand
AAATCTTTTCATGTTTTTGAGTAATAATAGATACAACTGCGATATGGCACATCAAGACTTTTACCATCGACAAATGGTTGAAGGGCAGGAGCCTTTCCTTTTCTGGTTTCGAAATTATAAGAAGGCCCAAGGTCGTGTTTATAGGTTAATAGAATCTTACATGACTTTCTGAAAGAAATTTTATCAGTGTCGGGTACGAACCATAGCTACTCTGGTTCCACCATTTTGAGTTTGCTCGTAACGTACAATTGCCGTATAGAAATCCGACTCAATGCCGGCGAATCCCCATGAATGACCGTAGAAATCTTCAGCACCAAGACTTTCCATTGTAGGCTCTGTATCTGCATCGAGATAGATTTCATGATTACCCTCACAAATTCCCTGTCCGTTGGCACACGATTCATCATCTCCTTCAAGCTGAAGCCAGTGTGCAATAATTACACCGGGAGATTTTATATTGCACAGAATTAAATCTTCATGGGGAAACCGGAAATCCCCATTTTGATAGGAAACCCGGAGATAGCCTGAATCCTCTGATATGTTTTTTAACTGATCCCATTGAATGTCCATATAACCAAACAAATAATCGGAAGTTGGATTTTCAATCTCAATCCTGATATGTTGCCGAAATGGCATTGGAAGACGGAAATTGTGAGATTTTTTTACATGTGAAAAGTAGATGGTTGAGTATGGCTCGGTGGCCGATTGTATGTCGCCAAGAAAGTCCATCAGCGGCATTTCAATTGTGGGATCTTTCTCTTTATCATACCATACACGTAAAATCAGTTGGCTGTCATCACCCTTGCCATAATCTGAAACATGGAAAAGGGTAATTACTCCCGGTCCATCCTGATCAAGAATGATAATCCTTGAATGTGGGTCTAAAGTTTTTGTATCCGGGTATTTGTCCAAAGTCCATGTTGCAGGTTTCAGGTGAGTGGTTTGGTCTCCAATAGTACAAATAGACTCCCAGTTATTAGTTTTTGCAATTGAAGAACTTTTTTCACCACCACCTGCTGAGCAGCCAAAAAGCAGCGTCAGTATCGAAATAAAAGCGATTCCAGTTTTAATCCGGTTAAATATTTTTAAACTATCCATTTTCAATTTTCTAAATTTCAAATAATAAAATAAATACACTGTCTTATTCAACTCCTTACAGAATGAAGTGGATTTAAAGGTTAAGGCTATTTTATCACATAATACGTTTGACTTTTTGCCGGTATTTTTACTGGAATTACAACATTGTATTCCCTGTCGAGCTTGTATTTAACTGAGTCACCGTTTTGTCCTGCAATCATGGCAATTTCCGATAAACCGGTATAATAAAGATTAACTTTAATGTTTCTTGTGATTTCGTTTTCCAAAGGATTGTAAACCATTAGCAAACCTTTTTCTGCAAGAGTTGGGTCAACGTGTAAAATTGCATCATAATCCTGACCATCAGGTCGTCGAACATGGATAATATCAGCATTAAGGATGGCTTTGTGTTCATTATAAAAATCAACCCATTTTTTTACCACCTCACGGGTTTCGGGTGCATCATAAAGTTGCGGGCCACGGTAACACGCCTGAACTCCTGCCCCAAAAAGGTTGGCCAATCTCTGGCCATAATGAGGCAGATGTTCTTTTAGCGGCTCTATGGTTGCTGCGTCACCACCGCCATGATATTGAACCAGGGGCACAAACATCCAACCTTGTGATGGTATTTTTTCCCATGTGCCATCATATACATTTTGCCTTTCAATTATCTCCTGCTCTGCCCTTGGTAACGACCAGTTTGTTTCACGATAACCCATGGCAGTTTTATTACTCCCATTCAGAAAAAAAACATCAGGTACATTCAGATAAATACCTTTGGCCCTGCACCATTTATAAAAATCACTGATTGTCTGAAATTGATTCCACCGACTGTCTGCCAAACCTTTGTGCCCGGGATGTTCTTTTGAAGCACAAACATCACCTGGATACGAACCATCATGTTCCAATATATCGCAACCAGTTTTTTCATAAAAATCGTACAACGTTTTAAAGTAATTTTGCCCCCACTCACTCCCTATACAGGGTGAATTACCAAATAAGGGCTTGAGGCCTTCCGGCATAACAACATCATCTTTATCGCTTACCCGTCTGCTGGCGAGAAGCGAATAACCGCCCAGTGCAATACCTTTTGAGTGGGCATAATCAGCAAGTGTTTTTATCCTTTTTATGTTATCTTCCGATCGGTCTTCAATATTAAAACCACTGCCAAAGGTCATAATTACCATCTGAAACCCTACATCGGAACACTGATCAATCGCTTTTTTTACCGACTGGTCATCAGCACTCCGCACATGCATTAGAATTGGATTTTCCATCAGCCAGGGTGCAATTGTTCTCCATGTTTTTCTTATTGCCAGGCCTTTTCTTTCCCTGTCCCAGTTATCATGAATAAGTTCCCATACCCGGTAACTCTCAAAACTATTCCCTTCTTCAATTAGTTGTTCAGGTCCATATTCCGGTTTCACAACAAGTAAACAGGGATTGCGCCTTTGATAATCTATCTGAGTAAGATACAGAGGATCTTTTGTCCATTCATAAGATTTGCCATTATCACTACCGCCACAGGCATAATCAGTAAATACACTAATATTGGGTAAAAGCCATGCATCCAGATCCATCTGATCGTTACGTGGTTCAACGGCAGCAAGCATTTCGCTGGTAAAACTGTTTAGTAATATTGACTTATTACTGTTGTTCACTACACTGATCCATTTGCAAATAAGTGGTATACCATCATACATTGAATAATGAACCTGGACTTCAATATCTAAAAGGTATTTGAATTGTTCAGCTGCTTGCAGCCTGCTTTGATTTTTAAAATCCCCTAGCAAGCTAAAGTTTTCAACCAGACAACGGCTTCGATCTCCCTTATTTTCGCTGTCTGAATTAGTCCCGTTCATGTCGGTTTTCCCGATTCTCACTTTTAACGGAAGTTTTCCATCCGTGTTTGACCTGCCCAACTCATTCCAAACTGAATTATCAACAGACACGGACGCAATTAATTCATTCCCGCGAATCTCCATACGTAAAAAATATGGCGTATAACTGTCCCTTCTGCTTTTAAGGTTTTGAACTCCATCAGAGAATATAAATCCGTAAGTTCCTGAAAATGCCAGTCTAACATTTTTGTTCGGAAAAACCAACACCATTCCCAATCCGTGAGAATCACTGATATCTGTTCCGTTGTTGATTTTACATTTAATTACCCGGGTATTTTCAGGCAATAATTGTTCAGCATAGACGGCAGTGTTTGACATAGTCATAATTTCGCCAGCTTTACCTTCATTAATAAAGGAACTTCGATCGGTGGCACCGG
>CAZKCK010000378.1:0-3355 GCA_964550695.1 uncultured Bacteroidales bacterium | reverse complement strand
TGTAACTGATTTATTCTGATGAATTATTTTGTAACACTATTGTCCGGTAAAAAAATGCAATACAGTATAGGATTCCTCGCTTCATTGCATTACGCTCAGAATGACAGACCTTTATGTTTTTCTGCAGGTATTGGGTGCTTGCTTTGGCGGCGGCGCCTCCAAAGCAAGCACCCAACACCCGCCTTTCGTTTAACCTCCTGTCATTCTGAGCATAGCGAAGAATCTCCTTATATTTACCGCACAATTATAATTTTGTAATCATAAATGCAACAAGTTTCCTATTTTTACAAGGCATATGGTCTGATATTCAAGTCATACATAGAGCATCCTGAGTTTTTTACCGAACCCGCAAATGATCATCCGGATTGCACCATTCTATTGGGTGATGTACCCGAGAACCTTGTGAATCCTGATAAAGCCGGGGCTGTTTATCAGACCCGGGACCAACAATTCCTGTTACAAATCAAAAATGTTGGCCGCTACCTGATCGAAAATGGTAATTCGATAACCATAGCCCCTGCGCCGGCTGCTTCACCCCGCGAAATCATTATTTTTTTGTGGGCATCGGCCATAGCAGCCCTGCTGCATCAGCGGGGAATGATGATACTGCATGGCAGTGCTGTGAAGATTGGTGATGGAGCTGTTATTTTTTCAGGACATTCGGGCAGTGGTAAGTCTACGATGGCTTCAGCATTCGGCAGGATGGACGGATCACTCATGATTTCAGATGATATTTCAGCCATACGCATCAACGCATCAGGTATTCCGGTTGTGATGCCCGGATATCCCATGATGAAACTCTGGCGCGATTCTTCAGAGAAATTCGGCATAGAATGGGATGAAACCCGCTATATACGGCAAAACGTAAAAAAGATGATTGTAAACACCCGAGATCGGTTTGTAAATCAGGAAGTTCCTTTAAAGCAAGTGTATCTTCTTTCCTATAAAAATGAAGGGAATGCAGCTATTAAGGAAGTAAATGGATATAGGAAGCTTGAGCTTTTTGTCGGAAAAATATTTCGTAAAAATTATCTTAAAAAAAGCAACAACTCACATCCTGAGGTTTTTGAAGATGCTTCAAAAATACTTACAAGCTCCAGATTATGTACGGTTGAACGACAGCAGGGAATGGCATTTCTGGATGAAACTCTTGAAGTTATAAAAGCTGATTTACATAAATAATTCATTTGACGAGACCCTGTTATGAAAAATCTTGTCTGGCTTGCTTCCTATCCCCGCTCCGGAAATACCTGGTTCAGGATTGTCCTGTCTTCTCTGCTTTCAGAAAAAGGCAATAAGGGAGATCTAAATCAACTTGCGACAGGGCCTATTGCTAATTCACGACAGATGTTTGATGAACTCTCAGGAATCAGTTCATCGGATTTAAGCACTGATGAGATTGACAATCTAAGGCCATCCGTATATCGTTTATTGTCAGATAAATCGGACGTATGCGTTTATCTGAAAACCCATGATAGTTTTTTTAATTGTGATTCAGGACATGCTGTTTTTCCGTCTGAAAACACTTTTGGTTGTATTTACCTGATAAGAAATCCGTTGGATGTAGCCGTTTCAAATGCATATTATTTTAACAGAAGTTTTGATGAGATGATTGACGCTATGAATGACAGCAATTATTCATTAAATCCGGCCTCTGTTGCATTTTATCCTATTCTGGAAGAGAAACCCGGCACCTGGAGCCAGCATGTTACAAGCTGGATGAATTCGGGATTACGGACACAGGTGATCCGCTATGAAGACCTGATCAGCATGCCATTTCAGACATTCTCGAAAGCTCTGGAATTTATTGACTTACAGTATGATGAAGATTCTCTTTTAAAGGCAATTACCGGGGCATCCATTGAAAATCTTCAAAAATCAGAAAGAGATTTTGGATTCAGGGAAAAACTGCAAAGCAGCAAAGCATTTTTCAGAAATGGGAAAGCCGGAAACTGGAAAGCTGTACTTTCCGAAAATCAGATTGCAAAAATTATTCATGATCACAAAGAAGTGATGCATATGTTTGGTTATCTGGATAAAGATAACAGTATAACTGAATTCTGATACATTATTGTCCGGTTATATTTATATTTTATTGGTTACACAATAATTTGTATATTCGTTACCAATTTTGAATCTTTGCTTAAAATAAATACCTTTACACGAAGAATAGCTTAATTTCTGCAACATGGGTGGCAGGACTATTTAATTGTTTTTCATAACATTATATCAGCAATATGGCAATAAATCTGAATTCGGTTATTTCTAAAAACCCACAGATCATCTCCAGCAAAATGGACAATGAGGTTGTAATGATGAGTGTGGAAAAGGGAAACTATTACGGTTTAAATCAGGTTGGCTCGGAAATTTGGGAAAAATTGACTGAACCTCTGACTGTTACGGATCTTTGTGGCAAACTGATCACCGAATACAATGTTGAAAGGGAACAGTGTGAACGTGATGTAATGCCGTATCTTGAAAAACTGGTTGCAGAAGGCCTGATCCTTGTGTCTGATCAACCAGAAAAATAATTACCGGATTGAAACTTTCAGATATAGGTTTTTCAGATATCCGGTATTTTATACTGGCTATTATGTATCTGTCCTTTAGCCAGTTGCTGATTGCATTTATTCCATTCCGGAAATATTATACTTTTTTTGTGGATAAACGTATTGACCCTGATGTTGTTATTTCCGATGAAAAAATTTTGATTGTCAGGAAAGCCCTTCTAAGGGGTATTAAACGCCTTCCGTGGAAAGCAAAATGCCTCGCACAGGCCCTTACCGGCAAACTCTTGTTGCGGAAACTTGGTTTGCCGGGCACAATTTACTTAGGCATCAAAAAAGATACCGGTAAGCTTGAGGCCCACGCCTGGTTAATGTGTGGAAATCAGTTCATTTCGGGCAAAGAAGGCTATAAAAAATTTACTGTAGTTCAGGTAATCTCGTAAAAGGATCAGCACAATGAGCATCATTTTTGGCATATTCGATAAAACCGCTCAAGGAATTGATCAAGCATGGATCGAAGCCATGAAAAAGGATTTATCTCACGGAAATCCTGACCGGACCGGCATTTGGAAGAACCATGTAGCTGCCATGGGCAACCTTTCCGTATTTAATACTCCTGAGTCATTACATGAAATACTGCCTTTTCGCGACAATGAATCAGGAATGGTGATTGTAAGCGATTCACGGATTGATAACAGAAGCAGCCTTGCAGCAATGCTAACTATCGGAGGGCAGGATTTGATGAGTATGCCCGACAGTCTGCTCATTTTAAAGGCATTTCAAAAATATGGTGCCGAATGTACAAGGTTTCTGAAGGGAGATTTTTCGTTTGCAATTTATGATGAATC
>CAZKCK010000377.1:0-3359 GCA_964550695.1 uncultured Bacteroidales bacterium | reverse complement strand
TTAACCCACATTGCAGTTAATCCGAATGAAATTCTTGCTTGTCAATGAATTGGCAATTTTCGAGTTCGGATTTGTGTACTACAGATTTTCGTTTTACGAATGGTGCGTATTTGTATTTTAGAGCATCGTAAAGTTTTCGGACAGGTTGGTTTGGCTCCGAACAACGGCGAATCATAATCACCTGTTCGTGATTATTTTGAGCCAAAGTGGTCACTGCTTTTTGAGTGTTCATCGTACGGACAATCTCGCGCCATCCGGAGTGTATGCCTTCTTGTTTTAGTTGGTGACGAACGGTGTTTACCAGCCAGTATGCCAGCAGCCCCAGGTGCAGGTGTGCCATCGTGTTTTCATCCTTCTTGTGGTAAATGGGGCGCAGGTCGAGGTCGGTTTTCAGTACCCTGAAAGTGGCTTCTATCTCGCGGATAGTGTTGTAAAATTGCCATACATTTTCTTCCGATCTGGCTTCCATAGATGTGCGCAGAAAGTAAACCCCACTGCGGGCATTGATGTCAACACCTTCTTTAATAGCCCATTTAATGGAGGTTGCAATCTTCTTTGGCGCTTGTATCGCTTCAGTTCCCTTCTTTCTTCTCTTGATCTGAACATCGTCCTGTGCCTGGACTTCAATATCAAAATATCGCCCGATGGAAGGATATTTTTGCTTCAGGCGGCCGATGCGCTCATGGACTTTGTCTTCTTGTTTTACGCCACCTTTTTTGGTCAAACTGTCGGCTATTTGTTGCAGGCCGGCTTCAAAGCGCGAACGGAACTGCTCGTTCATCGAACGCTCTTTCAGCTCTTTGGCCTGGCTTTCCACTTTCAGGTAATAGTCCGTATTCCGGTCGGTTTTAACCCTGCACAGTTCTATTTTTTGTTTCCGGTTGTCGGTAACCAAAACGGTTGCTGCACCAGCTTCGATGTGGTAGTCCTTCAATGAAGAACGGCTCACACACAGGTAATCGTAGCCATTTTCGAGTATCATCTTCAGGTTTTCTTCGGTGGCAATGCCAGCATCGATTACGATCAGTGCTTTTCGAGCTGTCGAAGATGTTTTTACCCGCAATTTGTTGATCATTCCTTCCAGTGTTTTGCTGTCGGCCATATTCCCTTCCAGAATTGATGAGTATTTGATGAAACCTTCAGGATTGATAACCAGTCCAAGTACAACCAGTTTGGCATCGCTTCGTTTTTCCTTGCTGCGGCCAAATTCAGCCAGTTTGCTGCCTTGTTTCCGGCCTTCAAAATAGGTATTGGTTAAATCGTAAAGTATTATTTTATCCTGAATATCAAATAGCTCGTTGGTACGAACCGAAAGGTGTTGCTCCAGGGCTTCCTTTTCGGAGTACAGTTTTTTAGAGATGGCATACAGGCGGTCTTTGGTTATTTGTTCGATGTCGGATCCGGTGATTTCGCACACCGCCGAATTTTCTTTGATCCACCGTGCGGTTTCCAGTTCCGAGGCCGGATAAACCGCCCGGCTGATGATGTGGGTCAGAGCAAGTTTAACCTGATCTTCGCTCCATCCAAGGCTTTCCAAAAACGGTGCTATCTGCAACTGGCGCATGGCTTGGAACGACAGCCATTCTGCACCAACTTCACGTACATCTTTGTTGCGGATGCTGTTCAAATCGATCATTTGCAGGTCTTTGATGTTTTTGCCAGCCTTGTTGTCCTTCTTCTGAACGAATACATCGATGCGTTTTTCGGAAACCATCCGCTGGTAAAACTCATCGACATGGCGCAACACCGTTGTATCGTCGGTGTACGGAAGTTCAAACAGTGGCTTATCATGATTGGCGACTTTGGCAGTGAGTATTTTCTGAATCAGGTTCAACTGATCGGTGGTCAATCCATCAAGGTAGCCGGCATTCAGCATTGTCCGGTGGCATACTCTGTCGAAGTGGTTGCGATAACTCTCCACTAAACGGTAATAACCCGAGTAGACTCCCGTTGCGGGATTGGTGCGCATGGATACTTTGAAATACATGCCCGCAAGTTACACCCTAACTCGCTGATATACAATACCCCCTTGGGGACTACAAATGAAATTCAGTGAAAAGCTACAATTGAATATCAGCTACTTACAAAAATAAAATGCAAAAAATGGATGCAATTACCTCGAAAAAACTTGACTTTTAGGTGATTTTTATCGATTTGGCACTCTGAAGCTGCAATGTGGGTTAGGTGGGCACACCAACCAATGTAACCACTGCGGATATACCAGACCATCCTACAACTCATGCCGCAACAGGCATTGTCCAAAGTGTCAGTCCACCAAAAAACTGCAGTGGGTAGATAAGCTCTCGGCCAATCTTCCTCCGGTAATGCATTTCCATGTCGTGTTTACTGTGCCGGATTGCCTGAACGCAATTTTCTACCTGAATCAAGGCAAGGCTTACGACTTGCTTTTCAAGGCTTCGGCCCAGGCGTTGTTGCAATGTGCAGCCAACCCCAACCTTCTGGGGGCGCAGGCAGGGGCTGTTGGCGTTTTGCATACATGGGGGCAAACCCTGGTTTATCACCCGCATATTCACATGATTGTTCCAGCAGGAGGACTTTCTCAAGACCAGATGGAATGGATCCCCGCATCTAAAAAATTCTTCCTTCCGGTAAAACTCCTCAGCGGGGTATTCCGCGGAATACTTTGTCGCCTTTTGGAAGTGGCTGTTGGCAAAGGAGAATTATTGTTGCCGGATAATATGGCGCATTATGCTTCTTTAAAATCACTTTGTTACCGGAAAAACTGGGTGGTATATTGTCAGAAACCTTTTACAGGGCCCGAAGGTATTATCCGTTACCTGGGCAACTACACCCATCGGGTAGCTATATCAAACCACAGGATCGAAACATTTGAAAACAGCAAAGTCACTTTCAGTTACAAAGATTACAAGTCTGATGCCTTGCAGAAAAGGATGACCCTTGATGCAGATGAGTTCATCCGTCGTTTTTTGCAGCATGTTTTGCCCTGTGGCTTTTATAAAATCAGGTATTTTGGCATACTGGCCTTGTGCAACATGCAATCTAAACTGCAAACCTGTTTTAACCTGATCGAAAACAGTTGCTATTTTTCAGTTTTGGAGGGACTAAACGCATATGAGGTCCTAAGAATTGTCTCGGGCAAAGACCCGATGTGCTGTCCAAAATGCAAAAAAGGTAAAATGATACAATGTCCGATTGTAGCCTATTCAATGTCAACAGGCTGATACAATAAGGATTGAAACGTTCTTAAAAATAGTCTGAAATCAATCTCAATGGCTTAATTATCAGCCAAAGGGGAAAGGTATACCTAATTTTAAGCGACAATTATGAAAAATTTATCAAAAAATCAACGCTCAGCTCTTCGCGTCCACCTATATCGT
>CAZKCK010000376.1:0-3366 GCA_964550695.1 uncultured Bacteroidales bacterium | reverse complement strand
TCGTCAATCATCCAGATGCCTTCGTTTAGGGATTCAATTAATTGACGGTACTTGAGTTCACTTTCCCGCAACAAATTCTCCGCCTGTTTTCGCTCGGTGATGTCAATGAAGGAAGCCAGAATGCTGTCACCAATTAAACTCCCGGAAATAAGCATGGTGCGAACCTCCCCGTTTTTGCAGTTGAGCATGTGTTCGGCAGGTTCAATATCGGTATTATGATCCGAAGACCTTTTTACGGCTAATTGCCAAAGTGTGATTACTTTCTGCCTGTATTCAGGATCGGGATAGGCAAGTTGCCACCATTCATCAATTGTGGGTATTTCCTTATGGGTATATCCAAATGTTTGTTCAAACCGGTGGTTGTATTCACCAATTACGCCATCACTATTGACAAAGCAATGGGGTACAGAAGCGGCGTTGAATAGTTTTTTGAAACGGGCTCCGCTCTCATCGAGCGCATCGAGCATGGCATTGAATTGATTTGCCAGCACGGCTGGCTCATCTGTTCCGGAGAGAGCTGCACGTGCCGAATGATCGCCGGCACTAATCAGGTTCATGGTGTCCTGAACTGCATATAGTCTTCGTGTAATGCGGCGACCCATAAACCATGCAATGAGTGCCCCAACCAATATGGCGAGCAGCGCGTACAATATTCCATCGTTTACAATAGATTGCAGTTTCTTATCCGAAACTTTTTGTCCCAGCCCAATCCGGGCCCAGCCTACATGTTTACCGGATAGAATTACCGGATTGATCACATCAACCAGGCCGATTGATTTATTGATGATGGTCCGTTGATCTTTTTTCGGAAGGTCCAGAAGAAATTGTCCGATTTTGTTACGATCGGTATGCGCCAGAATTTGTCCATTCTGGTCGGTAAGTATGGCGAAAAAAAGTTCAGGGTATCTGATTTGGGCATCAACAAGCTCCTGAAGTCCGGCAATATCGTTGGCTGCAATCCATCCGGCAGCTGAAGTTGAAAGCGCATGTGTCAGCGCATCAGCTTCTTCCAATTGCTGGTTGAGGAGCATTGCCCGGTGGCGGTACGATAAATCAACAATAAAAAGTGTCATCATAACGGCATGCACCAGGGCTACACTAATTATCAGGCGGCCCCGCAGGGTGCCAAACAGGAAGTTTTGTATTTGTTTTATCTTCATTTTGATGCCACCTTTCTTACTTCCTTTTCAAAACGGTTGATATAATTTTGAACTGCATCGTAATCCTTGTTGATGGCTGGTATAAAACGAGCTGTCACCATCCCGGCGAGTATTGCCCGCCCCTGCTCTGTTTCATTGAGCCCGATCAGGAGCTTTTGAATCTGATCCCGGATATCCGATGGAATATCATTGCGGGCCATTACCGAATTATTTACAAGTGATTCGGTTTCCCATATTTGGTACAATTGGGATGCCTCTTTTGGATACTCTTTCTGAAACGATCTCCATGGGGTAGGCCAGGTTGCACCAGCTGTGGTTTTCTTTAAAAACACGTTCATGATGGAGGATTCCTGTGAACCTACGTACCTGTTTTCAATGTCGGTATTCACATTGATACCATGGGTGTGCAGAAAATATTGCGGCATAATACAGGCTGCCAGTGCTGTTGGCGACGGATAACTTACCGCTTTTCCTTTGAGGTCGGCAGGTTCACGAATGCCTCCATCTTTGCGAATAATGAATATACCTTTGAAATCAGCCGGTTCGCCAGCCATGGCAATAACTGTGTATCCAGATTTTATTGCCTGAAGTGTCTGCCATGGGTTTGGCAGGATGAGTTCTGGTTTGCGATCCTTATATTTCTGTTCGAAGTTGGCATAATCCCTCGATGCTTCCAGTGCGAATTGTACCCCGGTAAGTTTCCCGTTCAGATAATCCACCAGTGGCTGGTACGATTCCAACAGTTTGGCAGGATTATGAAGCGGATGTACTGCAAAATGATACACCTGTTTGGTTTGTGATACCGGTGATTCACCATATTTGGGACCTGAAGGTTGCGGTTTTGGCTTGCATCCCGAAAACAGTACGATTAGGGCTAATATAAAGCCAAGGGTTTGGCGCATAATAAAAAATACATGGTGCGACGTCTGAATTCCACATAGAAGTTCAACTTTGCATTTTTTCTGTATCAAGTTCATAGCGTTTGTTTTTTGAGATTAACATACGGCATTCGCGTAAAATTACACTATTATCACTGCTTATCAGAACGAAATTCCAAATTGAAGACCAAGTCCTACAGTGGGTAGCTTATCTGCCCCAAAACGGAATGGAACGGAGAAAGCCGTCAAAAAATTGACATTCTTCCCTTTGATTAAAATTTTATTAAAAACGGGTGTAAATCCATACCGGCCGCTGGTTTCAAAAGCCACCCTGGTTAAAAAAGTGAAGCCATGCTTATAGCGGAACATAACACCCGGATGAAATAAAAAATTGCTGACCCTATCCGGTCCGTCACCGGCTTTTATATATGGCACCAATTCAAAGGTGAACCCGATTTTATCGCTCTTTAAAATATTGATGCCTACCGGTATTCCAACGGTATAACTATCTATAAAATTGAAAGTACTCCCATTTTTATCGAAAGATACTATCGGGTGGAGAATACTGGTATATCCAACTATTTTAGGATATGCCTGGGTGGGATTCACTTGTTGTGAAAAGGAAAGAGCGCAGCACTGAAGAAGTAAAAGCAAGAGCATTAAATACCGCCTCATAATTGTACTATTTTAAGGTTTTGGCAGCAAAAAAAGAATATCTCACCCCCTTACCAGGTTCGGATTCTGCAACACCCGCCCGTTGTGTTTATACGCCTCCTTTAATTCCTTTAACTCATTAAGGAGTTCTTGTTTGGTTTTGTATTGAATGTCAATCGCAATTTTTGTTTTTATGATGAACTTTCTGATACTGGGGTTCTTTTGTTTAGCATAGGCTATAACATCTGTGTAAACCTAACCAGTTGTGTTTATTTCGGTATTAGCTGCAACTGGTGTATTTCATTTGTATAAGTAATTCAGTGTTTTGCAAGAGTTTTATTCCATTCATACAGTTGATTGTTTAACCGACAACAATCGTTTATAAGTGGTTACGTGGTTACAATCGGCTTTAAAAATTTACTTTCAAACTGTATTATTCTAATGCCTATCAAAGGTATGCAATTTTTTGCCCAAACTTGCAACCCGGTGCAACTAAATGGCGATATTTTCTTTGGTATGCCTTTAACTTTCCGTGGCAGGTAAGGTAAACCGCCATAAAAGCATAAAAACAACATCATTTCCTCCTCTTATGTTTCCCCTCCACTACCACCACACCTCCCACAGGATAAGGCGGTTTAGTTGGTTTGTTTAGGTTAAAGGCTCCATATCAAAAT
>CAZKCK010000375.1:504-3368 GCA_964550695.1 uncultured Bacteroidales bacterium | reverse complement strand
TGATTATTCCGGGCAAATTGTACAATGATTCCGGTGCATAGTGTACAATTAAAAAAAGGGATTAATTTGTGAGGCAAAAGTATGTTATTTTTTCTTTCTAAGCGATTCTCCTTTTAATTCAAAGCGGTGTGCATTTACTGACAATCTGTCCATTATTGCATCTGCGATTGTTGACTCGCCAATATATTCGTACCATTTTGAAACAGGTAGCTGGGAGGCTATTATAATGGATTTTTTTCCATACCTGTCTTCAAGGATTTGCAATAGTGCAAGACGTGTAATTCCATCGAGAGGCTGCAGGCCAAAGTCATCAAGGATAATCAGATGTGTTTTTTCGATCTGATTCAGTAATTTCAGATAAGTGCCATCTAACTTTGAGCTTGATATCCTTTCGAGAAAACGGTTCATTCCGAAGTACAAGGTTCTGTATCCAAAGGAACAAGCCTGCCTTCCAATAGCGCAAGCCAGATAGCTCTTGCCGCATCCGGTGGCCCCGCTGATAAGCATGTTTTCTGCCCGTTCGATAAAGCTGCAATCGGCGACCATCATTAATTTTTCCCGTTCCAGATTCCGATTTACATTGCAATGTACCTGTTCCAGAACTGCATTATAACGCATCTTGCTTTGGAGCAGGAACATCTCCGTTTTTTTCTGGGCACGTTCCTGTATCTCAGCTTCTGCCAGACGGGCCATAAATTGGTTAAGGGATGGTTGATCCTGTAAAGGCATGGAGAGCAGAGCCTGATAGGCACGTGACATCCCGTACAGTTTTAATTGGGATAAATGGTCCAGTGTGATTTGTGTGTTCATGTTTTCAATTTAAATGATTGATTTTGTTTTAATTATAAATGACTAAGCCACGGATGTTTTCATGATCCGGGATTGAAAAAAGGTCAGGTGGTGTTTCTGGTAGTTTATCCAGGTTGTTTACCAGGATATTCTTGATCAGACCATAGGTTATCCTGACCCCTTTTAAGGCCCTTCGGCAGGCAGCCTCGAAGCGTGCTGTGCCGTAAATTTCTGACAGCCTTTTTAATCCTACACAGGCATTGTAGGTTTGTTCGATAAAATCTTTTGAGGCAAGTACTTGCTTAAAAACCTCCACAGAACTGTTTCCAATCCTGGATGCAATCGATAGAAAATATTCGGCATCCCATCCCTTTGTTTCGTTGTATTTGAGATGCCTCTCGGGCATATGTTCCACAAGGGTTGTGTAAGCATGTCGGCGGTAATCACGTTTATGGGTGGCGATCCTCTGAAAACCAATATAGACCTCCACATTTTGCTCATCATAAATAATATTGGTAGACTGTCCGATGTATTGGTAGGGGACGCTGTACAGGTGAGTATCTTCGCCAAGGACAACATGATAGTTCATCTGTACCTTTGCCTTTGTTGTATGCTTTATGGTGAAGGGATCCTGAGGCAGAGGTTTTAATAAAGGCTGTTCGTCCCTTAGGAACCGGTCACGACGGCTTCCTGGAAGTTTTTGGAAAGGGGCCCGGTTATGTACCTCAAGAAGTTCCCTGATCCTTTTGTTTATTTCAAACACACTATGGAACTCTTCATTGCGAAGTTTGGCGTAAATGCGAAGATAAGACTGGTAAACACTGTTTTCTACCGTTGGTTTATCTTTGGGCTTGCGTGGACGGGTGGCTTCAAGGTTCGTGTTATAATGAACCGCCCAATGATCGGCCAGTTCCTGAAACTTATATTCATAACGCATGTTCTTACCCACAACCTGTTTCATATTGTCGCTTAGGATATTACGGGGGACCCCTCCAAGATATTCCAGACAACGGTTTAATGCACAGAACAAATGCTCCTGCGCAGCCGACGGTATCCCTTCAACATAGGTATAATTGCTGTATGGAAGGGCACAAACCAATACCTCGCAGGCAATCAGTTCACCCGTTTGCAAATCTATATAATGCAGTGGTTTGCCGGCAAAATCGACCTGAAGGTACTCTCCTGCACGATGCGACAGATGCATGGTCGCTTGGGAGCGTTTGCGATAATTAGCAAAATGTTCGCAGAATTGGGTATAACTGTAACTTTCAGAATTTGCCTCGTGATATTCTTCCCATAGGGTCTTTCGCGTTACTCCGGGGCGTGACAATTCCCCTATGAAGTAATCCATATGAACATTAAGTTCCATTAGTCGTTTGTCGGCCTTTGGTACTGAAGTTCCTTTATAAACTAAAGCACTTAATTGATTATCGTTACATTGTAAAAGCTCTGAAAAACTTTTACCCGTTGCTGCCAATTTTGAAAAGTAATTATCAAGGGTAGCCCTATGGATATGAAGCAACTCAGAGATTTTTAGCTTGCTCAGCCCTTCAGCTTTTAATTGAATAATGCGTCGTATTTGTATCATATTGATCGATTTGTTTGCCATAAAACCTTTTAAGGCCAAAGGTCACAAATCAATCCCTTCTTCTCATAATCATTGTAAATATTGATCCGATTCAGTTGTACACTTTGTGCCGGAATGTCAGTCGTATTAATCCAACTGTAATCCAACCAAAATCAATTTTAAGCAAAAAATACACCTGAAAAAGTTGTACACTTTGCTCCGGAATCCGTTGTACACTATCCACCGGAATCTGTTGTACACTATATACCGGAATATTCATCTAAAGAATGGTTCAGTGAATCAGAAAGCAATCGAATTTCAATTTACCCTGATTTTGGTGGCGAAACACTTTTAGGTTATACAATGTATAATTACTACACTTCAGAAGAAATTAGTAAAGGAAAATTATGGATACTAAGTGGACCAGTTATTTGCTTTGGTAATGATGATAAGCCTTCTGGAGCACAAGCAAATTTTAAATTTGGAAAAGATGATAGAGGAATGGAAT
>CAZKCK010000375.1:0-494 GCA_964550695.1 uncultured Bacteroidales bacterium | reverse complement strand
ATCCGTTGTACACTATCCACCGGAATCTGTTGTACACTATATGCCGGAATATTCACTATGCGGTCAATGTAATTCAAAGGTAAGTAAGGATACAATCATTTGTAGCAGATGCGGTTATACTTTGTAATCATTTAAAAATTGAAAACATTTGACCAAAGTAACTAAATTCAAAATTCAATGAATGCAAAATTGATTCAGGCATTTTTGCCTGATAAATTCAGCCTCTGGGATCAAATAATAAAAGTTATCAATAAAGCCAATTGCGTATCGGAGACCTGCAGTATACCCCTCATTAAAATTGAACCAAAAACTGTTGATAACATTGTAAAAGGAATAGTTGCCGATGAAAGCGATCCATTATTTTGGTTGTATAATTTAAATATGTCCGGTATTAAAATTACTTTGTCAGTACATTCAAAATTTGTAAGCAAAGTACCTCCCTTTTTTGGATCTAAGGATACGAGGGATTTATTCATGTTCAGAAATTACATCTG
>CAZKCK010000374.1:0-3413 GCA_964550695.1 uncultured Bacteroidales bacterium | reverse complement strand
CGAATCACGACGGTTGTTCAACATCAGATTCTGTTTACCTGTATGTTTCGCCTCCACCAGGCGCTGTACCCATAAAACACAATTAACATGCAGGTTTTCAGGTTGTTTATTATTTTTTTATTCACAGGTTTTTCTACTGCTATGCTGGCTGAAGGTACCAAACAACTTTGCCCTGCAAACGAGACACTTACTTTACAGGTATCGAGTACAGGCGGCGCATTTGGTGCATTTGCCACTGCTGCTGCACCTTCAACAGCCCGGTTACAGTTTTCGATTTATGCGGCAAGTGAAAAAGTATTCCTTGGTTTTAAAAATACTACTTCAGGATTAACATATATTATTAAAGATGATGCCGGCAATACTGTAACACCGATACCCATTGCATTGCCAACAACCATTGGAAGCAACGGGTATATCAATGACTATGAACAGGCTTTTACCGGGCCATCCACAATTTTCCCGGGAGGATATCCCCCGCTTACCTTCAATCCGCCCTATGCCGGCCATTTTTATATTGAATTCTCAAGCTCAACAACATTTTCATTTTATGATATCACTGTTGCTTCAGCCACAAATCAGCCCCTTCCGGGCCGTGTATGGTCGAGAAACTGGCATTTTTCGGCTGAATCCTATGCAAACCTCTTCAATGGCACCATGTATCCGTATTCTGATGATGGAATTGTGACACAGATTAATTTCAATGGAATTGCACCTTATACCTTTAATGTTTCGTGTAATCCGAAAGGTTGCTTTCCTGACATCCCATTCGAGGAAGCCCGTAAATCAGTAAATGGCAACCATACGTATTCACAATACCGGATTTTCCTGAACAATCCTGATTCATTGATTTTTCCGACCGGCGTGATGGGTTCAGTTGATTCTGTTACTACCGACAATCAGTGCAATGGCAATCTGGATTTTAGCGTATATACCAACAAATCAGGCCTTGTGGATATTGTGTTGGACATTAATCCTCTACCGGGGTTTCAGGCAGAAGACCTCAGCCTGACTGATTCTGTTTACGCAGGAATTCAAAACATCATTACATGGGATGGCTTAAACGGCCTTGGACTGCCCGTTGACAATGGTACCACAATTCGTATTATCACATCTTACGTGAATGGTCTGACCAATTTACCCATTTATGATCCTGACAACGACGTTTCTTCAACCGGCAAAGATTATCTGGGGTTAATTGTTAACCTGATCAGGCCTAGCGGAATAAAACCTAAAATTTACTGGGATGATACCGATGTGGGAGGCATCGCAGAACTCGGCGGCTGCCTGACCCCTACAGGATGCCATTCGTGGGGATACAATGTTGGAAACGAAAATACCATCAATACCTGGTGGTTTTCGCTAAGCATTACATTGTCACCGGTTGATATCCTTTATAAACGATCCCATTTTTTTGAGAATAATTATACGTTTTGTCAGGGCGACAGTGTGTTGCTCTTTGGAACCTGGCAACATGCAACAGGTACCTATTATGACAGTGCGATAAATTTCATGGGTTGCGACAGCGTGCATGTGGCACATGTTCAGGTAAATGGCATACCACCCGGTACCTTGGGCGGGAATATCGCCATCTGTCAGGGAGAATCTGTAACACTTGATGCCGGTACGGGAACAGGTTATACCTATTTATGGAATACCGGGGCAACTTCACGTATTATTGCGGTTAATACAACCGGAACTTATTCTGTGGCAGTAACCACACCACAAGGTTGTTCGGGCAATGATGCTGTGGATGTTTACGTTTCGCCTCCCCCAACTCCGGTTCTTATAAAACACTATTGATTTATGAAAAAATATTTATGTATTTTAGCATTGTTATCAATCAGTATATCAATTTTTTCAGAAGGCACAAAACAATTGCTTACCCAGGCTTCTGATAGTGCAAAGTGCGTTATCGTACTGTCAAAAGGATTTTCGATCGGCGGAAATTACGGTGTTTTTGCAAATGGCGGTGCTTCTGAAGATAAACGCATTTGGTTTAAAGTAACTTCAACAACAGAAAAAGTATATTTTGGATTCAAACAGACCTCCGGATTTGGTTCAGCTACAATTACATACTCTATTAAGACAAGTACCGGTGTTGTAAAAAAAACAGGAATTGTCCCCCAAATTACTGCCCCGGGTTATATCTCATCGTATTACAGGGCTATTACCGGTCCTGCTCCTGTTTTTACAGGAGGTTATAATTCACTTTTATTTACACCTACAACAGCCGGCGATTTTTATATGGAATTTGAATGGAGCGGAACAGATGATCAATTCCTGCAGTATTTCGATATAACAGTCACAACTTCAACAAACCAGGTGAAAAACGGCAGGGTTTATTCAAAGGACTGGTTTTTCAGTACAGAAGGTTCATCTTCAAATACTTTTAAAGGAACTTTATATCCTTATACCGGCGACCATATTGTAACGGCCATAAATTTCAACGGACTGGCACCCTATTACTTCCGGGTGGCGTGTAATCCAACAGGATGCACCAATTCCGGTGTCTTTGAAAACGACCGGTGTTCACAAAACGGCCTGATATATTACGCCCAATATCCAATATTTCTGAACAATCCTGATTCAGTGGTTTATCCGACCGGTATCCTTGGAGAGGTTGATACAGTTTTAA
Organism: uncultured Bacteroidales bacterium; assembly: GCA_964550695.1. Lineage (GTDB taxonomy): Bacteria > Bacteroidota > Bacteroidia > Bacteroidales > TTA-H9 > CAZKCK01. The sequence continues at coordinate 778 of CAZKCK010000374.1, read as the reverse complement.
TTAACAATGATTGTGATGGTGTGCTTGAAGTGGATGTATTCGTCAATAAAGACGGGAATGTTGATATTCTTCTTGATATTAATCCCTTGCCCGGATACCAGCAGGAAGATATCAAACTTGCTGATTCAGTGTATGCCAATGTTACAAATACGCTCGCGTGGAATGGTCTGAACGGCCTTGGTCAGCAGGTACCCAATGGCACATCCGTAAATATCATTGTTTCTTACATCAATGGATTGACCAATCTGCCCATGTATGATGTTGAATATAACTCAGGAACATGGCAAGGCTTTAAAGTGAACCTGATCAGGCCACCCGGTGTAAAGCCAAAAGTGTACTGGGTTGATACGCTGTTATATTCAGCCGGCACCTGGCCAACAAGTGCGCTGGAACTAAACGGTTGCACCAACACATCTGGTTGTCATACATGGCTCTCCATCGGTAATAACAATACTGTAAATACCTGGTGGTATTCACTCAGTACAACATTACTTCCAATAGCACTTACCTATAAGCATTCAAATTTCTTTGAAGCTTCGCAAGCGATATGCAATGGCGATAGTGCTATGGTATTCGGCATTTATCGCAAAATTGCCGGAACTTACTGGGACAGTGCCTTCAATATTATGGGCTGTGACAGCATACACAAGTTTAATCTGATTGTGAACGGAGTGCCGCCCGGTATGCTGGGTGCTGACACCGGGATTTGTACCGGCACCACCCTGATTCTCGACGGAGGATTCTGGCCGGGGGCTACCTACCTCTGGAACACAGGTGC
>CAZKCK010000373.1:0-3435 GCA_964550695.1 uncultured Bacteroidales bacterium | reverse complement strand
ACCCGAAAATGGTTGTCGGGGAATTTACAATACAGTTGGCCACCTTAAAGTGATTGGGTGTATAGTGCTGAAATTCACCATGAACAAACACCGAATTGCCGTTCATGGTTGATAGCAGCCAGTTGTTTGAAATCGTGGAATTGACGACTTTTGTGGTAGCATTGCCCACATTTTGAAATAACCCGCCATTATAATAGGTATTGTTCGCGATCAGGCAATTTGTGACGGTTGTTTTTGCCTTGTTGCAGACGGCTGCACCGTAAGCACAAAAATTGTTGACTATTTTTGAATTACTGATGAATGCATTCCCAGCATATACGGCAACTCCGCCGCCACCGCCGGAAAGGTTGTTATAGATGGAACAATTGTCCACCCACAGGGTATCTCCCTGGTGCAGGATCCCACCCCCGTCTGAACCACTGAAAATATACACGAAATTAAACACGCCACCAGTGATAACGATCTGGATACCATGGAGGTTGTGAGAGTGAATGTCGCAATTCGAAACCCGTGTTTTACCATAACTGTTGATTCCACCTGCTACTCCTGCCTGTCCGGTAGACATACCGTGGCTGATTTCTGTATTTGAGATGACTCCATAACCGCCTGTGTAAATATTCGGACTGTTATGTGCGGCATTGAAATCAAACAGGCAACTGTCGACTGTGAGAGAGTCAGAAGCATATAACGCACCACCCAGATAGGCGGAAGTATTATGGGTAAAATGAATGTTAAGCACTTTCAGTGGCCCTCGGGAATAGATTCCGCCGCCATCCCGAGCGGTGACATTATTTGCAACCAGTGAATTTTTCATCACCATTTTACCCCGGTTATACACACCGCCGCCATGAAGGTTGTTCGGTGCAATATTGTTTGATATTTCGCAGGAATCGACCGTCATGTTTCCTGTCAGATAATTATAGAGACCACCGCCACCCCATACGTCGTACCATCCTCCTCCGGGAAAGGTGACTTTGTTGTTGTTTATGACAGAGTTTTTTAATTCCATTTTACCTGCATTAAAAACACCTCCGCCAGGATAGACCACACAGTTGCCTGAAATTTCATCATCTTCCATCAGGAGTGTTCCCTTGTTATATATTCCTCCGCCTCCCAAACTTGCATTGCTGGAATTTGTTGAGGTGAGACCCACACCTGAATTTGAGTATATTTTGCAGTGTGTCATTTTTACAAGGCAATTTGTACTTACAGCCATTCCTCCGCCTACCACCTTGTCATCCGCCAGCGCAGAGCAGGGAATATTTGCCACGCCCCCGCTGATCATGATCCCATCGACAAAAGTGGTATCTGTCCATGGTAATGCTGAAGGTGGTGCATAAACAACATGATAGGAATTGTCAAGGCTGTCGGCTGGCAGACCGATATTTCCATTGAGTATGGTTGGATTGGCCGGGATGTTCCGTTCAGAAGCAGAATTTTCAGTGCCGTTGAATCCCCCGAAGATATTGACTCCTTCCTTTAAATTGAAAGAGAAATACCGTATAAAATCATTTGTCGGCTTGTATGTTCCGGTCGCCACCCATACCTGGTCGCCCTTTTGTGCAAGTGCCAATCCCGGCTGCGGTGAGGAAAAGGCTGTTTGCCAGGTTCTTCCGTCTTTAACAGAAAGTCCGCCTTGCTCAGTAACAAAAAAAGTTTGCCCTGCACCCGGAGTTCCTGATGTGGTGAAATTGACAACGGCAGGCATGGTATAGAGGCTGTCTTCAAACCTTTCATATACAGATACCCGATAAGTACGTCCTGGTAATAGTCCGTCAACAGCTACAATATTTCCTGTGCCTTTGTACATGCAAAACCACACAATATTATTTTGCATGAAATACTCTCCTTGTCTGAAGTTGCTATTGGGAATGAAGGAAAGTCCATTGATCTTTGCTGTTTCGCTGGTGGAAATGGTTTCTGAAAGCATTACCAGGCAATCATCGCCATTTCCCCTTGTCCATTGGAATGTACATGAGTTTTGCGTAATACTGCCTGCAGTAAGGTTTGTAGCAGGAATTCGGTTGATGATCGGATTATACAGAGACAGTGAATTATATTCATACGCCCCCAGATCAATGGAATTGCCCAGAATTCGCTTGTGGTTTGCCAGGTCGGTAAAGATGCCCAATGGAAAACAAGGTATGTAACCTTGATCAACACAAGGGGATCCGGGCTGCAGATGCCAGTCTGCAGCCAGTCCGGAGTAAGTTATTCCGGAACCTGCGCTTGGGTTGACAAATAATGGATTCTGATTTTGGGAGCCGTACAATCCACCCTGGATATTGCAGTAATTGACAGCTATTTTTGGAAATATTTGACTAAATACGCTCCCATTTCCATAAATAATACAGTTCTCAAAAAGGTATGATGTTCCAACGGTAGAAATATCTACAGCTTTACCGTTATTTACAAGGGTGGTGTTGAACAGTTCAAGATAGTAGTTGTCGGCGGCAGTGTATGGATGTGATCCAACCCCAATATTATTATTGGCGATGACACAGTTGATAATGGTACATTTCCCTCTTGAAAAAAGTGCTCCTCCAAACTGACACGTGTTATTGACCAGTTTACTGTTTTTAAAAATTAATGTTCGTCCTGTGTTCACATAGATGCCGCCTCCACAATTGGCATTACTGCCACTAAGAACTGTGGCATTTCCCCCGGTAATAACTATGCCGTCAATTATTGCAGGAAGAGCCCAGTTATCGCCATAAAAATCGCTTGAAACCACATGGGTAGAGTTATCAGTGATTACCCCTGAAACACCAATATCACCACTGAAAATGGTTGGATGCTGCTCAATTTCCCGTTGATCAGCATAGGTCTCAGTACCGTTAAAACCTCCCAGAATGGAGGTGTTTTGGTTGTATCGAAAAGATCTGCCGATATCATTATCCGTAGCCGGCAAATAGGTTCCTTCAGCGACCCAGAATTGCTTTCCTGAAACTGCGGTTTGCGTGGCATTGGCCAGTTTGGTATAGCCATTTCCTGCTGCGCCGTTCCCATCCATGGCATTGGCCCAGGATGAACCATCTTTGGTGCCGGAGCCGGCAGAGGTTACATACACGATTTGGGCTTCTGCAATGATAAGAGAGAGGCCCATGAAAATGGTGAAAAGTGCTTTTTTCATAAATCCGGATCAGAAAAGGGTTAAAAACAACATGGCAATTTCCGAATATTCTTTGATACATCAAAGTGATACAGACTCAAATTGTCAATATTATCAAGGTGTTGCAAGTTTATTGTATGAACATGGCCGTTTTCTGTATGAACAGCATTATATCATGACCCGTTTTTCAACAATCTTGCCTATTTTTGCAATTATATCAAGTACAAAATTATCGACTTCCTGAAGAAATACTTTCGCATGAAAAAAACAATACTTATCCTGATTTTTGGCTTATCCGCATGCCTGATCCAGGCGCAAAATTC
>CAZKCK010000372.1:0-3438 GCA_964550695.1 uncultured Bacteroidales bacterium | reverse complement strand
TGGCGTGCCGATGGCAGTTGCTTTCCGGTTGAATATTGGTCGAATCCACTTGTTATTGACGGTAAAGTTGAAGGCTCGGTTGTTACATTTTTTGATATTACTGAGCGACGACAGACAGAAATAGAGCTTTTGAAAGCAAAAAACGAAGCCGAAAAGGCCAATCACGCCAAAACCGAATTCCTGGCGCGGATGAGTCACGAATTGCGAACTCCCATGAATTCGGTTCTGGGCTTTGCCCAATTGATGGATATGGGCGAACTAAACCCAAAACAAAAGAAATATACCAACCATATTTTAACTTCAGGCAGTTACTTGCTCCAATTAATTGATGAAGTGCTCGATATTTCAACCATTGAATCCGGCAAACTTGGGTTATCCCCCGAAACAGTAAATATAACACATGTTATCAATGAACTGATTGACAGCATCCGGCCTCAAATTATTGAAGAACAATTAATACTCGGATTTGAAAATCTGGCAAATGAACAACTTTTTGCTGAAGTCGATAGCAAGCGGTTGAAACAAGTGCTGCTTAACTTACTGAGCAATGCCATAAAGTACAATATAACGGGAGGCTCGGTGCATATAAAAACCGAAAAAATGCCTTTGAATGAAACCGGCAATACACTGCTACGTATTTCGATTACAAATACCGGCGAGGAGATTTCATCAGAAAATATTCAGAAACTCTTCGAGCCTTTCGAGCGGATTGGAGCCGAGAAAACCGAAATCAAAGGAACTGGTCTCGGTCTGACAGTAGTTAAAAAACTGATGGATGCCATAGGCGGATATGTTGGGGTGGAAAGCGTGCCAAATGAAGGAAATACTTTCTGGATTGAGTTGCCACATTGTATAAACCAACCTGCCATTGCAGAGCAATCAGTTGATTTGATGCGTAAAGATCCAATCCGTTCAGATATTACCGGAACCATTTTATACATTGAAGATAATGAATCAAACATTGAGCTGGTAGAACAGGTTCTTGCCTCACAACGTAGTGCAGTCAGACTTATATCGGATAATTTGGGACGATATGCCGTTGATCTTGCAGTTGAATTTTCACCCGGCCTCATTTTTCTTGATCTCAATTTGCCGGATATGCATGGTAGTGAAGTGCTTGCAAATCTTCAAGCCAATAAGCAAACCTCTTCAATACCGGTAGTCGTTATCAGCGCAGATGCAATGCCACAGCAGATTGAAAAACTCACGAAATCAGGAGCGAGGGAATATTTGACCAAACCACTTGATGTGATGCAATTTTTGAAAATAATCGATGAATATTTTATTGCTTTATAGAATTACATAACTTTGAGAACAATTAATTAATACACACAACCATGATTGACGCGTCATTAAAAAATGCCAATATTCTGATTGTTGACGATCAGATAGCAAATATTGATGTTTTGGAAGGTTTGCTTGATGCACAGGGTTATACCACCATAAAATCAACAACAGATTCAAGACAGGTTGTTCAATTATTTACTGATTTCAAGCCTGATTTGGTTTTGCTCGACCTCACGATGCCCCATCTCACAGGTTTTGATGTGATGAAACAACTAAAACCTTTGATACCGGCTAATTCTTTTCTGCCTATTCTTGTGCTTACAGCAGATGTTACCCCCGAAGCTAAACAAAAAGCCCTTTCGGGTGGAGCCAGTGATTTCCTGACAAAACCATTTGATCTGATTGAAGTTGGATTAAGGATTAAGAATTTGCTTTTTGCCAGCTATTTGCAACAGCAATTACAAAACCAGAATCTGTCGCTTGAAGAAAAGGTAAAGGAAAGGACTTCGGAACTCGAAAAAACCAATCTGGAATTAATGGTAGCGAGAGATAAAGCTGAGGCAAGTAACCGCCTTAAAACAGCATTCATGCAGAATATCTCACACGAAGTACGTACACCCCTCAATGGGATATTGGGTTTTGGCAACCTTTTGGCCGATATGGATATTTCAGCGGAAGAAAAGCAGGAGTTTATTCCGATGCTTCAGTATTCAAGTGAAAGGTTGGTGAATACAATCACTGATTATATGGATATTTCACTGATAGCATCCGGTACGATGGAAGTAAAATGCAAACAGGTTTCTATTGCAGGTGAGTTGTATCAGCTGAAAGATAAATTTTATTCGCAATGTACAGCTAAAAAACTGGCGTTTAATCTGTTTGTGCCTGAAAAAATCAAAAATCTGACAATAAATACTGACCCGGAACTGTTCAGCAAAATGATTTCTCATTTGATTGGCAATGCCATAAAATTTACCACGAATGGTGTTATTGATGTTGGATTAGATGTAGAGTCTGATTTTGTTGAAATTTACATAAAAGATACAGGTATCGGCATCGAGAAAGACTCGCATGAATTGATATTTGAGAGTTTTGCGCAGGAAGATGCGTCGAACACACGCGGACATGAAGGCAGCGGGCTCGGATTGTCAATTGTAAAAGGTTTAATAGGCTTGCTTGGTGGCAACATCAGGTTTGAGTCTGAAAAGGGGCATGGTTCGGTTTTTTATGTTAAACTTCCTTTAGTTTCTGAAGTTGCTAACGTTCAGGAAATTACTACCACCGGAAAACCAATTCTGCAGAAACCCTTGGTTGTTTTGATTGCTGAAGATGATTACTCGAGCAGAAAATACCTTGAAATCGTCTTGAGTAAATATACTTCAAATTTATTTTATGCCGGTACGGGAGTTGAAGCCATAGTAGAATGCAGGAAACACCCGAATATCAACCTGGTGCTGATGGATATTAAAATGCCGGAAATGAATGGATTGGACGCTACACGAATTATCAAGGCTACACGAAGGGACTTGCCGGTAATTGCCATTACAGCCTATGCAATGAGCGGTGATGAAAAGAAAGCCCTTGATGCAGGTTGTGATGATTACCTTCCAAAACCACTCTCAAGTAGTAAACTAATTAATAAACTTATTAAACTTGGGTTTATTTCCTGAAACCTTCAGAATACGGCCTCTATAATTTCAGGTAATTTTCTGTTAATCAGTATAATATTTCATCCCCACCCTCATTCTTCGTTCGGGCAAGCCTCACCCTTGACCTAATTTATTGTAAAGATCAAATTGTAAATATTAAATTGTAAATATTTTGCCATACAGTTGATGGTTTTCAAATATTTACAATTTACAATTTGCAATTACCAATTTGCAATGTCTTCCAAAGCCCTTCACCTTTCACCTTTTACCTTTTATCTTTTACCTTTTACCTTTTATCTTTTACCTTTCACCTTCCACCTTTCACCCGACCCTCATTCTTCAGTTGGGCAAGTTTTCGCCTTTCACCTAATGCCTTTCACCTAATGCCTATTGCCTAATGCCTAATGCCTATTGCCTATTGCCTAATGCCTATTGCCTAATGCCTAATGCCTGTTGTCCTCACACACCTTTCCTTTTCTGCTGCCCCCGGTTAACAGTTTTG
>CAZKCK010000371.1:0-3439 GCA_964550695.1 uncultured Bacteroidales bacterium | reverse complement strand
CCGTTACAGGAGTAACACCGGTAGCCGAAACTGTAATGGTGGCTGATCGGCTTGTGGTGGATGTGTTTTCAGTGTAATTGGCCGTAATATTCCCATTTCCTGTTCCGGATGGCGTCACAGTACACCATGCAGCATTCGAAGATGCCGTCCAAGCAATATTGGAAGTCACTGAAAAGGATGTATTCCCGGATGATGATGTAACATTCTGGCTGGCCGGAGTTACGCTCAGGCTATTCACAATGGTCCCAGTAAGTTGCACTTCATCAATGGCCCAATAATAGGCAAAAGTGCCCGTGTAATTCCATTTGAATTTTACCTGGGATTGTCCTGCAACTGCGGCAATCAACTGGTTAAAAATCACCGGATTGGAAACTGAAGTAGTGGTAAAAGCCGCAATCTGTGTCCAGGTTGATCCATTGTTGATACTGTAGGAAAGCTTTCCGGATGAAGTAGAATAACTTTTGAAATAATGACTGAACTGCAGAGTTACAGCGGTATAATTGGATAAATTTAATGAAGGAGTTATCAGGTCAGAATTCTGGGTATTACCACTTCCATAACCATCACTGTTTAAATAAGCATAATTCCCTGTGAGTGATGGATTGGGCGACTGCCCCGTAATTGTTCCAAACTGCCACACCTGTCCATTGCCCTGATTATCAACCAGTGTCCAGCATGAAGGCAGTGTGGTTGCTGAGAACGACTGGCTAAACGGGAGTGTGTTAAATATTCCGCAGAGCGTGGTTGCATTTGCTGTAAGGCCTGAAGAATAGGCATTTGAAGCATCCTTTGAAAATATTTTATAATAATAAGTTGTGCCTGAATTAAGTGAAGAATGTGCAAAAGAAGTAGCTGAACCATTGTAAAGTACGGTTCCACCACCGCTAAGCACAGAACCTGTTGTATAAGCCACTCCGCCTGTTGGTACTCCAAACGTGGCGCTGGTTGACCAGATAACCATTACATCATTGTTGGCGGCATTTTTTGTCCAGGCAAGGTCAATCTGTGCAACGCCGGCTGGTGTGGCTGTAAATACAGTGGGGTCGGGAGGAGCTGGAAACAACTGGATATTCAGGTTTGTCGTGGCATGGTCAGCGGCAACAATTCCGTTTATCACTTTGGACTGGTACCCTGTGGCGCTTACTGTAAAAGCGTAGGTACCTGCTTTCAGTGGCCTGTGATAGTCTCCGTTTAATGCCGATGAATAAACCTGTGTATTCAGATTATCATGACCGGCAATAAAAACCTGCGCCTGAACGGGTAAGCCTGTATTGCCATCGGTAATGATTCCGTGAACCCCATAGATTGCCTCTTTCATTAAAAGAATGAGTGAGCGGTAGTTATAGTTCCAGTGATTCTCGAGTTCGGCTGCAGGCAATAGTTTTGTATTCGATATTTCAATTGTGACTTCACGGCAGTTCCTAAAGTAATTCATGTAATCCTGACGGCCTCCGTCAACTTCATACCAGGCAAATCCATTCGTGACTCCGTTCTCCATAAAAGTCATATAACCAAAAGGCGCATGAACATGAACCGTATCGGCATATTCACGGCTGATATACTGCCACCAGTTATCATCAGCACTCAGTGTTGACCAGGTATCCCATGGGTAATTCACCACCTCTGCACCTCCGTGAAAGTTGGCTCCGGCTGTAAAATGGCGTGTAGTTGCAAAATCCATAAAGGCAATGGTTTCAGGTTGCCACGCATTTCCATCAGGGTGATCCCCGTCCTGTGGATCCGGATAATTGCGGTTCAGGTCGATGCCATTGGCATTGTAACGCCATGCCCCGCTTACGCTTGTGTTGCCTCCGTGGTAGGTGCCATCGGGGTTTGCCAGCGGACAAATATAGATTTCGAGTGAGTTTACCAGGTTGGTAATTTCGGTATTGGTGCCATAATTTGTCAACAGATAATCTATCAAATGAAGCATCAGGATGTACCCTGTGGTTTCGTCGCCATGTATGGATGATGAATACAGGAATTCAGGCTCGCTTTCATCCGCAACAACGTTATCCGAAATTTTGGCCACCATAATTTTTCGTCCGCTTGTTAAAGTTGTTACCGTTGATACTTTACACAAAGCCGGATAATTGGTCTGGAACTGCGTCATCAGGCTCTCATAGGCTGTATAGGTAGGGTAGTAATTCCACACGGTTTTGGAGCCAGGATCAAAGCTATCTGACATTTCTATTCCGGGTGCATCACCGGGTGAGGGCAATGGCGTTACCTCATGACCGGAAGCTACAAATCGGATATACTGTGCTGTATTGGCGTAAGCCCATACAGTATCGTGCCTCACATTGTCAATTGAAATCAGTTGGGTGATTTTATGCAGGTCATCACCCTGTCTGAGTTTAAAGTAAAAATAGAACTGTTGGGTTTCAGTTGCTTCTGCTCTAATGGTCTGAGCATTTAAGGAACCCGAAATAACAAGTAACAGCAAAAGGCAAAAGCCTGTTACATTTCTCATAAACAATATTTTAAATCCGGATCATCGATTTTTTGGGGCTTCAAAGATACAAAAAGCCTGCATGGCTTTGGTTTTAAAGCGGATAAAAATTCAAAAAGCCTGTAAAAATGCACTTTTAGCCAATAGTCAAACTCTGTTATTTGTTTTGGGAAAGACAGTATATTGATTTTAAATTGATTGTTTTTGCAAAATAAAAACAATGAGCAGCACGTTTTTTTTGTATCTTTATATCCAAACTATCTGCCATGAAAACTACGTTAACTTTTTGGGTGTTTTTAATTGTTGCCCTGGCCGCTACACCTTCATGTTCCAAAGATGAAGCCGCCAAACAAACCGAACCTGCAAAAATAAACCTGCCGCTTAAATCGGCTGAAGTGATTGCTCAGGGAAATGAATTTGGTATTAACTTGTTCAGACTCGTGGCTGCCGGAGAAAACAAGAATCTCATGTTATCGCCACTGAGTGCCTCAACAGCCCTTACCATGCTGATGAATGGTTCTGCAGGCAACACTTTCAGCCAAATCAGCAGTATGCTTGGCGACAGCAACCTCACACAGCCTGAAATAAATGCCGTATATCAGAGTCTGATCAGTCAGTTGCTCGTTGCTGATCCTGACGTTAATCTGATGATTGCCAATGCAGTGTGGTATCGCCAGACATTTGCGGTTAAAGCTCCATTCCTGAATATGATGGCGACTGCATTTGATGCACACACCGAAGCGCTGGATTTTAATTCTGTACAGGCTTTGAATACAATCAACAATTGGGCATCTGATAATACCAATGGAAAGATTCCCAAAGTGCTTGATCAGATCAGCCCGGATGCAGTGATGTTCCTGATGAATGCGCTGTATTTTAAAGGAACCTGGACCACCAGCTTTGAAAAGAATAAAACTTCTCCTTCAATATTTTACACCGGTAACGGGCAAACCATTTCTGTTGACATGATGCATGGGGAATTTGCTT
>CAZKCK010000370.1:0-3467 GCA_964550695.1 uncultured Bacteroidales bacterium | reverse complement strand
GTTTTTGTGCACACCATACATCGAAACGTTTGTTAAACAGCAGAATATCACTTAATACAAAAAAGCCGAACAATACAACTATCACCGGGTCAATATGAAAATTATCCGCTTTGCCGGTATTATTCCAGAGCGAAGAAAACACCATTTTTGCTTTTTCCAGGTTTTCGCTCCTGAAGAATATCCAGGCAAGTGTAACAATGGTGAAAGTTTTTAAAACTCCGGCAAAGCGCAGCAGTGTCCATTTTTCGGGGGTTGTCCATCCGAAGGTTCTGCGGAAGAAGCTTTCGACCAAAAAAACGAATCCAAAAACAGCACCCCAGATCACGAAGGTCCAGTTGGCACCATGCCACAAACCACTCACTGTAAATACGATAAAAATATTCAAAGCCCAGCGGCTGATTTTTACCTTGTTGCCTCCCAGCGGAATATACAGGTAATCGCGGAACCACGTCGACAATGAAATATGCCAGCGTTTCCAGAACTCTGAGATATTGCCGGCAAGGTATGGCGTCCTGAAATTATCCATGAGGTTGACGCCCATCAGCAAGGCTGCGCCTATGGCAATGGTGGAATAACCAAAGAAATCAGCATAAATCTGAAATGAATAAAAAACCAATCCGGTAATAATGCTAAACGTATTATAATCGGCAGGCTGACTGTAAATTTGTTCCACATATACCGCCAGATTGTCGGCAATGGCCATTTTGATGAATAAGCCGTACAAGACCATTCTGAAACCATTGGCAAAGTTCTCATACACAGGCTTGTGAAATGCCTGCAACTGAGGCGCCAGACGGTCGTAACGTTCAATAGGGCCGGCAACCAACTGCGGGAAATAGGTAATGAACAGGGCAAAATATCCGGGATGGCGTTCTGCTTTGTAATGTCCGTTGTACACATCGATGGTATAACTCAGGGCCTGAAAACTGTAGAATGAAATACCCACGGGCAATAAAACATGCAGTTCAGGCAATTGGTCCAAAATATTGAACTGATGCAGGATAACGGTGGCAGAACCCCTGAAAAAATCAAAATACTTGAAGGCAAACAACAACCCCAGGTTTGATACAATGCTCACCAGTAAAAACTTTCGTCGCTTTCGCTTTTCGTCAGACCTTTCCATCAGTATGGCCATGTAGTAATCAACAAAAGTTGAAAAAATGATCAGCACAATGTATTCGGGCCTCCAGCACATATAAAAATAATAGCTGCCGGCCAGCAGTAAAACCCACCTCCACCTGTGCGGCAGCAGGTAATACAGGATGACCATCACCGGAAGGAAGATGAGGAAGGGCAAAGAGTTAAAGGTCATACCAATGAATTTTGGTGCATCGATTCATTCTATTTGGCCGGGTGACGGGGCAAATTATATTTTTTCTGAAATATCCATTGTGCGTCCAGACTTAGCATGTCATCAAAACTGATTTTGCGTTGTTCAGCTTTGGTTTTAATCATTTCAACAAGCTTAGGGTCTGACATCAGCGTTTTTTTAATTTTTCCCAGAAGACTGTCACTGACCTGTAAATCACGCTTATATTCAGGGAAATCAATAAAGGAAGAATTATCATGTTTAAAGTAAATGCCTTTTAAAGCATATGCATAATCCGGTGGAACAAGCCGCCTGTAATATCCGTCTTCGCCCCAGCGGGTAAAAAAATGATACCAGTAAGCTTCTTTTGTCATTGAATCATAGTGCAGGGCACCATTGCGGAATTGATTGGTCTGTAAAAAATTAATAAATACAAATAATCCTATCACCGCAGTAAACAAAACCCTGTAAAACCAGATACGGGCAATTACAAAACTGATAAAACCAACCATCGGGATTGCCATTAATGCATACGATTCAATGTAAGCCCTGTTGCCGAATGAAACAAACCACCAGCACCACCATGAGCTCAGTATATAGATATTCAACAGCATATAAATCAAAACAGGGTTTGCCAGGCCTTTAAACCGTTTATAGGAGATAAAAAGACCTGTGAATGCAAGTACCATGATGGGCGAATACACCAGCCAGCCATTTCTGTAACTAAACAACTGATTAATAATCTGCGGATTGGTAAAGAAAAAAGCTTCATTTTTTAATCCATAGGTAAAAAACAACCATGAACCTGTCTGAATTTTCCAGTATAACAGTTGCGGAAACCAAACTACCAGAAACAGAGCAATCATCACAGCCAAATGATGTAAATGGCTGACAAGGAATAGTATTCTGGATTTCAATATTTTAACTGATGAAACATCATAAAGCACAAACAAAAGGATGGCTATCACACCTGAAGGTCTGATGAGGCAGATAAGTCCGTAAAGCAAGGCCGGAACAATGATCCGTTTGATGGATGGTGAATCGAAATACCGGGCTGTAAAATAAATAAATGCGGCCAATAACCCGAAACCAGCAACATGAGGCATACCGGTTTCGGAAGTTAAATAATGATAGAGGTTGGATCCAAAAATCAAAATCAGCAGACCCAGAAATATGGGATAGGGTTTAAAATACCGCAAAAGGAACAACGCCAGCAGGTACAATCCGGCCAGGAAATAAAACAGCCCGGCCACAACCACCGAAACCTGATAAGGCAATGAAAATCCATCAGCGGCAAATCCGAGAAGCGGTGCGAGTGCATGGGCTGCAAGAAAAAACGGCATATAAACCATGGCCATTCCAATACTCATGCGGCCAACAGTTCTTCCGGTCGGTGATTTTAGCAGCCAGAACTTATGACCCCAACTTTGTGTATTCTGCTTAAGAAAACCAAAATTCAGGTCATGATGTACAAACAGGCCCGGCAAATACTGGTAGTATTCAACCACATCAAACTGAACGGACTTATATTTTTTTTGTTTGAAACCTGAAAAGGCAAACAATAACACCATGATGGCCAGGAGGGTTATGCCATATTTTACAAATCTGGTATCGTAATCTCTCTCAGCCATATGCTATCTCACAAAATAATACTTTAAGATACAATACAATGCCCTGAAACCATCCTTCGCCCTGATTTTCTTGCCTTCGGCGTAACTGCGCCCATAGTAGGATATGCCCACTTCATAAATCCTGATACCGCTGATACGCGAAATCTTTGAAGTTACCTCAGGTTCAAATCCGAATCTGTTTTCCTTCAGCTTAATACTTTTCAGGATATCAGCCCTGAACAATTTGTAGCAGGTTTCCATATCGGTCAGGTTCAGGTTGGTAAACACATTCGAGACCGTTGTAAGAAATTTATTTCCGATTGAATGCCAGAAAAACAGTATCCTGTGCGGCCGGCCACCCATAAACCTGGAACCATATACCACATCGGCATAGCCATCAATGATGGGCTTTAAAAGGATATTAAATTCCTGCGGGTCATACTCCAGATCGGCATCCTGTATGATGATGCAATCGCCACCGGCAACTTCAATCCCCTTTCTGATTGCTGCGCCTTTGCCCTGATTGTAAGGCTGTTCAATAAACCTGA
>CAZKCK010000369.1:0-3495 GCA_964550695.1 uncultured Bacteroidales bacterium | reverse complement strand
CGGTAGCAAATACTTTTATTAAATATTATAAAACAATAAGTTACAAATAAATTTTTAGGAATCTTAAAACACCAATCCTAAGCGGGTACTTGAGAACAGACAGATATTAATTGAAAGCCATAACCACAGTTCTTATTTTTTGGAATAAGCAATCTGACTCAGAGATGCTTTTACCTCACCTAACAGTACTTCAATTCACTGACAACAGACTCTAACTCCAAGAAATATCTATATTTTTAGGATTTTAACTCCAAGAAATATTAAGATAATTTGGAGTTAGACTATAAATTGATTATTTTTGCCAAAAATTGCCAAATGAAAATTCTACGCTGCTATCAGGATTTAGAAAAATTCACCCTGCAGGGCAAGGTCCTTCTTATTTTCGGCCCCAGGCAAGTTGGTAAAACCACGCTTATCAATGACTTTTTATCAACAACTGCACTTCGTTACAAACTGATTACCGGTGACAATTATTCAGTTCACAGCGTGATGAGCGGGCAAAAACTGGATGAATTGCAGGAGTTTTGTGCCGGATATGAACTACTTGTAATTGATGAAGCACAAAAAATACCAAACATTGGTGCCACGATGAAACTCATAGTTGACCAGATTCCCGGAATCAGGATTATTGCCACGGGATCTTCATCATTTGAACTGGCAGGGCAGACAGGTGAACCACTGACAGGCCGAAAAACCACACTTCAGCTTTTCAGTATCTCTCAAATTGAAATGCTAAACCATTTAAATCATTTTGAATTAAAGGAAAAACTCAACGAATTTCTGATTTATGGTTCGTATCCTGCTGTGGTCACTGCCTCCAACAATAAAGATAAGGCAATGATTATAAATGAGATAGCAGGATCGTATCTTTTTAAGGATATTTTCGAAATTGAACGAATCAGAAACCCTAGGGTTATACTTGATTTACTGAGACTTTTGGCGTTTCAGGTCGGTAGTGAGGTATCTGTAAACGAACTTTCGAAAAATCTATCCATTGACAATAAAACAGTTAAACGGTATCTTGACCTGCTTGAAAAATCTTTTGTCATAAAATCACTGGGAGGGTATAGCAGCAACTTACGAAAAGAAATATCGAAACAGGCGAAGTATTATTTTTGCGACAATGGAATCCGAAATTCAATTATTGCCAACTATAACCCATTAGAAATCAGAAATGATACCGGGCAATTGTGGGAAAATTTTCTAATGACAGAGCGTTTGAAAAAACAATCATATCAACAAATTTACTCCAACAATTACTTTTGGCGCTCATGGAGCAATAAAGAAGTTGACTTTGTTGAAGAACGTGAAGGAAAGCTATTTGGTTATGAATTCAAATTTTCACAGGAAAAAATTCTGGCTCCTGCGCTCTGGCTGCAATCGTATCCTGAAGCAACCTTTGGAGTAATCAACCGCAACAATTATCTTGAATTTATTACATAATAATTACAATACACTAATAACCATAATATTACTTTTTTCACATTTTGCATCCGGATGTTTGATTGATTTTTCCATTTCAACAACTTAAATCAAATTAAACTGTTTATATTCTGTGATTAAACAGCTTCCATTATGAACAAAATAGCAATCACCGGTGCGAATGGTTTTATTGGCTCGATTCTGATTAAAAAGCTTCAGGATGAAGGCTATACAGCACAATCAATTACCAGGCAGGATCTTGCCGCTACACCTGAAGAGCTCTCAGTAAAACTAAGTGGTTGCCAAACCATAATTAATCTTGCAGGTGCTCCCATCATCCATCGCTGGACAAATGCCTGGAAAATGGAAATGATCAGCAGCCGTATACTTACAACACAGAAATTGGTTGAGGCAATCAATGCCATGCCCTTTCCTCCTGAGCTCCTGGTATCTGCCTCAGCAGTAGGAATTTATACTGATGAAAAACTCAATACAGAAACAAGCAATCAACTGGCTTCTGATTTTACAGGCATGCTTTGCAGGAATTGGGAAGAAGCCTCGATGGCCGTGAAACATGGTATAAGGCTGGTAAACCCGCGAATCGGCATCGTTTTAGGAAAAAACGGCGGAGCATTGCAAAAAATGCTGCCACCCTTCAGACTGGGACTTGGCGGAAGGATTGCTTCAGGCAGGCAAAACTTCCCTTGGATACACATGTATGATTTGCTGAATGCCTTCCTTTTTGTGATCAAACATCAGGCAATTCATGGTCCGGTAAATTTTGTAGCACCGCAGGTAATTAACAATAAAGAATTTACCAAAGCTCTTGCAACCACTATTCAACGGCCGGCCATTTTTCCGGTGCCCGCTCTGGCTTTAAAACTCTTGTATGGTGAAGGTGCATCCGCCCTCATTAACGGACAAAAAGTTGTTCCGGAAATTCTACAGAAAGCAGGATTCAGCTTTAACTATCCCATCATTAGCCAGGCGCTGGAAGAATTGTTGTAAAAGTTTATTCAAAAACCCGCATGGTTTTTGTGGAATCCGTCCATTCTTTGCATCTTTAGTGAAATTCTATACAATATGAAACCCAGATTTTTTGCTGTAATAATTTTGGTTGCCATGCTTGCTGCAACCACGGCGCTCACCATTAAAAGCCCGTTTTCAGGGACTCCTGATATTGAAAATTATGAACAAGCCTGGAAAATGGCTGATAGTCTGAAAAATATCGGGCAGCCTCAATCGGCACTAAAATTTGTGGATGAAATACTTATAAAAGCAACAAAAGAAAAGAACAATCCACAACTGGTTAAAGCACTTATTTACAGGCTTTCGCTAAAATCATCCTTTGAAGAAGATTATCAACTGGGGGCCATTCTTGAAACAAAAAAAGTACTCACAACTGTTGATGAACCGGTAAAACAATTGCTGCACAGCGTAATAGCCGACCTGTATTTTTCATATTACCAGATGAACCGCTGGAAAATTCTGAACCGCAGCAAACTCAACGAAGGTGTTTCTGAAGATATCAGCACCTGGGATGCTTCGGTATTCTATGATACCATTGCATTGAATTACAGGCAGTCACTTGTTAACTCCAAGCTTTTGAACAGTATTAAAGTGCGTGATTATCTTCCTGTACTCGACACTGCACACAACAGCGAGTTGTATCGCCCGGCCCTTTTTGATTTTCTGGCTTACCGTGCCATTGATTACTTTATGAACGATGAATCAGGCATCAGTAAACCCCTGAATGATTTTGAACTTGATGATGCAGGTTACCTGAGCCTGGCCGGTGAATTTGTCAAGATCAGAATGGATTCGGTAAAGGCAAAAGGCACCAAACGCGAAGCCATTGGCATTTATCAGGAACTGGCGGCCATACATCTGAACGATAAATCACCTGAAGCACTAATTTACAATGAGTTGCAACGACTCGACTTTGTACATACAAATTGTACCCTGGAATTCAGCGACAGCCTTTATCTCAAATCGTTGTATGCGTTGCAGAACAAATATCAGCACAATCCTTCTTCGGCTATGGTTGCGTTTACAATTGCCAGCTTCCTGCAA
>CAZKCK010000368.1:0-3508 GCA_964550695.1 uncultured Bacteroidales bacterium | reverse complement strand
ATGCATCTCCTGCTTCGCTTTGTGCCTTGTTCAGGCCGCTGCCATTCCAGAGGCCCTCAAGGTAAAAGGTAAGCATGATGTTTTTGGCCAGCGCAGGCCAGGTTTGCAGGAAACCCTGGTTGAGGTTGGCATTGCTGCCCACCAGGGTACCAATCACCGGCTCACCCACCGACCAGGCTAAGTAGCCGCCTGCATGTTGTACAGAGTTGCCGGCTGAATTAATTACGTCGGCCTTTACTTGTGCATACATTACGCCCCAGGCAAAGATTAGTCCGATGCATATAATAGTTGTTTTTATGTGATATTGTTTAGTCAAATTGCAATTGAATTATTGTTAAAACAACGTGGGTAAATAGCAGCTAATAGTTTGATGTTTAATCCGTTTCTAATGCAAGTTTATTAAAAAGTCCTTACTGCACGAATATAGATGGGGTTGTGTTTGCCATTTGGGATGGTGTAGCCATCGTTGAAATTATAATAAAATGCAGCAGTCGGGGTCGCTTCTGATGATGACCAATACCATAAGCCAACAAAACTTCCAATTGCAATTCGGTTTATGTAAAGTTTTGTCAGTTCATCTTTACTGGGCAAAAACCAGTCATTATAGCCATTTAAAACCAAATCACTACAAATTTTTGCTGCAATAGTTTCTGTTGAGCAGCTGGCAACAATATCTAAGGTGTTTTGATAACCGGTTCCTATTGCGAGGCCATCAGCACCATTAATCACTGTGCCAGTGCAGCCCCATTCGGCAGTTCCCTGTTCAGTTGTTGCAGCAATTAATCCGTGAGTTTCTCCTTCAATATATACCGGATCTCCAGGTTGAAATATATATGCAATAATTCCACCTTGATATCCTTGTCCAATTAAAAGGTGGGTAAAACTCACTTGGTTCCCATATGCCGTGCCAACGCTATTAGTTGCATAAGCTCTCACATAATAGGTTGTTTCTAACGTCAATCCTGAAATATTGCTTGTAAAGCTCCCGGAACCTGTACCATCTGTGGTTACGGTGCTTAGCGCTATGGTGGGGTTGGGAGATGTGCTCCAGCAAACGCCACGTGCGGTTACAGCAGATCCTCCATCGTAACTAATGTTTCCACCTGAGGCTGCGACAGTAGTTGTGATTGAGGCTATTGCTGTTGTTGTAATTGTAGGTAATGCAAGAGTTGTGAACGAGATTTCATTGCCATAAACAGTCGCAAAGCTATTGGTAGCGTAAGCTCTAAGGTAATAGGTTGAACCTTCTGCCAAACCAGTAATATCGCTTGTGAAACTTCCAGATCCGCTGCCATTTATGGTTTTGTTACTTGTTTCAACGGTTGGGCCGGGGAAAGGACTCCAACAGACTCCACGGGCGGTTACAGAAATCCCCATATTGCATTCGACATTTCCACCAGAAGAAGCTGTGGATGCTGTAATGCCGGTTATTGCGCTTGTTGTTACTGTGGTTGTTGAAATTGTTGCGCCTGAAATGCAACGTACCGAGAAACCATATGTCTTGCCATTAACGCCCATGTCGCAGAAACTACCGTTGCGATCCAGACTCCATCCGCCGGTTGCATCGTACTGCTTACTGCTCCATACATAGCCGCTTAAACCTCTGAAGGCAAGCAAGCCAGTGCTTCCGTCTATGTAACCAGCAGCATGAAGTTTCAGGCCAGAATTCCAAGGGCCGTTCCAGTTTGTCCAGCTACCACTTTCATCTACATTAGTCCATTCGGAACTAGTGGGTAGGCGCCAAACACTGCCTAGTTCAAGTGTACAGGGGTCATAATCTGGCAACCAGTCAGAATTTTCATCGATACTACTTGTCCAAGTAGTGGCTGGAGTATATGTAGTGCCATCATGTTTATAACCTTGTTTACGATTAAATTGCCAGTACCATCCGGCGGATGCTTCCGTGGCATCGCTTACATCGCTTGCCGGTTGGTCAGAGCCAAGATTTTGGGTTATCCAACATTTATCAGGCTCACCCGATATGTCGGCCACCGTACCATATGAAACGCTTTTGTTAACGGGGGCAACACCACCTGCAGCAGCGTGATTAACAGTAATCACTGAAGAACCACATTGCCATTCTGCTGTAGTAAAACTATGTTCATCTCCATAGGCTGTTCCTTTACTGTTAATAGCATAAGCTCTTAAATAGTATGTTGTTGCTGAAGCTAATCCGGTAATACTGCTTGTAAATGAGCCGGGGCCAGTCCCGTCAGAAGTTGTGTTGTCAACAGTTGTTGGTCCGGATAAAGTGTTCCAGCATACGCCTTTTGCTTCCACTGGGGCGCCCCCATCACTTATGTTTCCGCCGCTGGTGGCTGTATACATGCTTATACCTGATATTGGAGTAGTGATTATTGATGCAAATTGCACATTTGAGTCCCAGGTAGGAATTCCTCCACTTATTCTCAAGACTTGGCCTTCTGAGCCAACAGGTATCGGCAACCATTGGGTGCCGTTCCAATAAAGCATGTCGCCGGGGTTCTGGCCTTTTGATACGCCATTGGCTGAATGTAACGAATAGGGTACTGAAGCAAACTGGTTTGTACCAACCAGTATGTATCCTGTTCCGCCCGATGGGTCTATTTCTACTTTGAGATAATAAGTGTTGCTGCCCCAGTTGATGCTGTTAAAAGCACCTGAAACAATGGTGCCCTGTCCAATCTGCAAGGCAAACAATCCGTTTGCATCAGCAGTTGTTGTGTGGGTTTCAACGTAAACGGGAGTACCTGTAATACTTCCACTTAATACACTAAGGCGCAGTGAGATATTTTGATTGACCAGAACATTTCCGGCATTATCACGAGCCAGCCCCTGGTAATTGATAGCCTGGGGTGTTTGGGCATACATACTTGCACAAAACAGGAAGATGCTGATGAGGGAATAGAGTTTTTTCATAATAGAAAGGTTTTGGTTAATTATGAAATTTTAATGATGAATTTTTAATTGGGTAAAAGGCGTCTTGCCCTGAAATTATACACCAATGGGAGCTTATGGGAGTCCTGAAATTTTTATTTATAGGGTCATATGAGCTCATACCTGCCTTAAAAATTTTATTTATGTGGTTACATGAGCTCATACCTGCCTTAAAAATTTTATTTATGTGGTTACATGAGCTCATAACAGCCTTAAAATTTTTATTTATATGGTGATATGAAGTCATAGTGGTTAAAAAATTAGTACAAGGAGCAGCTATGAGTCTATGCCAATAAATACGTTTCTGATTTTTGAATTTTGCTAATAAAAAACATGTCAAATATAACAATAATGGATGAGTTAACGAAAACCTGCAAAAAAATAAAATAATTTCAGACGGTTAACAATGTGCAGGAAAGGAGCATAACAAGTTGATGCCCTGACGGGCAATGGGAATCGTTGGGTTTGTGGTTTCTATTGGCATTGAAGCCCTACGGGCTAGGTGAAACAAAGCTAATGATGAACCTAAATCCCTTCCCCGTTGGGGATGAATTGCAATAGAAATGTCAGGAACCAAGGGATTTGGATTCTC
>CAZKCK010000367.1:0-3543 GCA_964550695.1 uncultured Bacteroidales bacterium | reverse complement strand
TGGACCAAGTCGCATACCCCGGGAAGCACGTTTAATGTGGGCGTAACAACCGTTACCTATACGGCTAAAGATGCCTCCAACAACACAAGCAATCCATGTTCTTTTACCATAACCGTTACCGACAATACCCCGCCAGTGGCCGTATGTAAACCAGCCACCCTGTATTTGAATGCTGCCGGAAACGCCACTTTGGCTGTGAGCGATGTAAACGATGGTTCAAGCGACAACTGCACAGCCAGTGGCAGTTTGCTTATAACCTTAAGCAAGACAAGTTTTAACTGTACAAACAAAGGAGCCAACACGGTTGTAATGACGGTTAAGGATGCTGTTGGCAACCAATCGACCTGTAATGCTGCTGTAAATGTGATTGATAATATAGCACCAACCCTTGCAGCTACTGCCGGTACAGTTACATCAACGGTTAATATGGCCACTGGAACTTGTTTGTACACCATTAATGGTTCTGAATACGATCCCATATTAACTGATAACTGTACGGGTTCGGTAATGTCATATACAGTTTCGGCGCCTACAAATATTAGTGGTACCGGAACACTTGCAGGGAAAGTTTTACAAACGGGTGCAAACCTAATAACCTGGACGGCTGTTGATGCAGCCGGAAATCCCGCCGCTTCTTCCGTTAGTTTTACAAAGACCATTGTTGACAATCAATTCCCGACAATTTCGGCTATTTCAAACAAGAGCCGGACCACCAATACCGGTTGCAGCTATACCACAAGTGGTACCGAATTTGACCCGGCAACCGTCAGCGACAATTGCAGTATTGCATCTCAAACCTATACCATTAACAGTGGTACTCCGGTTCCGGCTACAACATTGGCAGGTGTTGTGTTTGCCACAGGTACCAATTCGGTTGTGTGGACGGTAAGCGATGGAACAAATACAACCACAAGAACCTTCCAGGTAACAGTTACGGATGATGATTATCCTACGATTACCCCAATCAGCAATATCACTCAAAATGTTGGTGCTGGTTGTTCTGCCGTTGTAACATGGGCTACGCCAGTAGCCAGCGACAATTGTGGTATAACCACCTTTGGTCAGATTTTGGGACCGCCCAGCGGGAGCACATTCCCGGTTGGTATTACACCCATTAAATACAGAGCAACAGATGCCGCAGGCCTGGTTACTGACATGAGCTTTACTGTTACCGTAGCTGATGAAACGGGTCCTTCTATTACCTGCCCTTCAGGTAGCCCATTCTCAAGAAACATGGATTCGGGAAAATGTTATTATACAGTAATTGGCACTGAATTTAATCCTGTGGTTTCAGAAGGTTGTGGTTATGTGCTTTATAACTCTATCGACTCAGCCAATACGCTGGCAGGCCAAAGGCTTCCGTTTGGCAACAATATCATCGAGTGGACAGCTGAAGATTTTTCAGGAAACACCACTACATGTGCTATTAATGTAGTAGTGCACGACACACAGAATCCTACATTTACGCAGCCCACCGGCAGCCCGGCCGGAAGTTATGCCTATACACGCGGTACCGATCCGGGAAAGTGTTATTACACAGTACCGGGTACAGGTTTTGATTTGATCAATGTGAGTGACAACTGTGTCATGTATCAACCGACATATGTTATTACAAAGAATGGCTCAACTGTATATACAGGTACCAATTCGCTTGCAGGAATGCAAATTCCCAAAGATGCAACGTATCCTTACTCAATTGTCTGGACGCTTTCAGACGTAAACGGCAATACCGTTAATTCTACGGCATTCACCGTTATGGTAACTGATAACCAGCCACCATCATTTGTATGCCATGGTAATAATGCACGCACGATACCTGCTGACCAATGTGCATATATTGTTAATGGATCAGAATTTGACCCTACAAATCTAACTGATAACTGCGATGCATCGGGAAGTCTTTCGTTATCGTTCACGCTGGATGGAATACCGGGAGGTGCTTCAACAACACTGAACGGAATCGAACTTTTAGGTGGAGTACATCCGGTTGTGTGGACAATTACTGACCTGAGCGGAAATTCAACGAACTGTACATTCAATGTTACTGTAACAGATCCGGTTTTACCGGTCATTGGTCAGATTGCCAATCAAACGCGCAATGCGTCCGGCGATTGCTCCTATATTGCTGTAGGTACGGAATTTGATCCAACCTCAATAACCGATAACTGTCCTACCATTACCTATTTTAATAATCAAAATAATGGCACTACACTTGCCGGGTTTGAATTCCCGGTCGGTATTACCGTGGTTGTGTGGAAGGCTATTGATGCCACCGGCAATGTTGCCACCATGCAGTTTGAAGTAACTGTGCTGGATGTAACCCCGCCTGATTATTCCGTACCAACACCAGACGGTAAGCACACAGCCTCAAACAGTTGTTATTATACAGCCGTTGGAACAGAATTTGACCCGTCCGGCATAGTTGATAATTGTACTCCAGATAATTTCACGATTACAAACGATTATAACCATTACAGAACACTGGCTTATGAACAATTCCCCGTTGGAACGACAACGGTAACCTGGAACGTAAAAGATTATGCCGGCAATGCCACTGAAAAAACGGTTGCAGTAACGGTAACCGATGATGTGAAACCAGTCATAAATTGTCCGACAGATCCCTATACACGTGCAACGGATCAGGGACAGACATACTATACTGTCGGGACGAATGAATTTAAACCGGTGGCTACCGACAATTGTGCCGTAGTATCTTACCTGAACGACTATAACAATACATCAACATTAAACGGGGAGCATCTTGCTCTGGGGACCTATGATATACTATGGACGGCCATTGATGCCGCCGGCAATCAGGAATTTTGTACCGTAACGGTGGAGGTGGTTGAAAATCTGTATCCGGCCATTACCTGTGTGGGTGATCAGCATAAAGAGAATACAACGGGTAATTGCAGCTATACGGTTGTTGGCAATGAGTTTAATGCTTCATCCACAACCTCAGGAGCTACCTTAACATTTGTTACCTCCCCGGTTCTGGCAGTAAAGCCCAACTCGCCTTCATCGCTGGAAGATGCAGAATTCCCTGTAGGCACAACCCTTGTAACCTGGACTGCTTCACGCACTGTTGATGGCACTACTTATACCAATTCGTGCAGTTATTATGTGTTTGTTGTTGATAATGAAGATCCTGTAATTACGCCACAGGCAGATATAAACACTACTACAAATTCAGGATGCAATGCAACAGGTGTCGTTCTTGGAATTCCTGTAAGGACAGACAACTGTGCGGTAAATACTTATTGGAATGACGCACCTTCTTCCTATCCTATCGGGACAACCACGGTAACCTGGCATATAACCGACATCCATGGCAACAGCAACAGTGCTGAGCAAACTGTTACAGTAGTCGATAACGACCCACCCTCTACATATTGTCCGGATTACGAAATGTGCCGCCAGGTGGATGAGGGCGAGACATTTTATACAGTGAATGGCGATGAGTTTGGACCCTTTTCTGCAACGGATTGTTCAGGCATATTGAGCAGAATAAATGACTATAATGGCACCAGTTCTTTGGATGGT
>CAZKCK010000366.1:0-3545 GCA_964550695.1 uncultured Bacteroidales bacterium | reverse complement strand
ATTTTAAAAGTTACCAGTTCGCTGGGATGTGTTTCCACTTATACAAATCCGGTGGCAGTTATCAATAAACCTATTGCAGCATTCACGTTTACAAGCAATTGTGTAAACCAAACCACACAGTATACCAACACTTCGCTTAACAATGGTGTGGTTCCTGTAAACTGGTGGTACTGGGATTTTGGTGATGCGACTTCAGGTGTTAACAATACCTCATCTTTAGAAAACCCGCAACATATTTATGCAACGGCAGGCACTTATACTGTGATGCAGATTGTTGCCAATGTTGGCGGTTGCCCCGATACAAGTTACCAGCAAGTTACCGTCAAGCCATCGCCTCCGGTTGATTTTGGCAGCAGTCCGGGTTGTGTAAATGCCCCGACTATTTTCTGGGCAGATACAACGGTAATTGATGTAAATACCACAGCAACATACAACTGGGACTTTGGTGATGGCGGCACAAGCTACAGCCGGAATACACAGCATACTTATCTGGCACCGGGTTCGTATAATGTAACGTTGACGGTTCAGGATACTTCCGGCTGTTTGGGTTCATTGAGCCATGTAGTGGAAATTACGGTTCCACCGCTGGCACATTTCACGGCAAACGCCAATAATTGCGTGGGTCAAACGGTTCAGTTTACCAACCTATCGACTTCTACCGATGGATACATTGTTTCCTGGTTGTGGAATTTTGGCGATGGCAACACCCAACTGGTAAACTTCCCGGCAACACCAAGTGTAAACCATACCTATTTAACTACCGGTACTTTCGCGGTAACGCTGACTGTTACCAATAACTTGGGATGTACATCAACAGAAACAAACACAATTCAGGTTACGGGCAGCCCAACAGCCGATTACATGTACTCAGGCCATTGCGAAGGGAGTGAAGTTGCATTTACAGATATTTCGGCAGTTCCGGCCACAACTTCCATTAGTGCCTGGGCATGGAATTTTGGTGACCCGACTTCGGGTATCAGCAATACCAGCAATTCGCAGAATGCCGCCCATACTTTTGCCACAGCCGGAAATTATTTTGTAAGGTTAATTGTGTGGAGCAACAACGGCTGTACCGACACCATTACCAAAGAAATTATTATTAAAGCCAAACCGGCAGTTGGCTTTACAGCTCAAGGCAGTTGCGAAGACACACCTATAACTTTTGTTCCCGGAGCGGTTATCATACAAAACACAATTGCAACCTGGTTATGGCAATTTGGAGATGGGAACAGCAGTTCGCAGATTTCGCCTTCCTACACCTACAGTTCAGCCGGAAACTACACTGCAACCTTAACAATAACCGATACTGCGGGTTGTTCAAATACAATAAGCCAGCCTATTACCATTGTGGCAGCACCGCTTGCTAATTTCTCGTTCACTGTGCCGGGTTGCAACCAAACCACTATTACTTTCAGCGATTTGACTTCAGTACCTGCCGGGTTTATAACCAAATGGATATGGAACTTTGGCGATGGGAATTCGCAAACCTTTGTTTTCCCGAATTCAGGTCCTGTAACGCACACTTACGCCAATGCCGGGAATTTCAATGTTTCGCTTACGGTGAAAACCAGTGATAGTTGCAGTAGTTTCATTTCAAAACTGATGGTTCTCACTGCAAAACCAAGCGCGGCTTTCAGTTTCACAGGCAATTGTCAGGATGAAAGCGTTTCATTTAATGATTTGTCGGGCAGTAACGGAGCCGGCATTTCGGTGAGGAACTGGAATTTTGGAGATCCGGCCAGCGGCACTTCAAACAATTCAAATTTGGTCAATCCAACTCATATCTACACACTCGCAGGCACATACACTGTTCAACTGATTGTAACCACAGCAGCGGGTTGCAGCGATACAGTTACACAATCCATCAACATTGTTCCGCCACCAACAGTAAACTTTACGAGTGTGGCAGGTTGCAATGGCGATACAACCAAGTTTAACAGCAGTGGTTTGGTAAATATGGCAAGTACGGCAAGTTGGTTGTGGCAGTTTGGCGATGGGGCGACATCAACCTTGCCTGACCCAGTACATATTTACGCTTCAAGCGGAACCTATACCGTAAGCCTCACCATTGTTGATACGGCTGGCTGTTCGGCAACCATTTCGGCACCTGTAATTGTTACACCGGGGCCGGTTGCTGCTTTTGCCGCATCGTCGCCATACTGTGCCGGTACAGCGGTAACTTTTACTGATTTAAGCACCTATCCAACAGGCTCCATTACCTTGTGGCACTGGACTTTTGGCGATGGGCATGATACAACTTACACGGTTGCAACATCAACAATCAGCCATAATTATAGCCAACCTGGCAATTTCTCGGTTACACTTACTGTGAATTCACAGAATGGCTGTCAGAATACCTATCAACAAACTATTTCCATTTCGGCAAGCCCTGTTGCCGGTTTTGCCTGGTTGAACACCTGCGAAGGATTGCCAACCCAGTTCAGCGATCAGTCGGTAGCTTCGTCGGGTGTTCCGATTACAGTCAGAAACTGGAATTTTGGTGATCCAACTTCAGGAACTGCCAATACAAGTGTGTTGACAAATCCTGTTCATACTTTCTCGGCAGCAGGAACTTATCAGGTCGTTTTAATAGCTACTAATGTGTTAGGTTGTACCGATACTATTCAGCACCAACTGATTATAACACCTAAACCAGGCGTTGATTTCTATCATGATACCATTCGTTGTGTTGGTACTCCGCTGGCATTCTTCACTGATACTATTGCTACTTTGATTCCACAGGTGCAATCCTTTACCTGGAATTTTGGTGACGGAACGGCAAACAGCACAATACAAAATCCATTGCATAGTTTCGCAAATATCGGCACATATACCGTTACACTCACCATTGTAAACATCAGCGGATGCAGCAATTCCATAAGCCATGCGGTAACTATTGGCGGATTACCTGTAACCTCGTTTAGTTATGCAAACACATGCCAGGGAAGTCCGACACAATTTACTGATTTATCATACTCACCAACTAATGGAACTATAGTTAGCTGGAACTGGGAATTTGGGGTAATCGGCTCAACAACCGATACTTCCACACTTAAAAATCCATCGTTTGCTTACTCGTTGCCAGGAACCTATACCGTTTCGTTGACCACCGTATCCGAAACCGGTTGTTCCAGTACAAAAACTCAACCGGTGCAGGTATTTAATAAGCCAACTGCAGTATTCAGTTATTCAGCATCACCATGCGAAAATGGTTCGGTTCATTTTGCCGATTCGTCCTACAGCTACCAATCCGGAATTGTATCCTGGAACTGGGAATTTGAACCATTCCAATACAGTACACAACAAAATCCGGTTTATCAGTATTATGCAGTGGATTCCTGTTACGACGTTCGGTTGATTATCAGCGATTTACGTGGTTGTTCCGATACGGTTACACGCCAAATTTGTGTTCCAGCACCTTTGGATATAGCGTTTACCTATCAAATGGATTGTTTTGGCAACCCAACCAGGTTTGCACCTCAGTTGCTTACACCTTCCGGAGATTCGCTGATAACTTTCAATTGGAATTTTGGCGATCCGCAATC
>CAZKCK010000365.1:0-3551 GCA_964550695.1 uncultured Bacteroidales bacterium | reverse complement strand
GGTTATGTAAACTATATGATAATGTAAAGTTGGAGGGTATATATCCAGTAAACACTTTACATCCATTCCATTTTCTTCGATATTACTTTACATTATTTTTTTGTTTTATCTATGGCGCTATTGCCAGACAATCAAAAAATCGAAGTAATGGAAACCCAAAGACAAGAAATCGAGGACCTATTAAATGCGTTGTTCGACTATCTGAGAGCCATTCATCGCAGTGAAGGAACAATTAAGCGATACCGGAGAATGTGGCTGAAGGTAAGTTGTTACATGCAACTACATCAAATTAAGTACTATGACACCGAAGTTGAGCAGGCATTCCTCTCATCAGAATTAGGCAATTTTGATTACAATAAGCTCAATCGTAAAGAAAAAGATTTAGTCAATACAATTGAAGTACTCTCAGAGTTTCAACAGATGGGCCGTTTAATAATGGGCGCCAGAAAAAAACATCCGAAAATTTTCACTGGTGCTGTCGGTCAGGTCATGCTTGATTTTATGCAACATCGGCAGAATGCGCATAAGCTCTCGAAAAAAACGATTATATCGTATATGTTTTACTTGCATCCGCTTTATCAATATATTAACAGTTTAGGGAAGGACATTCCCGATATCACCGCTTTAGATATCCTATCCTACATTGAAATGATGAGTCCGGACACATCTGCTAATAAGCATGTTGCGTTGGGTCTGTTAAGAATTTTCTTCCGTCATTTGTACAATCAACAAATTCTACAGCTTGATTACTCGAGAATAATCCCTAAAGATAATTATAAGAACCAGCCTAAATTGCCATCTTCATTTACCAATGAAGAAATAGACACTCTTTTAAAGGCGGTGGACAGAGGCAGTCCCAAAGGCAAACGGGACTATGCAATTATACTAATTGCAACAAAATTGGGTCTGAGAGCATCTGATATCTGTGAACTTAAATTTGAGAACCTCCTTTGGGAGCGCAATATCATTACGCTCAATCAGTGCAAGACCGGGAACACTATAGAACTTCCACTTTTACCCGAGATAGGTAATGCCATAATCAACTATCTTAAGCATGGTCGTCCTGTTTCCAATGACAGTCATTGTTTTCTTCAAATACTATCGCCATATGATAGGATACATCCCCATGATGTTGGAAATTTAGTCCGCCGCCAGATGACATTGGCGAGAATAAACTTTGAAAACAGAAAGCATGGTCCTCATGCCCTCAGGCATTCCTTTGCCAGCGCCCTGTTGAAAGAGAACGTTCCATTGCCAGTAATATCAGAAGCATTGGGGCACAGAAGCCTGGAGTCATCCATGTACTATTTACGTATCGACTTGAATTCATTAAGAAAATGCACATTGGATATACCGCCAGTCTCTTCATCGTTTTACAAACAGATAGGAGGGTAAAGTCATGAGTAGAACTTTCTATAGCGTTTTTGGACCCTATATGGATCAATACATCGATTTGAAAAGAAGCCTTGGTTATAAATACTCTGATGTTGGTAGTGCTTTCGCAACATACGACCGATTGGCATTCGAAAAAAACGTGACAGAGATAACGATAACGAAGCAATTTACTGACGAATGGTGCATGAAAAAACCTAATGAATCAGATAAAACCAGATATAATAGAATACAGCACATACGCCAATTCTCCCAATTTTTATGTGATCTGGGTTTTAGATCAAACCTCCCAAAACTACCCCAGAACAAAAGCACTTTCACCCCGTACATTTTTTCACAGGATGAAATCCAAACGATCTTCTCAATCTGTGACACATTGACCTATGCTCCAAGGCACTATGATTCGGCCTTGATTGCCATACCGGTGTTGTTTAGATTACTCTATGCCACTGGAATAAGGATCAGCGAAGCGCTCTATCTGACGTGTAATGACATCAATCTTCAGGAAAGATACCTGGTTTTAAAAGATTGTAAAAACGGGAAAGACCGAATGGTTCCTCTTTCTGATTCATTGGCAAATACCTGTGAGCAATATTTGACATACCGAAAGCTAATCTCACCGATTGTAAGGGAGAGTCGATTTCTTGTGAGTTCGACTGGTTCACCGTTGAATAATGGCATTGCATATAAGTGGTTCAGGAAAGTCATTTACCTTGCGAAAATATCTCATGGTGGCCGGGGTGTTGGGCCGCGTTTGCACGATTTAAGACATACTTTTAGTGTGCATTCCCTTGCCACAATGTCAAAGTCAGGATTGGACTTATATCATTCTCTGCCAATTTTGTCCACATATTTAGGGCATCAGTCTCTTGGAGCCACCGACAGGTATGTTCGGTTAACTTCTGAAATGTATCCGGACCTTCTCAAAAAGTCAGCCGATATCTGTTCCAGTGTATTCCCGGTTAATAACCAAACAACTGGAGAAGATGAAACCAACTGATTTTGCAAAGCAATTGACAGACTTCCTGTCTAAATACCTTCCGGGGGAACGTGGACTGAGTATCAATACTATATCATCATATAAGTTCACCTTTATTTTGTTTATCACATTTATGGAGATACAGAGAAAGAAAAAAGCCAGTAAAATTGAACTTCGGGATATCACTAAAGAAAATGTTGTTGCATTCCTGGACTGGCTTCAATCTCACCGTCGGTGTTCTGTTGCCACGCGCAATGTCAGGCTTGCCGCATTGCATTCTTTCTTTCGTTACCTTCAATACCAAATTCCGGAAAACCTCAGTGAATGGCAGAAAATACTCTCTATCAAGGAAAAAAAATCCCAAAAAGAGACGATCAGCTATCTCTCGGTTGATGGTATTAAACTCTTACTCGAACAGCCCAACAGAGCCACGCCGAAAGGCAGGCGGGATCTTGCCATGTTAGCCCTAATGTATGACTGCGCAGCAAGAGTGCAGGAAATCATCGATCTTAAGCCATTATCCATCCGGTTGAATAAACCCTTCACAATAAAGATCATTGGAAAAGGAAACAAAGCAAGGATCGTACCCTTAATGGAGGAAGAAATAGATCATGTTCACAGTTATATGAAAGAGAATGGCCTACTGGAAATCCATAACAAACAAGAGCCATTATTTTACAATAGCCGAAATGATAAACTTACAAGAGCCGGTGTCAATTGTATTTTGCTTAAATACGCAACCATGGCAAGAGTAAAGAATCCTGATCTTATCCCTGATAAAATTAGCTGTCATTCTTTGAGGCATTCAAAAGCAATGCATCTTCTTCAGGCAGGAGTTCATTTGGTTTACATAAGAGATTTTTTGGGCCATGAATCAGTTCAAACAACTGAAATTTATGCCCGGGTTGATTCTAAACAGAAAAGGGAAGCGATTGAAAAAGCATTTGCCCAGATTATAAAAAAAGAAAAACCTTTATGGATGAAAAACGATAATCTGTTGCAGTGGCTGAAGAACTTCAAATGACCTGTTTATAATGTAAAGTTGTTTTTTTGAGAGTGGTAGTGTTATCAACCATTTTGAAACCTATTACCCTCCAACTTTACATTATCATATAGTTTACATAACCACAACCAGTCGAGCCAGTGATAAGGATGTTCTCTGCCCTCTGAATAAAGTTAC
>CAZKCK010000364.1:0-3573 GCA_964550695.1 uncultured Bacteroidales bacterium | reverse complement strand
CGATTATTTTAAAAACAGGCGTTCGAAGATTTTAGTACCAAGAAATGAATCGGTACCTGATTATTATGGCATCACGCTGCCCAATGAAAATATAGGTAAAGTAGATAGTTGGGGCTTCGATGGAGAAGCTTCGTATAACAAAAAAGTAAATAGTGACTTTTCCTATTCCATTGGTGGTACCTTTACTTTCACCCGAAACCGTGCTGTATTCTTAGATGAAGCAGCCGGAGTGCTTTCATTCCAGAAAAAAGAAGGGCATTCAGTTGATGTACTTGATGATGGTGGCTCAAGTGCGCTTTCAAGATTAATTTTGGTTGCCGATGGGCTTTACCAAAACAAAGCGGAAATAGATAATACCCCACACTTGTCGGGAGCGATGCCAGGCGATATTAAATATGTTGACCAATTAACCATTGACACTGATGGAGATGGGATTTACGACAAGGCCGACGGGAAAATTGACGACAAGGACAGAGTAAGGATAGATAAACCACGTACGCCGGAGATTGTGTACGGGATTAACCTGTCGACAAATTATAAAAATTTCGACCTGGTTATCCGCTTGCAAGGCCAGTCACGGGCATGGGCCATGGTTCAGCCTGAGATGCTGCGATTCGACAAGGCCTGGTTTGAAGGCAGGTGGCAAAAGGAGGGCGATAATTTATTTCCCAGAACTTATTGCACTTTGGGCGATAATTCAATTGGGACTACTAACAACGACCGGCGTTCAACTTTCTGGTTATATAATGTAAGTTTTTTACGTGTTAAAACAGTTGAATTTGGTTATACATTGCCGCAGTCTGTGCTTACAAAATTAAATATCAAGAATTTGCGGTTTTTTGTGAGTGGCGAAAACCTGTTCACCTTCGACAAAATGCCAATTTCCCGAGATGTTGAACTGGATAGCTGGCAATCGTACGAAATTTCACGGGTTATTACAGCCGGTATTAATTTAAACTTTTAAAAAATGGAAATCATGAAAAAAGCAGCAATATATATCATGTTAATCATGACATTCGTATCATGTACCGACATTCTTGATTTAACACCGAAGAACAGCCTTTCGGACGCTGATTTTTGGAAAAACGAAGCAGCCATTCAGGGCTATGTAGATTATGCATACCACATGTTAAATGAGTATGCAGCAACAAATGTTAAGGATGGCCGAGCGATGTCCTGGGGTCACTATAGAGCAGAAGCAATTGATGAGGCTCACGCACATATTTTATGGGGAGGCGGACTGGAAATTACCGATAACAAACTTACTCCTTCATCAACAAGTAGTATCGGTTCGTGGTATGACAATTACCAAATTATTCAGCACATCAATATTTTCTTCGATTATTATGAAAAAGGCAAGTTCAGTGTGTCTGCGGCAAAAGTAAATCTATGGTTGGCTGAAATGCATTTTTTACGAGCCTATTGTTATAATCAAATGATTAAAGCTTATGGCGGGGTTGTTATTACTAAAAAACCATTTACGTCAGACGACCCGGTCAGCCAGGTCAGGGCAAGTTACGATGCATGTGTTGCTTTTATTTTGGAAGAAATAACCGAGTCGTTGAAAGGTTTGCCAACTGTAGAAGCCGTGGCTGGCCGTTTATCCAGAGGCGCTGCATTGGGTTTAAAGGCACAGGTATTGCTTCATGCTGCCAGCCCTCTGCACAATCCCACCAACGACAAAGCAAAGTGGACGGCTGCCGCCGAGGCCGCCAAGGCCGTCATTGACCTTCCTCAGTATCGTTTATATAATCCGGTCGATTACCGCAACATCTTTTTCCATAAAAAAAGTCAGGGTAATACTGAAATAATACTAAGTAAACATGCACGTGCGAATTCAGGAGAAGTGATTTTTTGGTTTAATTTTCCTTCGACACTGTTTGGTCCGCCAAGTTTTGGAGGATGGGGGCTCGCTGCTCCAATTCAAGAATTTGTCGATGCTTTTCAAATGGCTGACGGTACTCCTTATGACCGTACCAAACATGGAGCAGCTCCATATCAAAATCGGGAAAAACGTTTTTATGCTTCAATATTGTATGATGGTGCAGAATACAGCAGAACAATGCCAAGGGTTCCTGATGCCTCCGTTGTAGGGTACAAAGTAGAATCAGGCATATACAAATATAAAGATGCAACAGGTGCAATTAAAACCCGTCAAGGATATGATCGCAAGGGGGGTGTTTTGCAGGAAACGAATAATTATACCCGTACCGGTTATTATTGCCACAAATACGTAAGGGATGATGTGACTACCAAATATAATGTTGGCGAACCAGTGCAAATGGTCATGATGCGTTTAACAGAGTTTACCTCATGTATGCCGAGTGCCTCGTAAATCTTGGCAGGGGCGCTGAAGCCCGCGCTTACCTGTTGCCAATCCGCCAGCGGGTTGGCTTGCCCGAAGCATCGCTTCCGGCTGTGGTAACCATGAAAGAAGTTATGCAGGAAATGAGGATTGAATTATGTTTTGAAGGGCAGCGTTTCTTTGACGTGCGCCGTTGGAAGATTCTAGACCAGGCTTTTAAAGATGCTTACGGGGTGGATGTGACAAATGATCAGACAGTGACTCCTATTTTAAGGTACAAACACGAATATATCATGAGAAATTGTATTACATGCCTATCCCGCAAAGTGAGATCAATAAAAATCCGTTATTGGTACAAAACCCGGGTTATTAACAAAGAAATCTAAAAATTATAAATTTTTTGCATAGAGCATTAGTTTAGTTAGATTTTCAAAAAAAGCGTGTGAAAGTATCACACGCTTTTTGTCATTGTTATTTTTATGCAATTAATATGTCGAATTCAGGTGTTTCTTGCTGTTTTCAGGCAAGTTATATACACCAGGGATCAATTGACCTGTTTGAGATGAAAAAGCTAATTATTGATAATCCAATGATTGGCAGGTATTATTAATTTATAAGATTTAGAAGAATGAAAAACAAAACCTTACTATTAGTATTGGCAATACTCTCAGTTATTCTATTTGTGGGATTAAACCCTGCAATTGCCAAACAAAAACCTAACGTAATAATCGTCATCACTGACGATCAGGCAACAGGTGATCTTGCATGTATGGGCAATCCTTACATCAAAACGCCAAATATCGATAAGTTTTATGCCGATGCAGTCCGCTTTACCAATTACCATGTTTCTACCACCTGCGCACCAACCCGTAGCGCTTTAATGACCGGACGGCACACCAACCGGCTCAACTGTTACCATACCATTACGGGGCGTTCAATTCTTTTCGAAGATGAGGTAACCCTTCCGCAGGTATTTTCGCAAAACGGCTATACAAACGGCATGTTTGGCAAATGGCATCTGGGCGACAATTACCCCTATCGTCCCGAAGACAGAGGCTTTCATGAAGTAGTTCGTCACGGAGGTGGTGGAGTTGGACAGGGGCCCGATTATTGGGGCAACGATTATTTCGATGATACGTTCTGGCACAATGGAGAAATGCAGAAGTACAATGGCTATTGTACCGATGTGTTTTTTACAGAAGCAATGAACTTCATCGAGAAAAATAAGAACAATCCATTTTTCTGTTACATCGCTACCAATGCACCAC
>CAZKCK010000363.1:0-3581 GCA_964550695.1 uncultured Bacteroidales bacterium | reverse complement strand
AGCCGGCAATGACAGTGTTTATTATCAGCCCCATCGGGGCGGCATAAAATCAACCTGGTAGATTTAATCCTTGTGTTGAAATTTTTCAACCATTGGAATTGATTTATTTCGCAGCTACGCTGCTTTGATGCACTCTTCTGCAACGTTTCTACAAAGATAAGGCAACTACGTTGCCAATTGGGATAATTCAATAGGTTGTTTATCAAACAAACGAGATGTGTATAAAGAGTAGCCTTGTAGGGGAGGGAGGCCCTTTACCAGGTGATCATACTAGATATTCTCAATTTCCTTATCCACATGATTGTCATATCCTCTATTTTTAAAATCATCGACAAACCTGCTCCCTCCCATTCAAGGGGAGGGCCGGGGAGGGGTCCTTGAGAATCAAAAATACAGCAATTAATAGTTACTGGTACGAATGTGCTTAATCAATTTAATATTTCTGATTTCTTTGGTTTACTGGTATAATTGCGCTTAATCAGTTTCAACAAACTAAATTTTCAGTACATAAAGGAATGCAAGAAAATATTTAATGTTTACCCAACCTTTCAACCGTCTTAGGCAGTATATGTGTGTAAGAACAGATATGCTGAACAAATTAAAAAAAAGGAGGATGTGATGAAAGCTATAGTAGAATCAATCGAACTTGGATTTTTTGTATTAATTCCTGTCTCTGTCATCGCTGTAGTCGTTATCTCAATCTTTTAAGGCTACAGGAATAAGAAATAACCTGACCCAACCTTTCTGCCTATGACAAGAGTATATACCAATGGTTTATCGATATCCAGAAATTCAAATCATTATTAACAACTAAAATTCACTGTCATGAAAACGAAAATGTTGATTGTAGCAATCGCTGCCTTAATGGTGGGATTCACTTCCTGCAAAAAAGACAAAAACGAACCTGTATCAACCCAATCAGGTTTGGATGCGTCTAAAACCTCAAAAATCAAAAAAGGTGAACCTGTCAGTTTCAAATTTTCACAGGCACCTGAGGGAAGCACTGTAATATGGACAGTAACTCCTTACGACAATGTACAAATCAATCCGACAGGCAATGGAGCCACAATTCAATTCAGTAATGCCGGTGTTTATTCTGTGAACGCAAGCTATTCCA
This sequence comes from uncultured Bacteroidales bacterium, assembly GCA_964550695.1. Taxonomy (GTDB): domain Bacteria; phylum Bacteroidota; class Bacteroidia; order Bacteroidales; family TTA-H9; genus CAZKCK01. The sequence goes on along the minus strand of CAZKCK010000363.1, from coordinate 2,464 downwards.
ATTTCAAAGGAAATACCAATGTAAGCGTTCAGGACAGTATTTACAATCCCGGGGGTGGTGGAATCCCAACTTACGAACCATTGACAGGCGACCAAATCTTCATTACAGTTTCGAAAACTGACAGTATGGGATTTAGCGGGCTGATTTTCCGTTATATTACCGAAAAGAAGTACCAATGCCTGAACCACGACCTTTTATTTGACAACAGTTTTTCAGAACAAAACTTACGGGTTGTTTTCAAATCGGTCATGATCCCATCCGCTGAATTCTGCAGCTCCGGAGAAGATTATGCATACGGAGGAACCGTGTGGTTTCCGATTGCAGACGGCAACCATGGATTTGAGGTCGTACTTGATGGAAAAACCTATATCGGTTCATTCGTGAAAAGTGGTACTGCCTTCACATTTACATGGCCTTATAGTTCAGGAGTCACAATCACGCCGTTGATAATAAACTAAAATTGCTATCTTAGCTACCCATCCGTAAAAGCGGGTGGGTAGCTTTTCTTGTGAAAGATTTACACGAAATAATTGAGGGTTGTAAAAGAAACGACCGGTCAAGCCAGGAAAAATTGTATCGACAGTTTTATCCGGGCTTATTTGCTTTGTGTAAGAAATTTTTTTCCGATAACCATGATGCGCTCACTTCATTGAATAATGGGATGTTGAATGTTTTTAAAAACATCGGGAAGTACGACCCTGCTAAAGGTGAGCTCTTCAATTGGGCATATACCATAGTCAGGAATGCAGCCATCACACACCTTAATAGTATAAAAATCCTTCAACCAACCACTGAACTGACTGACCAAATAGAGAAATCGTTATACCACAGCCCTTTTAAAGAACTTGAATGGAATGACATTTATATTTACCTTGACAAACTTCCCCCTGCAACTCGTGCCGTATGTACCCTCCATTATCTTGAGGGATTTGCGATAAAGGAAATTTCCGAACAATTAGGCATAAGTGAAGGAACCATAAAGTGGCATTTGAGCGAAAGCCGAACCCGGCTTAAATCATTATTTTCAATTAACAGAATCACAGAAAATGAATGATGAAAATTTACATATAACCCCTGACCCGCTTAAGGGAATACCGGAGCCGGAAATTTCTGCCAATGAGGCATGGAATAATATGGCTTCTTTGCTTGATGCGGAGATGCCCGTATCTCCGCCTGATGTGCCATCACAAAAGCCACCTTCATCGGGAGATGGCGGGATTTTTGGTGGAAGCATCCAATTCCTCAGTGTCGGACTGATTGTTTTGGGTGTAGCAGGTTTAGTAACATGGGGTATTCTGCGCAACACCAATAAACCAGACACATCTGTCACAAACAGGGATACGAAAAATGTAATCCAACATATTACAGTTTCAGATTCTTTAAACACAAATAATCAAAACAAACTATCTCTTCCAGGCAAGATCAAGTCTCCTGTAACGATTAGTATCCATGATAAAAAAATGGATTTGCCACAAAAGCCCTCAAGTAAAGGTATTACTGTTCAATCAAAAGTAATTCCATCGTCTACAAATATTGCAAAAAATGAACAGCATCCCACTTTGACTTTTTCCTCAGTTCCCAAGCCGTCTGAACCAAAGCCAAAAGAGATTGTTCCTTCACAAACCGGAACTGACATCACAACCACAACGGTTAACATGACTTCCCTGCCGAAGCCTGTCATTGAAGAAAAATCAAAAGACACGGATAAACCCTTGGAAGTCCAATCTAATCCGCCTTCACCGGAAGCAGCAACAGTCAAATCATCAGACAGCACTACTCCAGCAATAAATCCTGTTATCAATCCGGTAGCTGACACGAAAGCTGATAACACACTAAACAATACAGGTTATGAAAAATCCAAAAAATCATTAAAGATGTCAGAGAACCTTTCATGGCAAATAGCAGTATCCGGGAATATAGGTGCAGTAGTTCAAAAGGGCAGAAATCCCAACCTGTATTACGGTGCAATGGTTACAGGAGGGTTGTGGCACAAGAAACTGAAAGCAGGCATTGAAACGGGTATCGGCTGGACGGGTTACAATGATTATAGTTCTGTATTAAACAATATCAGGATAACTGATTCGATTTCGGGAGACACAGTAAATCCGGTAAAACAATTCGATACAACAAGGATTGTTGCGTACAAGTACAGGTATCAATACCTACAGTTTCCTTTGTTCATTTCAAAGCAGATAGTTGCAAAGGGAAAGTTTGCATTCGATATCAAAACAGGCCCTGTAATTGGTTTTTTGATTTCACAACGACAGATACCCGATTACACCTCAGGCCCTGAAAATGGAGAAATTCTGAGTACTGCCAACAATGATTATACACGCCTGAAAATTTGTTGGCAATGGGATGTGATGGTGCAATTGCGATGGAATTTCAATGACAGACTATCCTTCACACTGAGTCCATCGGCCATTTTTTATTTGAATAATATTTACGAAAGCAATAACAGACC
>CAZKCK010000362.1:0-3587 GCA_964550695.1 uncultured Bacteroidales bacterium | reverse complement strand
TGGAATTGAGCTGCATCGCCAACATGAACTCCTTTGGCATTAAAGATGATGGTTGTAATAGAATCACCTGCCGGAGAAAAAACATTGGCGGTTGCACCTGAAGTCCACCGCCAGTCGCCCCAGGCAAGTACCTGGTCCCACTGAAGGGAGGGAAACGGTTTCCATCCAAATTCAATCTCGATGCCTTTGTGAAGTGCATTGATCCCATTCACATTATAGGAGTATGTATCACCCAATTTATCGGTGAAGGTCGCTACAGATTCCAATGGCCGGTTGTTCCATTTTGTAAGGTATCCGTTTACATTTAGGGAGACCTTTTTAGAATTAAAGCTGTATCCAACTTCGAGTGCCTGAATTGTTTCATTCTTTGAATCAAGAACCTCCTTGTTGTTATTGTTAAAAACATTGTTAAACCTTGGGGCTCTGGAAAGATAGCCAAGGTTCATGAATACGTTGTTTTTTCCATCAATGTTATAATTAGCACCTCCCTTTGCTGTAAATCCCGGAAACAATTTCCACTGAGTTGTAGTGTAAGTTGCTTCGGATGAATTGATGTTGTAAGAGGTAGGGTTTACAATAAACAGAGTGTCGGTGCCCCCCGGAATTTGCTTGATTACAAATACGGTATCGTTAGAGGTATAAGGTGCGGGTTCTCCGTAGATATAAGTTAGGTTCTGAGAACCATTGTAATAAAAAATATCGCCGTAGCCAACGGCCTCACTAAACTTTTCTCCATCAAGAACCAAGTCTTTTTTTCTAAAATAATCCAGGCGCTGGTAAGCACTCAGCGAAGTGGTAAGATTCAGGAAAACAGACCAGTTTCCCTTCTTCCATTCGGCTTGGGCAAATACCCCGCCCCATCGAATCTTTGAATCGTTGGCATAGTAAATTTTATCACCTTCGTACAATGGATCGTATGTATTTCTGTTCTTGTTGGAGTTATTGAGTATATAGCTGCCCCCGAGCAAATCATAAACCTCACCAAAATGTTCCCCGCGATAGGTTCTGCCGTCGATGCCTCCTGACAGGGTCCATTCTTTATTGATCTCCCAGGTAAATGTAGAGAGCAATCCATACCAGTAATGGTTATTGATGCTACTTCTGAGAATGCCGGAGGAACGTCCTTTAGGGTTTAAAATGGGATCGGGCATATTCGCATCATAGTATGTCTGGAAATTGACCTGACCGTTGGCCGGATCCAGCGGGGGCGTCGAACCGCCTGGTGTGCCGTTTTTATCACTCGTAAATGTGCTGGTTCCTCCTCCATTGCCAAAGGATGTATAGAGAATCGTTGAAAGGTAAAATTCATCACTGATGCGCCAAAAGTCCCTCAGACTTATCTGTGGCTTGAAATAATAGTTTAGTGTTTGGGTAAGCGCCTCGGTATTTCCATTGGGAATCCTTTCTCCGTTTGCTCCGTAAGTCCAACGATTAAGATATCCCCAATTTGAATTGTACTTGATCCCCCAACTGTTGGTATAGTTAGGGCTGGCCATCGATGTATCAACCCCCAGTTTTGCAGCATAATCTTTGTCGTAGGTCGCAATTGATTTCATATATTTTCGCTGGGCATGTTCCTGCGGGGCTCCCATGGCAGAAAAAGTAAGCATGTGTCTACCCAGTTTTTTATCCACCCGAACATAGCCAAACCAACCTTTAGTCCAGGTGTTATCAACCCAACCATTGCCCTGTTTGTAAGAACCTGCAATGGTAATACCCCATCCGTGGGGCAATTGTCCTGTGGTTAAACCAATGGATGTGCGCAGGTAACCATCCGTGCCGACATCCTGTTTGATCGTACCGCCAAGCTTGGCATCAATGCCTTTAGTGATGATATTCATGGTGCCGCCAACAGATGGCAGGGCCAGCTTTGAAGCTCCCAATCCGCGTTGAACCTGAATATTCCTTGTAACAGCATCGAGACCAAACCAGTTCGACCAGTAAACCCATCCATTTTCCATATCGTTCACCGGGATGCCGTCGATCATAACCGCCAGGTTGCGCTGGCTGAATCCACGAACATTGATACGGGCGTCGCCATCGCCTCCGCCCAATTGGGTCGCATAAACGCCCGGAGTTTTATTCAGAATCATGGGAATATCCCGACTGGCAAGCTCTTCCTGGAGCTGAATCGGTCTGACTGTGGAGAATGCCACGGGTGTTTCCCTCACTTTTGCCACATCGCCAACCACTTCAACTTCTGTTAAGGTTGGTGTTTTCAATAAAAAATTCTGAGTAACCTCGTCTTTGCCGACAACTACATCAATTTCCTGCGGAAGATAGCCAACATAGGAAACTTTAAGATGATAGGTACCAGGTTCAACTTTGAGAAAATATCTCCCATCCATGTCAGAAATCACTCCTTTCCCTGGACCATATAAAATGGTAGCACCAATTAGGGTCTCACCAGAATTAGCATCGGTAACGGTACCCCTTATCATGTTTTTTTGCGCAAAAAGGAGGACAGGAAATAAAGTGATTACAAGGAAAATACTAAGTAGCTTGGTCATAATTTCTGAAGATTATTGATTGCTTTTGATAAAACGTAGGGGCAATCCGGTATTGGTTGCCCCTATGAATGACTGCATCGCACGGACATGACCTATCACGTCCGTACTAATTACTGTACAATGATCTTTTTAATCATCGTTTTACCATCATCAAATGTCACTTTTACCAGGTAAACCCCATTCGTAAGGTTATTCAGGATTACCTTCACTTCACGCAGATGAGAGGCAAAATCATGAACATACACTGGCTGTCCGACGATTGAAACCAGCTCAACTATTGCAATTGGTTTTGAAGCCTGTACGGTAAACTGGTTGTTGGTCACAGGAATTGGCGAAATAAAAACCGTCTGATCCGATGTCAGTTTCCCTATTCCCGAGGAAGTTTTGCAGTCACAACGATGAAAGCCTAGACTGTCAAAGAAATTGGCAGGCATGGAATCGTATTCTGCAAAAGCATTGAAACTGTTGGGAAAACCACCGGTAATTTCGTTGCCATATTGGCTCATGGCAATGCGGTCGATGCCAAATTTTACGGTCTTTTTACGTATTAGCGTCTGATCTTTGGTTAAATAAACACCAGCTCCTTTCCAATAAGGTTTGGTATCGGTCCAAGCACCCGTGGTTCCACCCTGCCAGTCAAGAGGGCGAACACCGATTTCACCAAAAATATCGATGTCTTTCCAGCTTCCGTTTGTTTGTTTTTTCTGAAGTGCAATCGCATCATCACCATTCCAGAAAACAACATTACCGCCGGCTGTTGTACCATTGTAATCATAAGGTGCCAGCCATGTAGCTTTCTTACGAAGCGCAGGAGCTACCATCGTATCCTGGCCAGGTTTATTGGTATCCTGCACCATGACCATCACCTGATAGGAGGCAATTGAACCTGTTAGGGGAAGCACATACAATGGATTCTGATCGGAAGTAGTACTGCCATTATCATAGCGAATCAGCCTGTAATTGCCGTCGAGGGTTATGGCTGCATTTGTAGGATTGTAAAGCTCAAGGGCTTTGTTGTTATACCATCCTTCAACATATTCCGACATAAAGATGTCAGTACAGTTGGTTTGGGCAAAA
>CAZKCK010000361.1:0-3607 GCA_964550695.1 uncultured Bacteroidales bacterium | reverse complement strand
GCGTGGGTTGCCATCAAACCAATTACAATCAGACTACCAACCCCAATCATGCATCTGCTAATATTTCAACAGATTGCGCTTCATGCCATACCACCAATCCGAACTGGACTCCTGCAACATTTACCATTCATAATAACTACTATCCGCTAACGGGAGTCCATGCAACAACAGATTGTGCTTCATGCCACATAAGCGGTTACAGCAATACCCCCAACACCTGCGTGGGTTGCCATCAAACCAATTACAATCAGACTACCAACCCCAATCATGCATCTGCTAATATTTCAACAGATTGCGCTTCATGCCATACCACCAATCCGAACTGGACTCCTGCAACATTTACCATTCATAATACCTTTTATCCGCTAACGGGAGTCCATGCAACAACAGATTGTGCTTCATGCCATAACGGAGTATATTCCAATACACCAAATACCTGTGCAGCCTGCCATATCAGCAATTACAACCAGACCACCAATCCGAACCACACTGCTGCTGGTATTTCAACCGATTGTGGCACCTGCCACACCACCAACCCCGATTGGAAACCAGCCACTTTTGCGGTACACAATAATTATTATCCTTTGCTGGGTGCCCATGCAAGTTTAGATTGTGCTTCATGCCATAACGGGGTATATACCAATACGCCCAATACATGCGTTGGTTGCCATCTGCCCGATTATAACGCAACAAACAATCCACCACATGCCTCCGCCCAGTTCCCTACGGACTGTGAAACCTGCCATACACAAACTGCCTGGATTCCATCTACTTTTAACCATGATGCTCAATATTTCCCGATCTATTCCGGAAAACATAAAGATGAGTGGAATGTATGCTCTGATTGCCATCCGAATTCAGGGAACTATGCGGTTTTTACCTGCACTACTTCATGCCACCCACAATCATCAACCAATGATGACCATAACGGGGTATCAGGATACGTATACGAAAGCAGCGCCTGCCTGAATTGCCACCCCGATGGCAGTGCAGCCAAATCAACAAATCGCTTTATGATTAAACAATATTAAACTTACACCAATGAAAAATCTGAGTTTATTTGTTATAATCATGTTTACTGCTGCCTTTTTAAGGGCACAGGAGTCTACAACCCGGGATGATGGTCAGGTTTCATTTATTACTTCGCAGAGCGTATATGTGAAGTTTAAGTCAACCAGTCATCTGGCAATCGGTGATACACTGTATAAGACGGTGAATGGGCAGTCGTTACCGGTTTTAAAAATTACAAACCTGTCGTCAATTTCATGCGTTTGTACACCAATTTCCTCAGTTCAGCTAAGCGTTTCTGACAAAATTAGTCCTGACCCGGATAGGGTTAAAACAGAAGTTAGCAAGGAGGTTCCTGTAAATACACCCCAAACGAATATTGTTATTCCAAAAGCAGATTCAACAGTTGCAAAAACTCCGCTAAGCGGTATCATTCGTAAACCGCTGGTATCCGGCATGATGTCAGCATCGATGAACACCAATTTTTCGAATCAGGCCAACTCGAACAGCACAAGGGCGCAATATACCATGATGCTGAATGCCAGAAATATCGACAGTTCACGTTTTTCACTTGAAAGTTATATTTCATTCGTTTACAGAGACAAATACTGGGATGAAGTAAAAACAGATATTTTTAATGCCCTCAAAATTTATAATCTGGCTGTAAGCTATGAAGCCGGGCAGCATGCTAAAATCTGGCTCGGACGCCGGATCAATCAGAAAATCAGCAGTATGGGCCCGGTTGACGGATTGCAGTTTGAACAGAAGCTAAAGTCATTTACCATTGGCGTTTTGGCTGGTACCCGGCCAGATTACCAGACCTATGGTTTTAACAGTTCGCTGTTGCAATATGGTGGCTATCTGAATCATGAACTCACCGTTAAAAACGGAAGCATTCAGAATACGCTGGCCTTCATTGAGCAAAAAAATAACGGCAATACCGACCGCAGATTCATTTATTTTCAGCATTCAAGCAATATCAGCAGAAAACTCAGCCTTTTCGGCTCTGCAGAATTTGATCTGTACAACATGACGTTTAACAGTACCGACAGCACCTTTGCTCAGGATAATTCACCCAGAATGTCGAACCTTTATGCCTCATTGCGTTACAGGATTATCAGGCCTTTATCTGTCTCGTTTACTTACAGTTCACGGAAAAATGTGGTTTATTATGAAACGTATAAGACCTTTCTCGAAAGATTGCTTGATGGAGACAATCAGCAGGGTTATTCGGCACAGGTGAATTTTCATCCTAAGGGCATCTTTTCAATTGGTGTTAACGGATCATACCGTTTGCGCGATAAGGACCCAAATCCAACAAAAAATGTATACACTTACATCACACTCAGCCAGATTCCCCGGCTAAATGTAACCACTACTTTTTCAGCAACCTTGCTTGAAACATCATATATGTCAGGTAAAATATTCAGCGCCGGGTTCAGCAAAGACCTGTTTAAAGGTAAAGTGAATACCGGAATTGATTACAGGTTTGTAAACTATAATTTTACAGTTGCTGATGTGGCATTAAACCAACATATGGGTGAGGTTTACTTCTCATGGAGAATGTACAAAAAACTGTCAATGTCGGTATATTACGAAGGTACATTTGAAACAGGGAATAAAAACCATAGGGTTTATGCCCAAATGCGCATGGGATTCTAAATTTTTTTCTTATGGTATTGTATTGTTAATGAGCGATTTACAAATATAATTGAAAATTTGTTTAATATTTTTATAAAATAGTTAAACAAAACAGATGATGCAGCTGTTCATAGTAGTACTTAACAAGTCAAACTTAAAAAATTACTACTATGAAATCCTTATATAACAAACTAAGTCTTTTTCTATTTGCCTTTTTGATGGTATCAACCATTGTTGCCTGTAACAATGATGATGATGTAGTTACACCAGTTGAAACACCAAAAACAATTGTTGATGTGGCAGTTTCTGACCCACAGTTTTCAATTCTGGTTGCAGCTTTGCAAAAAGCTGATTTAGTGTCAACCTTAAAATCGGCAGGCCCTTTCACTGTATTCGCACCCACAAATGATGCATTTACAGCTCTTTTTACCCAGCTCGGCGTTAGCGGTATTGATCAATTGAGTGCTGAAGCACTTAAGCCTATTTTACTAAACCATGTGGTAACTTCTAAAGTGCCGTCAAGCGCAATTGCCACAGGTTACGTTGCTACAGCCAATACTTATGGCCCAAACCAATCACCGGTAAAGATTTTCGTTCAGCTTGGTACGTCGGTAACGGTTGATGGCAGTAAAGTTGTAAAGGCCGATGTAATGGCCTCAAATGGAATCATTCATGTAATTGACAAGGTGATTTTGCCAGCCAGTGTTGTTTCACATGCAATAAACAATCCCAATTTCAGCATCTTGGTTCAAGCTGTTGTAAAGGCTAATTTGGTAGAAGCATTATCAGGAACCGGTCCCTTTACGGTGTTTGCGCCAACCAACGCTGCCTTTAATGCCTTGTTTGCTACCCTGGGTGTTAGCGGAATAAGCGATTTATCCGTTGAAACCCTTACTCCAATACTGCTTTACCATGTTGTATCAGGCAATGTGCTTGCCTCGCAGGTATCAAGCGGCAA
>CAZKCK010000360.1:0-3615 GCA_964550695.1 uncultured Bacteroidales bacterium | reverse complement strand
TGCCCCGTATGCCCCTGAAAACCGTTTTCCATCAGCCATTCGCGTACAAACTCCTTCGAAAGCTGCTTCTGCTGCTCCCCTTTGGCCAGACGGGTTTCATAGCCATCCATGTAAAAATAGCGTGATGAATCGGGGGTATGTATTTCGTCAATCAGGTAAATCTTCCCGTCACGACGGCCAAACTCATACTTGGTATCAACCAGTATCAGTCCCTTGTCAGCAGCCATTTGTGTACCCCGTTCAAACAGGGCCAGCGTGTATTTCTCAAGCTGTTGGTATTCTTTTTCAGTGATCAGTCCGCGGGCAATAATCTCTTCGCGGGTAATATCCTCATCATGCCCTTCGGTGGCTTTGGTGGTGGGAGTTATAATGGGCTGCGGAAAGCGCTGGTGTTCCTTCATGCTCCACGGGATGGGCACACCGCATATCTGCCTTGCTCCGGCTTTGTAAGTCCGCCACGAACTTCCGGTCAGGTATCCGCGAATGATCATCTCAACCGGGTAGGGTTCGCACAGCTTGCCAATGGTGACCATGGGATCGGGGGATGCAATTTTCCAGTTAGGCACGATATCGGACGTGGCATCCAGAAACCTGGAGGCAATCTGGTTCAGCACCTGCCCTTTGAAAGGAATCCCGCGCGGCAGCACCACATCAAAGGCCGAAATGCGGTCAGAAGCTACCATTACAAGCAAATCGCTCCCGATTGAATATACATCACGCACTTTGCCGTGATATACGTTGGTTTGTCCGGGAAAGGTAAAATCTGTTCTTACAATTGTGTTAAGCATATGATTGGATGTTAGATTTTAGCAGTCAGAGGTTTGTTCGGTTCTGTATTTTCATAGCCGGCACTATCGCGCGCATAGGCCTCAATCACCTTTTTCACGAGTTTGTGCCGTACAATATCATTTTCATTCAGGTATACCATGTCAATGCCTTCAATGCCCTTCAGGATATGTGTGGCATGCACCAGTCCCGATTTCTGGTTGCGGGGCAGGTCAATCTGGGTCACATCGCCCGTAATGATGAATTTGGCAGAGCGCCCCATGCGTGTGAGGAACATTTTGAGCTGATTGAGTGTGGTGTTCTGGGCTTCATCCAGAATGGCGAAGGCATGGTCGAGGGTGCGTCCGCGCATGAAAGCCAGGGGTGCAACCTCTATGGTGCCGTCTTCGATGTAGGTGAGGAGTTTCTGCGGAGGCAGCATGTCGCGCAATGCATCGTAGAGTGGTTGCAGATAAGGATCAAGTTTGTCTTTAAGATCGCCGGGTAAAAACCCGAGACTTTCGCCCGCTTCCACTGCCGGGCGGGTAAGGATAATCCGTTTTACTTCCTTATTCTTGAGTGCCCGAACTGCCAGTGCAACGGCTGTGTAGGTTTTGCCGGTTCCGGCGGGACCGATGGCAAAAAGCATATCGTTTTTAAGGGAGCTTTCAACCATCAGGCGCTGGTTGACGGTCCGTGCCCTCACCTGTAGTCCGTGGTTGCCATACACAAGTACATCGCTGGCTTCGCGTTGTTTTTCGGGCGTGGTGTTGCCGTTTTCTTCGGTGCCCATGATCTCCAGCACATCGTTTTCGGTAATCTTCCCAAACTCGTCGTAATGAACGAGCAGCAGGCCGAAGCGGTGGTCGAAGGTCTCCAGATCTTCGCGGTCGCCGGCAATCTTGAGCATATCGCCGCGTGCAATAATCTTCAGTCCGGGATAAATATTCTGCATCAGCCGAAGGAAATGATCGGCAGGCCCGTAAATATCGAGCGGGCTGTAAGATTCAATTGAAATGATTCGTTCGTGCATAGTTCGGGGCTTCCTAAAACTTCAATAACAACATACTGTATAACAAGTTATAAGAAGACATTATGTGGTATTGCGTGATTTTACTAATTTTGAGACGTGCAAAGTTAAAGAAATTTTGCCTCAGGGCACGATATTATAAACCTTTTTTTAAATGGCAATTATCACACTTACAAGTGATTGGGGTCGTAAGGACCATTACCTCGCGGTTGTAAAGGCTGCAATATTATCACGCATGCCTGAAGCTGTAATCGTTGATATTTCGCATGAAATCCCGCCTTTTGACCTGAATCAGGCCTCATTTATACTGCGCAACAGCTATAAGTTTTTCCCCAAAGGAACCGTTCACATCATTGGCATTACCACCGAAGCCGGGTTGGAAACGCCTCATACTGCTGCAGAATACGAAGGTCAGTTTTTTGTGGGGGCCGATAATGGTATTTTCAGTCTGCTGTTCGACAATCCTCCGTCCAAACTTGTTGAAATCGACATTCTGCAGGATTCTGAATATTTTACTTTTTCAACCCGCGATGTATTTGTAAAGGCAGCCACACATCTGGCGGCAGGCAAACCCATTGAGAACCTCGGCGATCCGCGCGAAGCCCTGAATCCCAAAGAAGCCTTTAAACCCGTCACCAGCACCGACCTTATTACGGGTAAAGTCATCTACATCGATAATTATGAGAATGTGTTCTCCAACATCAGCCGTGAATTATTTACCCGTATCGGTAAAGGAAGACCGTTTGTAATAGAGTTCAGCAGTTCAAGGTATAAAATCAATAAGATTTCGCATTCTTACAGCGATGTGGCTGATTGTGAATTGCTGGCGCTGTTCTCAACAACCGGGCTGCTTCAGATTGCCATCAACAAGGCCAATGCTTCCGGTTTGCTGGGTTTAAAAATGGATGACACGGTACGGATTCAGTTTATGGGCTGATTTCAGATTTGTGATAATTTGGCAGGATGGGTAACTTAATAATTTACCAGACCTTATTATTATCAACTTCCCCACAAAAAAAGGGGTGAACGTTTAGTAAAAATCAGTTATCTTTGCATTATGATGAGCCGCAATGATATAGAGATTAAGCTTCAAAACCTGAAGCCCTTTCTTTCCGACAGATTTTTTGTTGAAAGAATCGGATTGTTTGGTTCATATGCCCAGAACGAACAAACCGATAATTCCGATATTGATCTTCTGGTAGATTTTCGGAAATCGCCGGGTTGGGATTTTTTTGATTTACAGGATTTTCTTGAAGCAGAATTAAATACAAAAATTGATCTTGTGTCAGTTAAAGCCTTAAAAGAGCCGTTAAAGGCCGGAATTCTTGAACAAGTACGATACGTATGAATCCATTACAACGGCAATACAGGTTCTTCCTTGAGGATATATTAACTTCTATGCTTAGAATCAAGGAGTACATTGGTGACCGAGACTTTCGGGAATTTAAACAGAACTACCTGATAGTTGATGCAGTCATTCGAAATTTTGAAATTATTGGAGAAGCTTCAAAAAACATTCCAGTTGAAATTCAAAAGAAATACCCCGAAGTTCCCTGGAAAAAGATGTATGGGCTGAGAAATTTGATTTCTCATGAATACTTTGGAATTGATTATGAATTAATTTGGGAAATAGCTACAGTGAATTTACAAGAAAATATAGCTGACCTCAAGAAAATAATATTGCTTGAAAAGGATGAGGATTCAAAAACTCAATGATTGATTAAACATTTCACTTAAGATTGTTAACTCAACTGCCAGAAAACTCTTCACCTTTCACCTTTCACCTTTCACCTTTCACCTTTCACCTTTCACCTTTCACC
>CAZKCK010000359.1:0-3645 GCA_964550695.1 uncultured Bacteroidales bacterium | reverse complement strand
GCAGCAATTATCCCAAAAATAATATAGAAGGAAGCCAGAATGAAAATTGGTGACCATGGGTTGTTTATTGCAAAGTGCAACTGTTTGGAAGACCATGAAATTATTCCGGTATATAAATCGACAATATTAAGTCCGTACATTACGATGAAATTCAACACCTTTTGCACGAGATTCCATGTCATTGCAAGTGCGCCACCAATGATAAAGGCAAATATGGATCGGCCGAAGAATCTCACCGGGAGTTCAATCATGACAGACTCAGCAAAAATTGCAATCATCGGTCCGAATATTACGGCTGATGGAGAAATGGTTTTCATCAGTGCACAAATAAGTCCTGACCTCCAGAACAAACCTTTTTCTCTCCACAGATAGCCATTGGAAACCAGAAGTACAATGCCTATTCCGGTTAAGAGATTGCCGCTGAAAGGGATGCGAAGGTTATGCAGGAAACTTCCAAGTATAATTTCAGAAGAAGCCCACAAACTACCCAACACGGAAGCCTTTAACCAAACTTCGCTTATTTGTGGCTTATATTTCATTCACAATACAGATTTTTTGTGCTGCTCCCCTGAAAAGATGATAACCTGCACCTCCTTCCGATATTATTCTGAACACCTGCTCAGGATAAATAATCCTCACGGAACCAATGATTTGAATTCCTTTTGAAAATAAGATTTCGGGGAGAAGTCCGCCCGATGGTCCTACAAGGATTACTTTTGTGTGTGCGGAAATCAGGTTTAGCAAATCGTCAATGGTATTGTTAACCAGGGTTAATCCTGTTATGAAAAGCACATCAGCTTCAGGAATTACATCTGAGGCCCGGCTTGCAGGCACATAAAATTTTTGTTGTGATTCACTCAGTGCATTTTGATTCAGTTCAAGTACTTTTAACTTGTGTATTGTGTCAGCAAATCTGTTGATGTATGATTGAAATGCGCCCACAATACAAATATTCAATGGTTTTTCAAACTGTATCAAATCTGCCGGGTCGCAATCAGAAATGATATTGTAAACTGATTTTTGCGTAATTGCTGATGAAACGGCATTAATTGCAGCCAGCCTCACTGAGTTTAGAACATCTGATTGTGTGGAGGTGATTAATAAATCTGTTAGCCATTGCCCGGTAATAGATCCGGGTGAAAACTGCCCGAATTCCCTGTTCACGGGTGTACAAACCTGCTTTTGCGGGTCGGCGTACATTCCTGCCAATCCATAACTACCATCAGATAAGCCAACTGCAGTCATATAAACACCCGCAGCTACCCTGTCAATCTTTAATTCCTTAATCAGATAATTGTAGCGTGTAAGCAGTAAATCAATGGTTTCAGTAATAATCATCCGTAAAAAAATTGAAAAGGAATTACCGATATGTTTTAATATGAATAACGCCTGCAAATATAAAGATTCCTCATTCAGACAGAACCCTGCTCATTCAATTGTTGAAAATTATTCAGAAAATCGATGAATTTATTTTCCAGTTTTCTGAAGTTTTGTACAACCTGTTGGCCCTCATCGGTAATTTTTGCAATACCACCTTCTTTCCCGCCCCGGTTAAGAATCACAAGAGGCTTGCCGGATAACTCATTCATTTGTTTTACAGACTGCCAGGCTTGTCGGTACGACATTTTCATAGCTGTTGCAGCTTTACGCAATGAACCCAATTCTTCAATTTTTTGAATAAGTTCTACTTTGCCCGTGCCAATAAATGGCCGACCATCAATATTCAGCCAAATGCGGCCGTCAGCAACCAGTTTTGAAGATTTCAGCATGATAATCAGGGTTTGACAAAGCGATTACGAGGCTTCAAAAATAACATTTTAAATGCTGAAGATATATAGCCCACTGAAATGAAAAAATAAAAAACCCGGTACCTTGATGATACCGGGTCATGCCAATTTTAATATTAACTTGAGTTAGTTGATAATCAATTTTTTCTTATATGTTATTCCATCAACCTGAACTATAACCATATACAAGCCTTTTGTAAGAGGCAGATTCAACAATGTTCTGGCTTCTTCAAGGCGGTTAAGACTATAAACTTCTTTACCTGAAAGATCAACAATTGAAACCGAAGCGGCATCAAAAGATTTACTAACCTCCACAGTAAAGTTGCCATTGCTGGGTGAAGGATAAACCATTACCTGACTTTGTGATGGATCGTTGATTCCTGTTGTATTCAAAACTTCTATTGAAAAAGCTTCTGACCAGGGACCTTCTCCGCAATCACCAACTCCCTGAACTTTTAATGTGGCCGTACCCACAAATGCATTCCAGTTAACTGTTACGGTAGTACCTGTTCCTGAAAGTGTTCCGGCACCAGCAGGTGTCATCATCCATGCATAACCAAAGGTGGCGTTTGTTCCTGAAGTAGTATATTGGCTGGATGTTACAAAACCCAAATCAACAGTGGCGGGGCCTGTTGGTGTACCGGCAGTACCGGGAATGGCTGCCGGGGAAACCGACAGCGTACTGGCCGGACTTAAGCCACATGTATTGGAAGCTGAAACGCTGATATTGCCATTGGCTGAGCCCAGCGTTACGGTTACTGAATTGGTACCCTGACCAGCAGTAATTACATAGCCTGTTGGCACAGTCCACTGGTATGAAACACCTGATGCAGAAGTAACAGCATATATCTGGCTGCTCCCTTGACAAGCAGTGGCATTTCCGGAAATGGCGGAAGGTTGTGATGGAGCAGAATTAACCGTAATGGCTTTATTGCTGGCAGCACCATTGCCGGCAGTGTTTGTTCCGTAAACGCTAACATTGCCTGAAGCAGCAGTTGAAGAGAAATTAACTGAAATACTGATGGTGCCCTGACCGGAAGTAATAGAAGCTCCGGAAGGAACAGTCCATACATAACTTGTTGCTCCTGAAACTGAAGAAATTGAATAGGATTCTGTAGAAGTTTTGCAAACTGCTGAAGGACCAGTTATTGGACCAGCTGCACCCGGTGCACTCAGCGCCTCATTTACCACCAGCGTACTAAGCGTAACCGGCCCCGGTTTATTGCGTGCAAACGCACCATAAAATGTAACGGTTCCTGTTCCCGCGGCCGGGGCAGTCCAGTTAAAAGTCCAGGTGCTGATGCTTGGTGAAGCATTGGTGTGGGTAATATATTTTCCGCTGCCTATGAGTTGGCTGTTTGTTCCTGCGGCAAGCGTACCCAGTAATGTACCCGAGGCATTCTGAGGTGAAATTTCAAAACCGAATTTGCCTGAGCCTGTAAGTGAATTGGTTGCAGTGATCTGATAAGTGGTACCTGCAACATAGCCACTGACCGGGATATTTGAGGTAATCCAACCTGCAGAGGTTGTGGGGCTTCCGCCATGACATGAGGTACAGTTATTGCCTCCATCACCCGGAGAACCGGTGTATCCGGCTGGAGCACCGGTAGGATAAAGGGTTTCAAAACTCGTAAGACCCACAACCAAAAGAACTGCTGCAACAAAAAGTAAAAGTGCTTTATTCATAATTTTGAAAATTAATTAATATTTTTTCTTTAGAATTATTCTAAACATGAAAACACATCAAACTTTAATTGGTTGTTTTATCTAATGTTATGAAATTGTTAAATCAATTTGGAGATGTGAGGATATGCTGATTTGGAAATATGCAGATATGCGGATTTGGAGATGTGAGGAT
>CAZKCK010000358.1:0-3647 GCA_964550695.1 uncultured Bacteroidales bacterium | reverse complement strand
CAGGGTTTCATAAAAATCACCACATATAGCAACATCAAAACCATTGAAGTTATTTATTCTGATCATTCCGCCCCCGGTTGAGACTGCTACAAAATGAAACTCCATGTTTTCATTCTGAACGCAGATTTTATAGGTGTTGGGATGTTTGGCCTCATAATCCGTAACCAGAAAACGGATATCCAGTCCGCGTTCTTTCGCCAGTTCGTTGTATCTAACTATGGAAGGATCAAGAATGCTCAAACCAAGCAATCCGCTGATCAAACCCATGGCTGAACCCTGGCCTTCGTAGGTGGTGGCCAGCGAACCTTTACGGTCAAACTCAACCAGCACTTTCCCATTCTCCGGATGGCAAACCTGCCGGATAATTGTGCCTATGCGATGAGATGCAGCGGTATGAGAACTTGAAGGCCCTCTCATCACCGGGCCAATTACATCATTGAAAATACTTGGTTTCATAAGATTTTGCTAAGTTTATTCAATAGCCCATTAAACTTAAACTTTATAACCGGGAAATCCCGCCTATTTCCCTCCAGCAGGCAAATTTGATTTCCAGAATTTCTCCATCGTTTCGCGTAGATGTAGGGAAGTATTCTCCCTTTCATAAATTCCGTGCGCTCGCATGGGGTACGACATCATGCTGAACATCTTGTTGTTCTTTATCAATTCATTTACGAGCATCTCAAAACTCTGGTAATGCACATTGTCATCGGCTGTACCATGAATTATCATCAGGTTTCCTTTCAGATTTTTGGCAAAATTAATGGGAGAGCCATTTCTGTACCCATCCTTGTTGTCGTCGAGCAAGCCCATGTATCGCTCCTGATAAATATTATCATAAAGTTTCTGGTCCGAAACAAATGAAACTGCTATACCGGTAGAATAGATTTCCGGGTAACGAAAAAGGCAATTCAGGGTCATCTGGCCGCCACCGCTCCATCCCCAAATCCCTATTCTTTCAGGATCAACAAAGCTGAACATCGAAGATATTTTCTTCGCGGCTATCGACTGATCCGAAGACGCAAGAATTCCTATCTGGCGATAGATGCATTTGCGGAACTCCGATCCCCGGGGCACATTTGTACCTCTATTATCCACACTGATAACAATATATCCCTGCTGAGCCATGTATTGGTGCCAAAGATCACCACCTCCCCATGAATCCTGTACCGTACTGCCGGCGGGTTCGCCATACACATAAAATATCAAAGGGTATTTTTTCGACTTGTCGAAGCCAATAGGCTTAATCATCCAAGCATCAAGCACGGCTTCCCCGATATCCACTTTGAAAAACTCCTTTGGATTTAGCTGTAGCTGATCAAATCGCTGCTTTGAGGCGGCATTATCTTCAAAAACACGCACTTCCTTATGCGAGGGCAGGCTTACGAGAGAAATACGGGCTGGTGTTACCGCATTATTAAATGTATGAATAGCCCACCTGGCGTCAGGCGAAACCTGGTAGGAATTCTGACCCGCAAGATTAGCAGGAGTAACGCGTTCGGCACTACCTTTACCATCAATGCGGCTTCGGTAGAGATATCGTTGGGTAAAGTTTTCGGGCGAAGCGATATAATAAACAAATCCACCTATTGCATCTATGCAACTAATGCTTACAACATCGAAATTTTCCTTTATTATAGGCTGCATGTTTTTCCCGTCTCTCGAAACCAGGTATAAACGAAGCCATCCGTCTTTCTCGCTGGTCCAGGTAAAACTCTTTTCATGGTCGAGCCATTGAATATTATCATGCAGATCGAGGAAATATTTGTCGGTATCGGTCAGGATATTGGTTAATGCCATAGTAGCAGTATTCCCAATCCACACCTTGTTGGTGTTCTGAAGCCGGTTAAGTTGCTGAATCATAACTTCGCCCGAGTTCGGAATAAAATCCATTCGTGCCAGGTAATTATTACGCGGATCGCCGGGCACATCAAACCATTTTGTTGCGCCACCATCAGCAGAGACTATACCCACTTTTACTGCGGAATTTGTGGTTCCTACTTTTGGATATGGGATTGGGATGAGAGTGGGATAAATAGAATCCACATTATTAATCATATAAAAAGTCCCGATTCCTTTTGTATCCGACTGCCAATAGGCAATATTCTTTCCATCAGGACTCCACCTAAATCCGTCCCTACATTCAAGTTCCTCCTCATACACCCAGTCGAACGTTCCGTTGATAATATCGCCTCCGCCATCGGTAGTTATTTGGGTAACTTTACCCGATTCAAGTTCTTCGACATAAATATTTAGCTTACTTACATAAGCTACATGGGAACCATCAGGTGAAAATTTGGCAAACATCATGGTAGCCGGTTCTACTGTCGTGCCCAGTTGCCTGAGATTGCCCGATTTAAGATCAAGCACCCAATAATCACCTTTTGTATGGTATCGCCAAACCCTTCGCGTGTTTGTAAAAATCAGCAACTTACTGTTGTCGGCCGACCAAACATAATCTGAAACGGAAAGTGGATTGGTTTGCCCTTCGGGGATAAGCGATTTGGCTGAACAAATAACTGATCGCTCCCCTGTTTCAGCATCATACTTTACAATATCCCTTCCTTTCACCTCCTTGCTGGTTTCAAACGTGAGGTAGCCTTTGCTATCCTTGCTCCAGCGGATAGGGCCATAACCCTTGTCGCGGTAAACGTCATTCTTATAAATATCTTCCAGGGTCAAAACGTGGGTATCACTTTGCCCGAATGTGGGACTATAAATCGCGGAACATAAGATTGACAATAAAATTAGAGCTGACCACTTATATTTCATGGTATTTGATTTCAGAGAGTTATTTTTCAGGTGAATTTATCCTGCTAAGGGATTTCAATATAGATGGAGAACAAATTTACAATTCATTTTTACGTATGCAACTAAAAGCAGGTTGAAACCAGTAATTGATCGTAATTCAATATTCTTCAAATACGAATATTCTTTATGCGTAAGCTTCAAATCAGTCTTTGGATAAGTGATCGTTGATCAATTCCATGTGCCTTAAAACAAATTTGCTGCCTGGTGCTATCCCACATTTCCGGCAGAGTATATCATAAGCACTGTTCACTGTATTGCACTGAGGGCACGAATAATTCTCTTTCATTTCAATAAGCCATTGTTCCCAACCGATTTCTTTCAGACGGTTTTGCGATTCCAGGATTTCAACCCGGTGGGGCATTCTCGATTGAAAATCTTTCAATTCTTTGCAGGGAAACTCTGGACAAGCTCCGCAAAATTCGATGCCTTTTTCAAATGTGCAGTTTATAAATAAACACATTTTGGAGCAATGCGCTGATTTCCGGTCTGCACGGCATCCATCGCAAGAAGTTTCGTTGAGTGCTTGGTTTAAAACTATGGCATACTGAAGTAATTTTTCGGTATCGTTTTCCTGTGAGGCAAGGTAAATGCCGCAGGATCCGCAATACAAACCACATGAGGCAGCTAAATCAAAATTTGCCATGAAGGTTAATTATTTTCCCGATTTAATACTGAGCGCATAAAAATTGCCATTTGCATCGCCAAAATACACAATATGATTTTCGACCAACGGGCTGGATAGTATTGAACCCAGGGCAAGAATTTTCTTTTCCGATTCAATATAATTTTCGCCATAAAGGGCAAAATCCTTACGGAAACTATCGTCGGAAGCATAAATA
>CAZKCK010000357.1:0-3654 GCA_964550695.1 uncultured Bacteroidales bacterium | reverse complement strand
GTCAAACCAAACAAATTTTGATAAAATTAACAATCATTTATGAATTGAAATTCCCATCAGAGCCGATTTTCTAACTTTTTAACCTGTATTCAGGATGTCAAAGATACTTTTTGAAAGTTCATCTCAACGCTGCCTGAATCACAATTAGGGCTATGATTGTCAAGGAGTAGCATTTAATTAGGTGCTGATTTTTTTATGGAAATACCTTATAAATATCTTTCCTATGGCGAAAAAAAACAAAATAAACTGTATCATTTTCGATACATAAACCGATTCGGTGGTCTTTTATTTTAATCCTGTAATAAGTCTTATATCCTGACAACTTCTTTATATTGCTAATTTCTTGTAGTTTACCAGCTTCTTCAGTATTACGCATTGCATTTTCAATCAATATAATCAGGTCTTTATCAGTAACCTTTTTTATATCTCGTTCAAAACTTGATTTAAAAATCAGGTTCATTTTCTCAGTGATTTTAAAACCGTGGCTTTTGAAACGTTTCTGGTTTTCATACCGGCTTCAATAAGTTTACCCATTGCCTGATCTTCTTTTTCTTCGTTTGTAATGATCTGGATATTCATTTTTCGAAGCATTTCGGCAAAAAAATCAAATTCGTGCTTGTCTTTTGGAATAAATGTTATGCTTTTCATATTTTAAATGTCTTTAAAACATTGCAAAATTACTATAATATCCGGCAAACAACAACGGATTTTTATTTGTATTCCGGCTCTCCGGTGCATTTTAAATAATACAATTCTGCTGTGGCGGTATCAATAGGTTGTGTCTGTAGTCAGGAGATCAAAGATCCTTTTTGAAAGTTCATCACAACATGCCGCTTTCAAAGCATCAAAAGCATTCATGTTTTTAAAGATCATTAGTCTCCAAAACGTTTTTTCGTGAAGGGGACGAGCATATTCAATATAACCTGATCAGAAAACTTCCTTGCTATAAAGCCATGATACTTATGGCAATTGAAAGGGTCTTTAATTCCGCTGAATGGATTGAACTCCAAAAACAGCTACAGTGGTTCAATGTACTCCATTTCATAACTGCCAAAAATGCATTGATATTCTGAATTCAGTTTCAGGGCGTAATGGCTGAAATAAACCCGCTTACATTGTTGTCACACAGAATCAGGTCAAATGCATCCACAGCCCCGTCACCATTGCAATCGGTATTCAGATATCCGGTCGAAAATGAATTAGCATCATTGTCAATGGCTATCAGATCGAGGGCATCCACTGAACCATCCGCATTCACATCACCCCCAAACATGCCAAAGGTCCCGGAACTTAGTTGTATCTGATTGTTCCCATATGCTTTGTTAGCTGATGTTGTGAAATCATAATTGATGATGCCAGCTGAAAACGAAACCGGCGTTGCACTGGCAATTCTGATGCTGTTGCGGTGTTCAATGGTTATGTAATAATTGTCATTGCAGGCCAATGGAATGGTATTTACCGAAACATTTCCGCTTGTGTCAATATCCTGATTGATGCAACTGTAAACCAATGTATTATAATTGGTACCATTGCTTAATTTAATATTGATTTTGTCCGCCGTTGATCCGGTAAAATTGTTGCCGTTTTCATCCTGTGCTTTGCGCATAGCCGGCCCATCAAATAACCCCTGAATGAATACTTTAAGATTCAGCGTTTTGGATACTGAAGCAGCAGCTTCATTTGAATAGGCAGAATTACCGGATACATTGGTGGCCAGCACACGGTACGTATATATTGTTCCTGAAACCAGGCCTGTATTTGAATAACTGTTTGTATTGGTGTTAACCAGAGCCTGAAGTGTATATGCGCCTGTGTTTTCTTTTCGTTCAATCCTGAATCCTGTTTCATTTGAGGAGTTATCGGTCCAGGTGAGATTGATCTGGCTGGCAGAAACTGCCGCAGCAGTCAGATTGGTGGGTGCTGAAGGCGGAAGCGTATATTCATGAGCCCCAACATCGGGCGTGCTGTTATAAAGAATATTTCCCCAATAATCTTTGCCACCATTGTTTGATATGGTTTTACCAGTGTTGATGCATGAAGAACCTGCCTGTAGTTTATAACCATCCGTCGTATTTAGTCCGTTACCGGCTGATCCGGGGTTCACAAGTTTGGGATCGGCTGTAATTTTGTGGGGATCGGCGGGCTCAGTTGCAGGATGAATGCCGTAAAAACAATTGTAATCAATTGTACGGTTATAGCTTGATGTAAAATCATAGGTAGCAGTGGGGCTCAGATTATAGATGATGTTGTTGTTAAAAATATAGGTTCTGGTTCCGCCATTCACATTGCGTTCCGAGATAATCTGCGGCGAAAGGTTTGCGGGGATATAAACCGTATTGTTGTAAATGTGCAGCGATGTAACCGGATAATTGATACAGAAGATGTTCCCTTTGTCGTTCTGGCTGATGTTGTACCGGCAGACCACATTGGCATCAACCTGAACGGTGCACGACCAGAACAACCCGTGGGCATTGTTGTGGCTATAGCTGTACTGCCAGATGGTGTTTGGTGACCGCAGATCAGGATCGTACATACTTCCGTCAGCATCAGGTGAGTGATTGTCATAGCCTTCATTGTATTGGAATACAGTTCCGTAACAGGCTGCTGAAAAAATGGTGTTTCCTGAGATGCCATTGGCAGTATTGTAGCAAAGGTTGTTTTCCACCAGTCCATTTTCAAACAGCCTGATAATCATTGCATTTTTAGCGATATTGCTGATGGTGTTGTTCCGGATCACCGCATTTGTAATTTTGATTGCATTCCATTCAGGTGAATACGGATCGTAGCCGTCTTCAGCCACACATTCAGTAATGATGCCCTGGTTTGAACATGAAGATATTACACAGTTTTCAATCAACAGATCATTGAAGTGCGTTTCCTGCGCTGATGCATCCACAATGGCAAAGCCGATTCCGCCGGTCCGTTTGTCGCTGCGGTTTTGTCCGATAGAACCCTTGATATCATGAACAAACAGGTTTTTCAGATAAATATGATTGGCTGTTCCGAAATTATTAGCCTCTATACGAACCCCCCGGCGGTCGCCTTCATTCACGGCATTGTTGGTAATTTCAAGGTTATTTATTTCCCAATACTGTTGATTATACAAATAAAATACGCCGGTACCGGTCATGCCATTGCCATCAATAAGCGGTTTATTGCCGGTACCATACATATCAATAATAATGGGGGAGCCCTGCAATCCTGATCCTTTTGGATACAATCTTCCGGTCCATACGCCACCGGCTTTGAATAACAACTGATTTCCGGCAGTAAATGTTACAGAGTTTACTTTTGTGAGTGTTTTCCAGGCTGTGGCTGGCGACAGTCCATTGTATGAATCATTGCCATAAATATTATCAACATAATATGATGTTAAAACAAGGTTTTGCGTGGTGGCTGCTGCCTCATTTGAATAAATTGAATTGCCTGTTAAATTAAATGCCACAATCCTGTAAGTATATGCCGTTGCTGGCGTCAGCCCTGTATTGCTATAACTCGTAACATTTGAACCTGTGGTGGCAATTTCGGTAAACGATCCGGTGCCTGAATTACGCTCAATCCTGAAACCTGATTCATTATCAGCATGATCAGTCCATACAAGATTAATCTGACCTGAAGAAACTGCGGAGGCAACAAGGTCACTCGGAGCAGCAG
>CAZKCK010000356.1:0-3659 GCA_964550695.1 uncultured Bacteroidales bacterium | reverse complement strand
TTGCCTCCAGTGATCACCACATGCCTGCACCCGCTGTGTGCAATTTGTCCGAGAAAACGGTAATAAAGCTCCTGTGCCCGGTTGCTGGGAGTAGTGGTATCGAATATATCCCCCGCCACAAGCAACGCATCTATCCTTTCATTTGTAATGAACTCAGTTAGCCAGCCCAGAAAAGCATCAGATTCTTCGTAACGCTTTTTGTCGTATAAGGATCGGCCCAGGTGCCAATCGGAGGTGTGGAGTAATTTCATGCGGTCGGGGTTTTCAATAAAAATGAACTAAATCATGACTTATTTGGCCAGGTAAGGATGATAGAACAATATCGTTAAATTATTTATGCCAACTATCAAATGCTAACTTAGGTAAATAATATGAAGGGAATTATTTTTTTGTTAAAATTAATGATAATAAGTTTTCCCTTTTACGGTTTTCTTTATGTTTCCATTTTAACTTATTTCTATAATTTACATACAGATTTGAAGAAATAACTTCCGGGTACAAAATCATCATAATCATTAATTTCAAAGAGTCCTGATTGTTTTGCATTTTATCCTCATTCCTTAATTATAATAAGATTTATGGACCATCCCCCTGAATTCATTTTAAACTATCTTTACTGTGCAAATACAATGCAGAACGAAGGTATACATTTGCGGATTCGGTTTTCTTCTTTCAGATTTGCAATTTGATAAGCCAGGCATATGAAAGCTATATAAAAGTATTTGTTGCACAAAAAAAACTTACTTGACATGACAGAATCAATCGATGTACACAAGATTTTTGCTGAATACTTCAAGGGATGCGAAACTTTGGCCTATGCACTTTCCGCTAAATTGGGTGAAGGAAACATCTGCCTGGATATAGAGGAATATAAATCTGAACTTCCTCTCCGTCTGGAAGAGCAGAAAGCTAAGGAATCATTCAAGGAAAAAGATGCTGTCTTTTGGGCAGCACCGGATGTTTTCGTAAAGCAGTGTGAAAACATGCTGTTTGTAACGCACTCTTCCTCCGAATTGAAGCCTTTTGTTATTCAGGATGGACAGGCCTACCTGCATCGTTATTTTACCTATGAAACCCAGATTATTGAAAACATCAGCAGGCTGAAAGATAAATTCCATATCATAACCGGTGGACCAGGTACAGGCAAAACACATAGTGTTTCTACTAATCTTGTAGAATTATTTACTCAGGACATTGACCTGAGAGTTGCGTTGGCAGCACCAACAGGAAAAGCTGCAGCGCGCATGAATGAGTCTATTGCCAAATTTGCCGAAGACTCAAAAAACAGTATTGAGGAAGCAGTCTTTGCCAAACTTATAGGAATGAAGGCTCAAACCATTCATCGTTTGCTTGGATATAAACCCGACAGCGTGTTCTTTAACTACAACGAAAAAAACCAGTTGCCTTATGACGTGGTTATTATCGATGAATGTTCAATGGTCGACGGGGCAATGATGGCAAAGTTGCTTAACGCAATAGAGGATAATACATTGCTCTACCTTCTTGGTGACAAAGATCAGCTGGCCTCGGTTGAAGCAGGTTCTGTGTTTGGAGACCTTTGCCGTGCCAAAGACACACTACTGCTGAGAAACAAGGTGGAGGTCAAGACAAGAAGCTGGCGGTTTGATGATAATAAAGGCATAGGGAAATTTAGCCGGGAAGTGATCTCAGGCTCTTTTAACGATATTGCCAGTTACACTGACGACGAACAAATTACTATTGATACAACATTCTCTTCCGGACATTTTAACGAGTATGCTATCCTCTATAAAGAATATATTATTGAACCTGACATTAAAAAAGCATTGCAAAAGTTGAACCGGATCCGCTTCCTTTGTGTAATAAGGGAAAATGATCAGAGTGTATCAAAGGTAAATAAACAGATCCAGCATTATCTATCGACCCAGATTGAAGGATTTAAACCACGATCAGAAGGTTCTTATCATAACCAGCCTGTAATTATTACCCAAAACGATTACCAACTGGGGATTTTTAACGGTGATGTAGGAATTATCAGAAGTGAGAAAACAACTGACGGCGATGTTTTATTTGCATATTTTGAAACTGCCGACGGTGAAACAAAAAAAATCCAGGCAGGTTATCTGAATAATTACGAAACTGTTTTTGCTATGACTATCCATAAAAGCCAGGGCTCCGAATTTGATAACGTGGTTGTTATTCTTCCCGAAAAACAAGGTGAGAAACTCCTTACCAGGGAATTGCTTTATACTGCAGTAACCCGTGCCAAAACTAAGGTATTACTACAAACTTCTGCACTGGTGCTGGGAAAATGTGTTGAGCGATCAGTATCACGTGCATCGGGACTCGAAAAACGCTTGGAAAGAACTATAAATTAATGAGCCATGAGTAATAACTACAACTCTAACCGTTTAGAAACTCTGTGTCAGTCGCTGGCTGAAAACATCCGGAAACCTGAACATGGTGTGTTTTGGAAAAACGTAATAATAACCCAGACGGCTGGTATGAATGCATGGCTGAAAACAGAACTTGCACAGCGGAATGGTGTTTTTGCAAATTTTGAGTTTCAAAACCAAGATGGATTTTTTGCCGGTGTTTACAAACTTTTGTTTGAAGCAAGGCTTCAGAACAATATTGAATCCATAAAATATAAAATTTATGGTTTTCTCAACAGCGGAGAATTTATTGATGAATTCAAAGAAGTAGCCAGTTATTACGAAAACAATGCTTTGCGACGCTTTCAACTAGCAGTCAGGATTGCCGATCTGTTCGACCAATACCAGCTGTATCGCCCGGAAATGATTGAAAACTGGGAGAAAGGATTGCTTTCGACAGAAAATTCTGCAGAAAACTGGCAGCGCTGGTTGTGGAGGATGCTGGATGTAGAATCACGCTCTGAAATCAAGCAGAAAATAATAGATCAGTTGGAAGTTCAAAAGGATTTAATTGCCAGGACTTATCCTGAAATTTCTTTATTTGGCATTTCAGTTTATACCCGGTTTCATCTTGACTTTTTTAAGGCATTGGCAAAATATACCCATGTAAATTTTTACGTTTGTCTGCCAACGAACCACAGAGAATTTAAAAATGAACTTTTGGTAAGTTTTGGTTCCAAAGCCAGTGAACTTTTGAAGATATTTGATATCGCGGACTTTAAACCTGTTGAAAATGTAACCGACACTTTACTTTCGCGTATCCAAAACCAGGTTTTTCTTAACAAAACAAATCTTGAATACAAGGATGACGATTCGGTTCAGATCAACTCCTGCCACACACCCGTGAGGGAAGTAGAATGTTTATATAATTACCTGCTGAATTTATTTGAAAAGGATCGGAGCTTGAAACCAAAAGATGTATTGGTAATGACCACCGACATCAATAAATACGCTCCCTTTGTAAAAGCAGTTTTCAATAATGCACCTGTAAATATCCCATTCCAGGTATCCGGTGTCACCAATACCAGTGATAATACAATGGTGGCTGCGCTGGAACAAATACTCAGTTTTACGGAAGAGGATCTCACCTCCGAAAAAGTGATCAGCCTACTGGAACAAAAGCGTATAAAGCAACGCTTCGGAATCAGCGATTGCAACTTTATCCGCTCAGTTGTCCGGAAAGCCAATATACGGTTTGGCCGTCAAAACCGACCTGAAGATGATACGCAATATGTAAGCTGGAAG
>CAZKCK010000355.1:0-3669 GCA_964550695.1 uncultured Bacteroidales bacterium | reverse complement strand
TTTGTTAGTTAAGTATCTGATTAACCGTAAAAAAGGCATGAAACTCTGGTTTAGCCTGGGCACATTTTTATTGGCTTCGCTGGCAATCCTTTACTCATTATACTAGAAAGTTGAAATTATTGAATAAAAAAAAGCCGGAATTACCCGGCTTTTTTTATTGGTATTGGGTTACTTAGAACCCTCCTGTCAGTCGCTTCAGATCTGCGTTAATTTTATCAGCAAGGTCCTTTTGGTCATACATTTCGGCCATTTGTCCCAACCTTTGCAGCAGTGCGTAATTATCACCCTTTTCCTGTTCAAACTGTTTGTCGAATCTGGGCTCGAGTGAATTGAAATATGTAAGTTCGTCGATAAACATCTTGTAAAGGTCCTGAGTCATTTTGACCCCTTTAATGCTATCGCCGGCTGCGAAGTAAATCTCGGCAAATGGCATCATATATTTATCGAGACGGATCTTGTTTGCGGGAAAGTAATACATGCAGGTGTCCAGTGCTTTGATGGCCTCGGCTTTTTTACCCTTCATCAGCAGGCTCTGTGCAACACGCATATAATTCTGTCTTGGGATTTGCGCATTGCGGTAACTCTCGCGGTCAATCACTACTTTTGGATCGTGCAGGTTGCCCCACTTGCAAACATTTACCAGTCGGTCGTAACAGGTATCAGTTGAAACACCACCAATGCCCCTGATGTAATTCTCGGCTACTACGGGCATAAGTTTGTACACCATCCCTTCGAGGTGGCAATACTTGTCAACATCCAGTGCTCCGCCAATGGCCGAAGGGCTTGTGAAATAGATGGGCCTTTTCCAGTCGTTGGTGGCAATGATGTCGAGCAACATCAGATCATTTTTGTAAAAATAATTCTTCCTGATGGTGAAGTCGATGTATGGAACCAACCTGCCTTTCATTTCTTCCGGGATCAGGTTTGAACGTTTGAGTGCTGCTGTATCGACCGGAATACGTATTTTTTTGGTTGGCAGATAGCTCAGCAACTGGCCGTCACCAAAATCCCTGCGATTGTTTTCATCAGAAATAAATTTTATGATTTCCCTGATCGAAATATGTTCTCCTTTGGGGTTGAGTTCAACTACGGGAAGTATATCATTGCTTCCTTTTGAATATTGCTCCGGTTTCAGCGAGAGCGGCATCGGATCGGAATCATATACTTTTTTGCCCATCTGGTGGATATACCAGTCGCCGCTTGCCAGCATAAAGTTCACCACTCTGATGTCGGTACGGTGGTTTTCAACTTCCTGGGCATACCATAAGGGGAAAGTATCGTTATCGCCATTGGTAAACAGTATGGCTTCATCCTGGCATGAATCGAGGTAAGAGAAGGCAAAATCACGTGCTGCATATTTGCCGGAACGGTTATGGTCATCCCATCCCTGTTCGGCCATCACTGCCGGGACTGCAAGGCAGAGCACGGTGGCCAGGATTGCAGGAACCGAAGGATTTTTTGTGATTTTTTTCAAAATATACTTAAGTCCTTCTATTACTCCCAGTACCCCCAGCCCGATCCATATAGCGAATGCATAGAACGAGCCCGAATAGGCATAGTCACGTTCCCGGGGTTGTTGTGGCGTCTGATTCAGGTAAATGATAATGGCAAGACCGGTCATTAAAAAGATCAGCGAAATCACAAATGTGTCTTTTCCATCGCGGTTCAGATGGTAAAAGAACCCTATCAGCCCCAGGATAAGCGGAAGCATATAGAACTTATTGTGTGCAGGATTCGTCCAGCCTTCGGGGAATTTATCCAGATTCCCCAGCCGTGCTTCATCAAAGAATTTTATACCTGTAATCCAGTTGCCATCCTGAATGCCGCCATGACCTTCCACATCGTTTTGCCTGCCCGAAAAGTTCCACATAAAATAGCGCAGGTACATGTGCCCGATTTGATACGTAAAGAAAAATCTGAGGTTTTCACCAAAAGTGGGTTTCGTGATGGTTTCGGTTGTCCCATCACGTTTAGTCACCTTTACGGGTACGCCCTTTATTGCTCCCCAGTTCTCATATGCCGTAACGTGGCTTGGTTTCTGGTTGCTGTACATGCGTGGGAATATGGTCATAAACTGCTCATCGTAAACAGGAACGGTACCTTTTCGCGCATCAACTATTATATATTTGCCGGCTTTGGCATCTTTAGCGTAGATTGGGGTATTGTCAGTATAATCAACCAGGGGTGCGTTGTAGTATTGCCCGTAGAATAGCGGACGGTCACCATATTGTTCCCTGTTCAGATAAGAGAGCATGGTTACTGCATCCTTGGGGTTATTCTCATTAATTGGGGTGTTGGAGTTAGCTCTGATAACCAGTACAATAAATGAAGAATAACCGATAATCAGGAAGGCAAATGCCAGGAGAATGGTGTTCAGGATATGCCGGCTTTTTTGTGTTTTATACACCAGCAAAATTGCCAGACCCACGATTATCAGGCGGAAGAAAAAATTGCCGGCGTCACTTGAACCTGCCAGTACCAGCAGCATAAAGAATCCGCCACAGATGGCAAAAGGGGTGATTTTGGCTGTGGGTTTACCGGTATACAATATGCCTGTAACAATCATTGCAATGATGGCAAGTGTGAAAACAATTGTACCGGAGTTAAAAGGCAATCCGAACGAATTCACAAAGATGATTTCAGTTTTTGAATACAGGTTCACAATGTCAGGAATAACACCGTACATGATAAAGGCAAGAATCAGGATTGAACCCAGGCCTGTAACAACGATTCCTTTCCAGGTGGGTGTGTTTTTCTTAAAATAGTACACATAGGCAATGGCCGGAATAGCCAGCAAATTAAGCAAATGCACACCAATTGACAGACCGATGAGGAATGCGAGGAATACCAGCCATCGCAATGAGTGTTTCTGATCAGCCACTATTTCCCATTTCAGGATGACCCAGAAGGCAATTGCCGTAAAGAATGACGACATGGCATATACTTCGCCTTCAACGGCTGAAAACCAAAGTGAATCAGAAAATGTGTAAGCAAGTGCACCGATGAAACCACTGCCGAGGATGGCGATCATTTTACCGTTGTCCATATCGCCTTTGGGTGCGACTATTTTCTTAGCCAACATGGTGATGGTCCAGAAAAGGAACAGGATTGTAAAACTGCTTGAGAGTGCTGACATGCTGTTGATCATTACAGCAACTTTTGATGTATCGCCATTGGCCAACAGTGAGAAGAGTCTGCCAAGCAACTGGAAGGTGGGTGCTCCGGGCGGGTGGCCTACCTGCAGTTTAAACGCGGTTGCGATATATTCACCACAATCCCACCAACTTGCTGTGGGTTCAAGGGTAAGGAAATACACGGCGGTTGCTATGCCAAATGTGATCCATCCCAGAAGGTTGTTCAGTTTTTGATACATTTTATCCTGAGTTTTATTTTTAAGGATTTGCTGCGAAGATAGGAAAAATGTGGGAAAAGGAATGCAGAATCAATTTTGAATTATGAATTTTGAATGATGAATTGATGGATAATGAACTTGTTAAAGAATGAAGAATGAATTGAATACATCATGACTTTAAACTTTTTGACTTTAGGGCTTGGTTCAAAAATAAATTGTTATAATTTTGCACCCGCTTAAGCACTGTCCGATGGTGTAATGGTAGCACAGGAGATTTTGGTTCTCCTGGTCTAGGTTCGAGCCCTGGTCGGACAACA
>CAZKCK010000354.1:2540-3678 GCA_964550695.1 uncultured Bacteroidales bacterium | reverse complement strand
CTTGAAGAAGTTAGTAAAAAAACTGCAATTGCTTCTGGTTCAACCGACGAAAACTTGCCTTTAGTGCTGAGCGTAACTCCAAACATTTTTAGTTGTTCTAATGTTGGCAATAACACAGTAATACTTACGGTTACCGATAGTTATGGCAATGTTTCGAGTTGCAATACTGCAGTTGTGACTGTTCGTGATGTTACTCCACCTGTTGCGGTTTGCAAAGCGGTCACCTTGTCGCTTGATGTGCTGGGTAACGCAACGGTTGCAGCAACCAGTGTAAACAATGGCTCAACTGATGCCTGCGGAATTGCCAGCTATCAGATTTCAAAGGACAATACAAGCTTCAGCAATTCATTGAGCTATAATTGTACTGAAGTTACTGCCAATACGATTTACCTGAAAGTGACTGACGTGAATGGAAACAGTTCTGTTTGCAGCACAACAGCCACTGTCGTTGATGATATTTTGCCATCGGCTGTTTGTAAAAATATTACCGTTGCCCTGGATGCAACTGGTCACGCCAGTATCACCGGAAATGACATTGATTTTGGTTCGACTGACAATTGCGGTTTAACTTATGCTGCAGCTCCAAATACCTTCGATTGTACAAAGATTGGTGCAAATACAGTCACCCTTACCGTTACCGATCCAGGTGGACATACTGACCAATGTACTTCAACCGTAACAATTGTTGACAATATTGCTCCAACAGCCATTTGCAAGAATATTACCATTCAGTTGGATGCTACCGGTAATGCTTCGATTGCAGCAGCCGATATCAACAATGGCTCGAATGATGCTTGTGGAATTTTGAGTTTAGCTGCCAGTAAAACCGCATTTACATGTGAAGATAAAGGTGCAAATACGGTTACGTTAACAGTTATTGATAATAATAGCAATGTTTCGACCTGCACTTCAACGGTTACAGTTGTTGACGGAGTTGCACCTGCAATTACCTGCACCACAGACAAAACAATAAGTACTGATGCTGATGCCTGCACCTATACCCATTCGGGGACCGCGTGGAATGCCACTGCAACCGATGGCTGTACAACAATTGCCAGCCTAACCTATGCCCTGACGGGAGCAACAACAGTTGTTTCTAATCCCGCCAATACAAGCCTATCCGGAGTTGTATTTAATA
>CAZKCK010000354.1:0-2530 GCA_964550695.1 uncultured Bacteroidales bacterium | reverse complement strand
CGTTAATGATACGCAGCTGCCGAACGCGATTTGTAAACCGGTTACGATTCAGCTTAATGCTTTGGGTAATGCTTCCATCACAACTGCAGATGTTAACAACAACTCTTCCGACAATTGTGGCATTCAGAGCATGACGGTTAGTACTACAGCATTTACCTGTGCCAACTTGGGACCCAATACAGTTACTCTGACTGTAACCGACCTGAGTGGGAATATTTCAACCTGCGATGCCACAGTTACCGTTCAGGATTTGATTGATCCAGTTGTCGTTTGTAGTCCGATCACGGTGCAATTAAATTCATCGGGAACTTATGCCCTAACGGCTGGTAACATTACAACAATGTCAGCTGGTTCGACTGACAGGTGTAGCATTGCAACTCGCACTGTTACCCCAAATACTTTTGGTTGTTCTGATATTGGAACAACGGTAAATGTAATTTTAACGGTTACTGATGCCGCCGGACGAACAGCCAGTTGTCCGACAACCGTAACCGTTGAGGATAATGTGTTGCCAACAGCGATCTGCAAGAATATTACCGTCCAACTGGACGCGTTGGGTAGTGCTTCAATTACCGCGGCTGATATCAATAATGGATCAAATGATGCCTGCGGAATTTTAAGTCTGGCCGCCAGTAAAACTGCATTTACATGCGTTGATAAAGGTGCAAATACAGTTGTATTAACCGTGACTGATAATCATGGAAATGTTTCAACCTGTAATTCCACGGTAACCATACAGGATAATGTAGTTCCAACAATTACCTGCGGGGTATCCGGAAATCAAGCTGTAACAACCAATACCGCCTGCTCCTATGTTCATTCGGGCATAGGCTGGAATGCAACAGCAACCGATAATTGTACGGCTTCATCAACTGTTACTTATACACTTTCAGGCGTAACAAGCGGAACGGGGAGCTCATTGGCAGGAGTGGCATTTAACACCGGCGTTACCACGGTAACCTGGACTGCCATAGACGAGTCAGGGAAAAGCTCAACATGCTCATTTACTGTTACGGTTGCCGATGATGATTTTCCGGTAGCCAATTGCAAAATTGCGACTGTATATTTGGACAGAACCGGCCATATCACGGTTTTACCGGCCGTCATCGACAATAGTTCATCCGACAACTGTGCGATAACAAGTTACGAACTTTCAAAAGACAACAGCTCTTACAGTGGTTCCTTGAGTTATGACTGCACTGAGTTAGGAGGCAAAACCATCTGGTTGAAAGTGAAGGATGCGGCCAACCTTTTTGCCACTTGCAGCACCACCATCACCATTACTGATGACGCCGGTCCAACTTTGGATAATGTGGCTACACGCAATGTTAATACTACAAGCGCTTGCACCTACGTTCATTCCGGTGCAACCTGGGATCCTACCGATAATTGCGGTACAGTTAATTCATTGGCCTATACTTTAACAGGAGCAACGAACATTGGACCGATTTCCGGCACTTTGGCCGGCGCCGCTTTTAACACCGGCGTAACCCATGTAAGTTGGAATACAACTGATAACCATGGCAATACTACAGTTACTACTTTTGATGTGGATGTAACTGATATTGTAAATCCTATTATTACCTGCCCGGACAATATAATCCAAACCGTTGCAACCAAGGGTGACCTGACTGCTTCAGTTACAGGAATTGCCAATCCCGCAACAGGGGATAATTGTGTGGTAACGAAACTAACATACACCACGACGGGTGCAACAACTTTGTCGTCGCCAGTCACAGGTATAAATAATCTGAACAGTGGTACTTTCAACCTAGGAACCACTACGGTAACCTATGTTGTTTACGATGATGCCGGAAATTCAGCTACCTGTAATTTTACAGTTCGCATTGACGCACGTCCTGATGATGTTTTGACAATTGCAGGAGGTCCGATCACTACTTATGAGAATCAGGCAATGGCTGCCGCAACTTTTAGTGTGAAGTTACCTTCTGCACCTACAGGAACGGTTACAGTCGATGTGACAACCTCTGTAACGACGGAGGGTACACCGGTTACCACCCGACTAACTTTTAATGCATCGAATTGGAATACCAACCAAACTGTTTCAATAAAAGGGGTTGATGAATTTATTGATGACGGAGATCAGCCATATGATGTAATTTTAACCATCAATAAGGCGCTTACAGACGATGGTTCGGGTTATGAAAATGCCGGACCCACCACCGTTGCTGCGACTAATATTGACAATGATACTGCCGGAGTAACTGTTTCGGCTATCAGCAGACCTACAACAGAAGAAGCAAGTGGAACCGCAACATTTACGATGGTTCTCACTTCACAGCCAGTGGCTGATGTAGTATTTACCTTGTCAACCAGTGATGCCACCGAAGGGGATGTGACCAGTTCTAAAACCATCACGTTTACTACTGCTGCAGGTAATTGGAGTACCCCTCAGACAATCACAGTAACCGGCGTCAATGAACTATTTGTGGATGGCAATGTAGGATATACCATTGTTACCAGTAATGCCGTTTCGACTGATCCAAATTACAGCGGAATGGTGGCTAAT
>CAZKCK010000353.1:0-3705 GCA_964550695.1 uncultured Bacteroidales bacterium | reverse complement strand
ATCTTCAATATTCCCCTGATAATCGGCGTAAGGCCCGAAACCATGAATTCAACGGCTATCACCATTACAATCAGTCCCATGAGTTTCATCATGATCTTGTTTCCGGTTTCTCCAATAATTTTTACAAACTTTCCGCTGCCAACCATCGCAATATAGGTAAGAATCAGTGTCGCGGCAATGGATGCAATTAAAACAACCTTCATCATCAACGTCTGTGCGTCTTCCATCAGTACAATGCTGTTGGTAATGGAGCCGGGGCCGGCAATAATCGGAATCCCCAGCGGTGTGATTGAAATATCATCCACATATTCCCTTACCTGGCTTTTTTCAATTTTAATGCGGCTCAGCTTGGCATTCAGCATATCATACCCCATCTGAAAAAATATAATGCCGCCCACTACCCTGAAACCATTCACTGAAATTCCGAATATCCTGAACAACAACTGACCGCCAAATGCAAAAATCAGCAGGGTTAAAAAGGCCGTCAGGCAAGCCCGCAACGCCGTCCTGCGCTTTTGTGAATCGCTCAGCAGGTTGGTCATGGTCATAAACACCGGCATGGCACCCACCGGGTTTATCAGCGTAAAAAACGAGGTAAAGAAGAGCAGGAAGGAAGTAATGTAAATATGCATGGCAAACACCGGTTAAGGTTAAGGAAGCGATAAACCCAGCCTTAACCCGTTATATTTTTTGTTATGAAAGTCCCACCGGAACATCTTCGTCTCCGCCGCTGGTCCAATGGTAATTGTACAGCCCGTCGAGGAGGCGTTTTTGCTTTTCCTCATCCGACAGATTCTGGTAAGCAGCTTTTTCCTCTTCAAATTTCTGCATTTTTTGTGCTTCAATCTGATGAATCTGATCAAGGTAATTCTGTTCAACACGAATTCTCAGAAAATCATTCGCCACATTCGGGAAGAGCTCCAGCAACAATTCTTCTTTTTCGGTATTGGCCAGTTTTAAACCACCAAATTCTTCAAATTCAGGATTGGCTTGTTTTTTATAATACCGTGTGTCATACGGGCTTTCCTCTTTAACACCACATATTTTGTAGCGGTACTCGGGATCCACCGGATAAGGGGTTTTGCCGTAAACACCTTTCACCAGGTTCACAAATTGCAACGATTTGGTGGTAAATGGTTCGGCACCCTTCTCTTCATCAATGGCACAGTTTACAGCCTGTGCGCCCACAATCTGACTGGTTGGCGTTACCAGCGGAGGCAAACCGGAGGCCAGCCGCACATCCGGAATGAGTTCAAGCGTACGTGGCAGCAACTTCTCAAGTTTAAGCTGCTTCAACTGGGCAAGCATGTTGGTGTACATGCCACCCGGTATTTCGGCTTCCTTTACTTTCTCATCAGGTTTTGGTAAATTGAAGAAATCTTCAATCTGATGACAAACCGCAAGCAAATCAGCCTGTTTATTCTCCCTGGCCAGCTCAATGGCTTTGTCGAACAAATGCGAAATTTCAGAGGGCAGACTGTCAGTGTGAATATTGAAGGCTTTCGGAAACTCGGGGATGGTATCAAATGCAGCAAGTTCCTTTCGGATACCGGCAAGTTGTTCATTAATAGTTCCAACCACTTCAAGATTTATACCGGTATCAATTTTCAGTTTGTCACAGAAAATCTGAATAAGTTCAAAGGGTGGTGCTGCAGGTCCGCCGGCAAAATTCAGAATAACGGTGTCCAGAATATCAACTCCGGCAATGATTGCCATTAACGATGATGCCAGCCCGTAACCCGGTGTGCAGTGTGTGTGAAAATTAACAGGCACCGAAAGTTCGGCCTTCATCCGCCCCAGCAGTCGCCCTGCCCTGACCGGGTTTACAAGCCCTGCCATATCTTTCAGCGTAATCATGTCAGCACCCAGGGCCTGAAGTTCTTTGGCCTTGTTTACAAAATAATCGTCTGTAAATATTTTCCCGGGAAGTGATTTTCCGTGTAAAAACGCTTTGACCTTGGTACGGGTCGAAAATTTGGGATCAACCGTATAACAGATGGTACAATCGGCAATGCCGCCGTACTTTTTAAGCAAAACAATCGAAGTTTTAATATTGTCAATATCATTCAGTGCATCAAAAACACGCATGATATCGATCCCTGAACTAATCGAATTGCGGATAAAACCTTCGATAACATCATCAGGATAAGGGTTGTAACCAAAAAGATTTCTCCCGCGCGACAAGGCTGTAAGTTTTGCGCTATCACCAATTTCCTGTTTGATTTTTTCGAGGCGCTCCCAGGGATCCTCATTTAAATAACGCATGATTGAATCCGGAACAGCGCCACCCCATACTTCCAGGGCATAAAATCCTGCAGTTTTAAACAATGGAAGAACCTTGTTGATCTGAGCCTGTGACATGCGTGTGGCAAACTGTGATTGCTGTCCATCGCGAAGTGTTACATCACGTATTAGGAGTTTCTTTTTCATAAAATCCAATTGGGTTTTATATAATTGATTTATAATGGGTTAAAATCAAATCAAATGTTCTTGAAATGCACATCAAAATAACTCAATTTAAATGGTATAATATATCATTTAACCCGATTATCTAAAAATTCAATATAGCTATATACTAAAATGTAACAAATAATGAACTGAATATCAAGCAGTAACCGGCAAGTTTAGAAAATAAATAAATTTACAACCGCAAACGATTGCAATCGCCATAAGTCGTATAATCACCTCAGCAATTTAAAATACCTGTTGCGTATTTTACTAAATGATAATCAGTTATACTGACATATAATTAAAGCAAAAACTGCTCCATCAACCTGTAAAGTTTCTGAATATCAATAGGCTTGGCAATATACTCATCACAACCGGCTTCAATTGATTTTGTACGGTCGCCATCAAGTGAATAGGCTGTCTGGGCGATGATCGGAATATCCTTATACCTTTTTTTGATGGCTCTTGTAGCTTCATATCCATTCATCACCGGCATGCGCAAATCCATCAGGATTATATCAATTGGTTTTACTTTGTTCACGATATCAACTGCTTCACGTCCGTTTTTGGCCCATAAAACCTTGGCGTTGGTTTTTAAAAGCAAGGCATCAAAAAACTTATAATTCTCTTCAATATCTTCTGTAACCAACACAGTCTTACCCGAAAAGTCAGGTACGTAATCAACGGGAGCAATATCAATAACTCTATGGTTACCTGATTCTTGCGCGAGAAATGGCAGCCGGATATAAAATACAGAGCCATTTTCAATCTCTGATTCCACCCAGATCTCACCACCCATAAGAGTTACCAATGCCTTGGTAATTGCAAGTCCAAGACCGGTACCTTCATATTTGCGTGCATTGGAATTGTCAGCCTGAATAAACCGTTCAAAAATTTGTTTCTGTTTATCTCTCGGGATACCAATTCCTGAATCACTTACATAAAAAAGGATATGCTTTTCGTCTAAAAGCTTGTAGCCCATTTCAATAAATCCCTTGGGTGTAAACTTTACCGCATTGCCAACCAGATTGGTTAATATTTGTGAAATTCTGACGGGATCTGACAGGCAGCATGCAGCTTCGTTGCTTAATTGCAGTTTCAGGCGCAAGTCAATGTTTTTCCGGACTACGTTTTCATTGTTTTTAAAGAACACATAACAGTCGCTGAATAGCTGATTCAGATCACAACTCCGCGATTCAAGTGTCATCAGTCCTGATTCAATTTTTGATATATCAATAATATCATTAATCAGGCTTA
>CAZKCK010000352.1:0-3707 GCA_964550695.1 uncultured Bacteroidales bacterium | reverse complement strand
GCTTCGGAACCTGCAAACCAAACATTCAGAATGGCAGGGATATTTGCATTTTCCCATGTGAGTGTAAGCGGTCGGCCGGTAAAGAGCACCAATACAACCGGTTTTCCGGTCTTCAGCAATGCTTTCAGGAGTTCCTGCTGATTCTGTGGAAGGCCGATGTCAGTCCGGCTTGCACACTCACCACTCATTTCGGCAGCTTCGCCCATGGCAGCAACTACCACATCAGCCTGTCGGGCAATCCTGACTGCTTCGGCTATCATTTCTTCCCCGGAGCGCTCGTCACGATCGGTCGGCTTGCCAAAAATACTTACCCTGGCTTCGAGTTCAGCATCTTTCACTATGTTGGCGCCTTTTGCATATGTAACATTGGCACCAGTAGCTTTCAATCCGTCCATCAGTGAAACCGACTTATCAAAATCAGCAGCCACACTCCAGGTACCGGGCATATTCAGGCGGTTGTTGGCCAACGGACCAATTAAAGCAATTGAAGCGTTCTTTTCAATCGGCAACACCTGATTTTCATTCTTTAACAACACAAAACCGGCAGCAGCAATCTTACGTGCAGCATCGAGGTTGGCCTGAGTAAACAGCTCGGTGGCAGCCCTTTTTTCGTCGCAATACAGGAAGGGATTTTCAAACAATCCAAGTTTGTACTTGGCTTCGAGAACGCGGCGGCAGGCAATATCCACATCAGCCATTAACAATTTACCCTCATCAATGGATTGCTTTGTGGTGGAGAGAAACCCCTCCCCTACCATATCCATATCAATGCCGGCTTTCAATGACATGGCTGATACTGTTTTCAGGTCGCCCATGCCATGGTCAATCATTTCGTTGATGGCTGTATAATCCGTAACAACGAATCCCTTAAAGCCCCATTGGTCGCGGAGCACGTCAGTCATCAGCCATTTGTTGCCTGTGGCCGGAATACCGTCCACCTCGTTGAATGAACTCATGATACTTCCAACGCCGGCATCCACAGCTGCTTTGTAAGGTGGAAAATATTCATTGTACATGCGCAGGCGGCTCATATCGGTGGTATTGTAGTCGCGGCCGGCTTCGGCAGCTCCATACAAGGCATAATGTTTTACACAGGCCATGATGGTATTGTTTTTTGTAAGATCATCGCCCTGATAGCCTTTCACCATGGCTTTTGCAATTTGTGAACCCAGGTAAGCATCTTCGCCGCTTCCTTCAGCAATACGTCCCCAGCGCGGGTCGCGGGCAATATCAACCATGGGTGAAAAAGTCCAGCAGATGCCGTCGGCACTGGCTTCCTGAGCAGCAATGCGGGCACTCTCCTCAATAAGCTTCATATCCCAGGTACATGATAACCCAAGCGGAATGGGAAAAACAGTCTGATAACCGTGAATGACGTCCATACCGAAGATCAGGGGGATTTTCAGACGGCTTTCTTCAACGGCCACTTTCTGAACGGCTTTGATTTTTTCGACGCTTTTGATGTTAAAGAGTCCGCCGACTTTACCTTCTCTTATCTTCTTTCCGATATCGGAACTGGAGGCCTGACCGGTGGTGATATCCCCTGCACCGGGAAGATTGATCTGCCCGAGCTTTTCCTCCAGGGTCATTTTGACCATCAGGTCATCAATAAACTTCTTCATTTTTTCATTTTGATTTTGCTGAGCCTGAAGCCCTGTCACCATAAGGATTCCGGCGATGAAAGCAATTAATTTCGACATTTTCATTTTGAAGTGGTTTTTATTCAGATTTAACAATTTGTGTGCGTTTCGAAACTCCGTTTTCATTGAAAGCCTCGATACAAAAATAATAAGGAATGTTCTTATCCATGGCTTTAAACCAATATTCATTGACACCATATACCAGAATACTGTTGTACAGCTTATCAGGGGCAATCCCGAAATAAATATTGTATCCTGTTGCCGCATCCACCTGATACCATTTAATCCAGGCCGAGCGTTTATCAGTCTCAGTACGCAATACCATAAAGTTTTTAACGGTATCAGGCACTTCTCCCTGACCCTTACCGAATACCCTGAACCCGCTGATGGCAAATTTGCCGGTGGGAACATGTATGTTTTCAAGTTTCAGAAAACGGGTTTGTACCGGTTCTGACAATTCGATGTAGTCGTGCGGAACATCAGTAGTATTGTTGCTTTTATCAATCAACACCTGCCAGTGTTCCCCGTCATTTGATTTCCAGAGCATGTACTGATGGCAAATGCCAGTCTGTTTACCAAGGAACTCAGCATCCTGATCCGCATAATTGATTTGAATGGCATTCACAACAGACCCGGCACCCAGATCCGTGGCAATCCATTCTCCATTATTTCCTGTGGCTGCACTCCAGCAGGTCTGTATTTTTTCATCAACGGCATAATTCGGATAATAACCTCCCAAAGTGGAAGAAACGGTAACAGGTTTGCAGTAGTTGAGCAGCATCCATCCGGTAAAGCGGGTCTTTGTATGGTCAGCCTTTCCGTCGGGCAGGTAATAAGGATAATCGCCATAGGCTGTGTTGCAATACATTGTATTATCAACATCAAAACCAGCAGGCCAGATGCCCAGGCGCCGCTCGAAGTTATTCTTGACGGAGATGGCTATGGTACTGATGTGCCAGTAGTTTCCCCATGTATCGGTAAAGGTTGAACCATGACCGGCGCCCCGTGCAAAACCTCCGGGTTTGTATGAAAATGGCACCGGTTGATGCGTAAAGGGTCCGAGCGGATGATCCGACACCGCCACACCGTCGGCATAACCGCTGAATTCGGTTCCGGGAGCACCGTACTGCAGGTAATACAGGTTGTTGTGCCTTGTCATCCACGAACCTTCAATAAAAGGATCCAGAAAGGTATTGTCACTGTGCTCTCCGAAACGTTGCCATCCAAAACGTTTATCATCAAGCCGGAGCAATTCACGGCGCTCACCTTCAGGTTGAAATGTTTTACGGTTCATTTCAACTCCATACAGCGGAAACGTATTGCTGCTGCCATTGTACATGTATAACTTTCCGTCATCATCCGTAAAAAATGCCGGATCCCAGCCCCCGATCTTCAAAGAATCCACAGCTTCCTTCCAAAGGTTGGCTTTGGGATTGGTGCTCATCCATACCGGAAAATCAGAGGAGTATGTTGAACCGAAAACCAGCAATGTATCTCCCTGAACCCAGACTGCCGGAGCACAAAGATCATCGTACACATGATGATAAGGTTTCAGAAATGATCTGGAAACAAAATTCCAGTGGTT
This sequence comes from uncultured Bacteroidales bacterium, assembly GCA_964550695.1. Classification (GTDB taxonomy): domain Bacteria; phylum Bacteroidota; class Bacteroidia; order Bacteroidales; family TTA-H9; genus CAZKCK01. The sequence continues at coordinate 482 of CAZKCK010000352.1, read as the reverse complement.
TAAGTCATTGCTCCACCAATAACCCCACTGATTGGTCGAGAAAAGGTAATAATCATCCTTGTACCGTACAATTACAGGATCGGCAGTGGCGCGGTGCCTGCCTGATTCAGTAAAATTGGGGATAGGGCAATAGGCATAATCAAGGTTGATGGGATTGCAAAAAGTCTTCTGTGCCCGGATGGTCGGAGGAAAGATTAAAAGCAGGTATAAAATAATAACCGGAACTTTAGACATCATGAAGAATCATGAATTTTAAATTTTTAATTATGAATTATGGATGTTTGTAATATAATGATAATGTGTTGCTAAGTTATGATTGAATTCGATCATTTCACATTTATTAAAAGAACTTTCAGAAAACTAAGGTCATAACCAATTAAAAATTAAAAATTAAGAATTAAAAATTACTCTGTGGAACTCAGTGTAGTTCTTTCTCATTTCCGATCAATATATGGGCTTTGAAAATCCAGCTTTTTCAATCC
>CAZKCK010000351.1:0-3751 GCA_964550695.1 uncultured Bacteroidales bacterium | reverse complement strand
CAACTTCGCCTGCAACAGTTACTTATGTAATAACACCATTAATCGGATCATGCGCGGGAACACCTATAAATGTTGTTGTTACAGTTAATCCATCAGGGCAGGCCTATTTCCCTGGCAATCAAGTAATTTGCAATGGAACATCAACTGCCGCGATAACTTTCTCTACTGGCAACTCAGGTGGTACAACCACTTATACATGGGTCAACAATGAAACGTCTATAGGATTAGCTTCAGGGGGTTCAGGTAATATTCCTGCTTTTATCGGTACCAATATGGGTGCATCCCCAGTAACTGCCACCATTATTGTGACACCGCATTTTGAGTATGCCGGTATGATTTGTCAGGGACCAACCCAAACTTTTACTATCAAAGTGGATCCATCCGGACAGGTGGATCAACCAGCTAATGTAGAAGTATGTAAAGATAATTATCCAACAGAAGTAGTATTTACAACCCAAAACACATTGGGTATTACTACATATTCGTGGACTAACTCATTAACCTCTATAGGTTTAGCTAGTAGTGGGACTGGGAATGTAGGGCCTTTTACCGCAATAAACACTGGTACAACACCATTGGTTGCCACAATTGTCGTAACACCTCATTATACTAATGTTACCTGCGACGGAGCTTCAAAATCGTTCACTATAACGGTGAACCCAAGCGGACAGGTGGGTGATCCAGCAGATCAGGTGGTTTGTAACGGAGTAAGCACTACAGCCATAACCTTTAGTACAATAAACGGAGGTGGAACCACCACAAATTATGCATGGACCAACAATACACCGAGCATAGGACTTGCAGCAAGTGGTACAGGAGATATAGGGGCTTTTATTGCTTCCAATACAACGGCATTGCCTGTTGTGGCCACTGTAACAGTTACTCCCACATTATACTATGGTAGTGTGAGCTGTGTAGGTACCCCACAAACTTTTAATTATACAATAAACCCAACTCTTACTGTAAACAGTGCAGCTTCTAAAACTATCTGTAATAACGCGGGTGTAAATTATACTATTACATCAGATACACCGGGAACCACATTTACCTGGGTGGCAGCTATACAGTCCTCTCCAACCGGTGGAACTATAACTGGTTTTAGCAATTGTGCTTCAGGGTGCGGAACCGCAATCAACCACACCTTATCAAACAGTGGCACATCGCCAGGAATAGTAAGATATACAATTACACCAGCGAACGCAAGTGGCTGTTCCGGGATACCATTTGATTTGGATGTAACTGTTAATCCAACACCAAATGTAAGTGCTCCGGCGACTCAAACGGTTTGTAGTGGAACTGCTACCAACATTGCACTTTCTACTACAAACACTGGTACAACTGTAACTTATTCGTGGACAGCTTCACTGACCACAGGTAATGCATCAGGTTTTAGCCTATCAGGAACCAGTAATCCAATAGTGGAAACACTTGTTAACAATTCAACTTCACCTGCAACTATAACCTATCACATTACACCTATAATAGGGGGATGTACTGGAACTGCTGTAGATGTTGTTGTTACTGTAAATCCAAGTGCTCAGGTAAATACTCCTGTCAATCAAACGTTATGTAATGGTTCTTCAACTGCAGCCATTAACTTTACTACTAACGTGAGTGGAGGGACAGCAACCTACACATGGACGAATAACAATACAAGTATAAATCTGGCAGGAAGCGGGAATGGTGATATTGGCTCGTTCATTGCAACCAACAGCACGGCGCTACCAGTTGTGGCAACAATTCAGGTTACTCCACATTATACCAATAATGCGGTTATTTGCGATGGTACTCCTGTATCATTTACGATTACAGTTGCATCTACTCCAACAACCGCAGCAGCAGGTCCAGCCCAGACAATCTGTGGGACTGCTTCAGCAAATACGGTTACAATGGCTGGTAACACACCATCAGTTGGAACCGGTGCATGGAGTGTGGTAACTATTCCATCAGGTGCCCTTACACCTAGTATAACAAATGCAGCCCTGCCTGGGACAACCATCACAAATCTTGGATTTGGAACTAATATAGGGAGCATTACTTACACTTTCCGTTGGACAATTTCAAACGGGGCATGTACACCATCAACTTCCGATGTTAATGTTACGCTAAACCACTGTTGTCCAGTAACCTACGATGAAACTGTTTTAGCATGTAGCGGGGCAAGCAGTGCAATTAATTTAAGCAATGGTGATTATTCGCCTGCAGGGCTTCCATTAACCATTTCATGGGTTTCGGGCCCTTCGCATGGAACAATAGATTGGGTAAGTGGCAGTACATTCAATTACACACCGACCCTTGGGTACTCAGGTACTGATGCGATTACATTCAAATGGTGTGATAATGCAGATCCGGTTTGTTGTACAAACGATGTAGTAAATATTACTGTTTCAACAACAGCTAATGCAGGAAACGATCAAACATTGTGTAATGCAACTTCTGTTTTCCTCATCGGCAATACGCCTTCACAAGGCTCCGGAAGCTGGAGTTTTGTAGCAGGCTCAGGTCCATCTGGTGCACCTACGCCTAGTGTTTTCCCTCCAAGTGGAAGCATAGCAATTGTTACTGGTTTAGTTTCAGGTTCAACGCCATATATTTTTGAATACACTAACAATAATGGCACCTGTTCAACAAGTGACAGGGTGAATGTGACTAATTACAATCCTCCAACACCAGCTTACGCCGGGGCCGATCAAAAACTATGTTCGACTTTAAACAGTACAACCCTTTCCGGGAATACACCTGTATACGGTACTGGTGTGTGGACCCAGGTTTCAAAACCATCAGGTGGTAACAATGCAACAATTTCTACCCCTACTAGTCCAACTTCTGCGATATCTAATCTTAGTATAGGAACATACACTTTCGCCTGGACTATTACAAACGGTGCTTGTGGAAGCGTGCAGGATATAGTTGAAGTAACTGTATATGCTCCTTGCGTGGTTGATGCCGGAGCTCCAGGATCAGTTTGTCAGGGATCACCTTATCAATTAACAGGTACAGCTTCACCCGATTGTGGAACAATGAGCTGGGGTACTTTAGGTGACGGATATTTTAACAATGCCAATATGTTGAGCCCGATGTATTATCCGGGAGCAACAGATATTGCAAACGGATCTGTTATATTATACATGCAATGCGCAAGTTGTTGCGGAATACCATGTGCAGCTGGTTATGATGAAATGACTTTAACCATAACGAAAGCCCCAACCGCTTATGCCGGAGTTGATGCAACAATATGTGCTGGATCTACCTATGCATTAAGTACAGCAGTTGCTACAAATTCAACTACTTATCTTTGGACTTCTACCGGAACCGGAGCTTTTACAGCAAGCGGCACAACTCAAAACCCAACTTATACACCTAGTCCTGCCGATATTACTGCAGGTCAGGTTACCCTCACTTTCGCTGCTACAAATTCTTGTTCCTCAGTTAGCGATAATATGGTATTGAACATTAAAACTGTTACAGCTACAGCTACTACTTTAGCCAATGTTATTTGCAATGGTCAAGCTACTGGCATAGCCAAAGTTACGCCTGGTGGAGGAACAGCACCTTATAGTTATTTGTGGAATAATGGATCCAACAATGCCACTATCTATGGATTAACTGCAGGCACCTATTCTGTTACAGTTACGGATGCAACTAATTGCACAGCTACCGGAACAGCGGAAGTAACTCAACCTGCCAATGCTCTTGCAGTCAGCGGTAGAACCACAGATCCTTTATGTTACGGTGGAGCAAATGGCAACAT
>CAZKCK010000350.1:0-3781 GCA_964550695.1 uncultured Bacteroidales bacterium | reverse complement strand
AATTACAAAGGCAAAGATGATTAATGATTGCAATAAAAGATATGAAAGAGGTCAGGCAAATGAATGGTTTTATAGCAAGGGTTTTCTTATTGAAATAAAAATGAGTACGGAATACTATAACTATTATGGTACATGTATAGTATTGAAATATAGATTTAGACGTATGTTATAAATGAATTTGATTTTTATTGGGTATGTTTTAAATTACTTGATTATGAGAACATTTGAAATTGTCTTTACTTTTGTAATTGGTTCATTTGTCCTAATAAAAAATCATTTACTCAGATTGCTCCTTCTATGATTGATACCAAAGACTTTGTTAAATTTAACGTTAATAGAAACTGGCTTGCTTCTTCTTTTGAAACTGGAATTCTTTTTAACCAAGGAATCATTAATTCAGTTTTGGAGATTTGAGTGGGAAAGATTATTATTTATCAGAAGAATTTATTATTTATGAAGTGTTATTTCAATATACTACTATTCCTTATTCCATTCACAGTGGTTTCACAAACGCTACACTTGTATAGTGGAAAGGACAATAATCTTTATTTGGGATGCTTAAATTGTAGTGAGTTTGACCAAAATTCTGTATGGAATAATTATGGAACTTATGGAAATAAATTCAGTCAAAAATCAATTTGGAATGAGTATGGTACTTATGGTAGTTTATTTAGTTCCGAAAGCCCTTGGAGTGAATTTTCAACAAATCCACCTGTTATTGTTGACAAAGAGGGTAATTTTTATGGATATTTAACTGTTAACAAGTTCTATAAAAAGCGTGCTGAATTTGAGTTAGCATTATATTTGTATCAATACCATAAGTTGATTAGAGAGGACTTATCCAGTTGGTATAAAAAGATATTTGAATAGTTATATGATTTGTTTTTTAATATAATAAAAATTGCAAATATTTAAATTAAAGCTAATTAAATTATCATAATAGCTTTGATGAATTAATATTGTTTGGGCTCCGGAACTAAATAAAACGATAAATGGTTATACCTATTTTAGAGATTTTCGAAAGCAAACAGGAAATTTCAGCATCAGCAATATTGACGGATGAGTTTGTGATTACTGCTGCGCATACCTTTTACCCTGATGGAAAAATCCGTCATAAAGCTAGTTATTGTATTTTAGTTAACGGTGAGAAATTTTTTCTCACAGAGCCAATTTTTGAAGATTATATTCCTGCAGGTGAAGACGAAAAGGAAAATCATACATACCATGATTTAACAATTTTCCGGAAACCCACTGGTGTTTTAGCAAGTCCTATGTACACCTTGTCCAAAATTCTACCTGATGTTAACAAGGCAATTCAATTAATTGGTTTTCCAATCGGAGTAGATGGCATAGCTGTAATTGATGCTTTTGTCAGGAATAATTTTGAGGCTCCATCAAAATTTTCTAATGGAATTGATGCATGGCGATATTATCACAATTGTATTGAATTATCTGAATTCGGGGGCGATGGAATTAGTGGAGGTGGTGTTGTGTTTGATAGTACAGTATATGGAATGATGGTTAGAGGTTCTGATTGTCATAAAGGCGTGGCAATTAAATCTTCCTATATTCTTGAAATAATAGGTAATCTTGCTTCTGATTAGTTTTTAGTTTCTTTGCGTTAACTAACACATTGCTTACAATGAGAATTATACAATTGCATTTAACAAATTTCAGGGGCTACCAGGATACAACGTTCGGGTTTCATCCCAACCTTACAGTTTTGGTAGGCGTAAACGGGGTCGGGAAAACCTCGTTGCTAGATGCCCTCGCCCTGTTGCTTTCATGGCCTGCAGCCCGCGTAAGGCGCGAAAATGCGCAGGGTATGATGTTAAAGGATACTGATATTCAGAATGGAAAACCTTTCGGACTCGTAAAAGTTCAGTTGGATGATGGTAAATGGTGGCAATTGGTAAAACCGGCTAAAGGCTTCAACAAACCCACCGAACAATCTGATCTGAAAGGGGCCGCAGAGTTGGCAAGGCATATCAGGGACGGGTATTCATTGAATCAGTTAGATCATCCATTACCGTTGTTTGCTTATTATCCCGTTACGCGTTCAGTGCTCGACATCCCACTGCGTATCCGCCAGAAACATGATTTTGATTCGTTGGCTTTATACAATGGTGCGCTCTCAGGCGCCGCCAATTTCAGAGATTTTTTTGAATGGTTCCGCAACCGTGAGGATTTGGAAAATGAATTTAAAAGCCTGTTAAGCGAAGGCGTGGATAATATGATTGCAGAACCTGATACCTACTACCCCTATCAGGCGCAGGTTTATCCTGACAGGCAGCTAGATGCTGTTCGTATGGCGGTTGAACATTTTCTTCCCGGGTTCAAGAATTTGTCGGTAAGGCGCAGCCCGCTCAGGATGGTGGTCAGGAAACAAGGTAAAGAGGTTCGGATAGATCAGCTTTCGGATGGTGAAAAATGTACACTTGCCCTGGTTGGCGATTTAGCACGACGCATGGCAATTGCCAATCCCATACTGTTAAATCCGCTTGAAGGAGAAGGAATTGTACTGATAGATGAAATTGAACTGCACCTGCATCCACAGTGGCAGCGGCATTTTGTTTTGCAACTGGGCAAAGTTTTTCCCAACTGCCAGTTTGTGGTTTCAACACATTCACCCCAGGCTTTAGGAGAGGTAAAGGGTGAAAATATCAGGTTGCTGTATGCCGGAGCCGATGGCAATATCATGAGTTCAACCCCTGATCAGGCTCTTGGCTTTGATTCAAATTACATCCTTGATGTTTTGATGGGCAGCAGTGAACGTGATTTAGAAACTGCCAGGGATTTGACGGAACTTTTTGATTCGATTGATAAGCAAAATTTCGGTTTGGCGGAAAGATTGATTGAGCAGATGAAAGGCAAAATCAACGGTACAAGCCCTGAGTTGATCAGGGCAGAAACCCTGATTGCCATGCAAAAATTGTAGGTATGATTTCGATCGTAAAAAAAGCAGAACCACGCTTGTTGACTGAATACCGGTTAAAGCCGGGTACTGTGTATGATGGGCCCATGTTTACCCCGGTGAAAGATGCCATCAGGCAGAATCTTCTTGAAGAGCAGGGTTACATTTGCGCATATTGTTTGAATAGAATTCATGATAACAACCTCACTGTAAAAATTGAACACTGGCACAGCCGGCACAGCGATTTGGATTATAGGATGTTGCTTGCTTGTTGTGATGGTGGACAAGGCAACCCACCTGTTCAGCAGCATTGTGATACCCATAAAGGTAACAATCCATTGAATTTTAACCCAGCAAACCCGGCAGTTCATGTAGAGTATATGATACGGTATACTGCCGATGGCAGGATAAATTCAGATAATGAGCAGATGCACGCTGATTTGGTTATACTCAATCTGAATTCACCAAAGCTTGTCCGGTACCGGAAAGAAGTGTTTCAGGCAGTTACAGATGAATTGAATAAAGACGATAACCAGCGGACATTTCAGGAAATCAACCGTCTCATTGTTAAATGGCGTTCCAGAAACAGGGCTAATGAGGCTGAACCATTTTGTGGGGTTGCCATATATGCTTTACAGAAGCGGCTAAGAAGATCCTGAGGCAATTAAATTGTAGTATTTGCAGATTTTGGCTAATTGTGCTTTCAGCCAGAGATGAATTGGAGCTATCTGAATTGAAAGTGTCACTGCCTGAATGGCAGGTGGCGGCATGTGATTGGCAAGTGGCGGCATGTGAATGGCAGGTGTCACTGCCTGAATGGCAGGTGGCGGCATGTGATTGGCATGTGGCGGAGTATGAATGGCAAGT
>CAZKCK010000349.1:1133-3782 GCA_964550695.1 uncultured Bacteroidales bacterium | reverse complement strand
CCTTTTGCCTATTGCCTGTTGCCTATTGCCTATTGCCTATTGCCTGTTGCCTATTGCCTCAATTATGCTTTATCGGCACCACCCCCGGCAGCGGATTCACCGTAAGGTTAGCCGAATCACTTGACGGACAGCCATAGATATCCACAACATTTACCGTATAAGTTCCTGAGGCACCTGCTGTAAACGTTTGCAGTTTCGATCCGTCCTGCCACGTATAATCCTGATACCCCGCACCAGCATCAAAGGTAACGACTTGTCCGGCACATACTTCCTGATTGGCACCTATATTTACAGGACTAAAACTGGCAATCAGAATTTCAATCGATGAAACCGTTGTTCCGGAACATGAAGTTGATGAATAATAAAACAGTATATTTTCGATGGGTTCAGTAACTGCATCATACACCGGATTTATCTGAATTGTTGTTGTGAGTTGCCCCGGCACTACAAAAACGCTGTCATTTAAATAATTGTAATCAATTCCATTGATGGCTGTCCCGCGTATACTGTCGAAAACTATCCAAACAGTATCGGGGCTTACAAACGGCAGTTCTATCTGCAGATTGGCCATGGTGCAGCCTTCAACAGCCATCTGAACATTGCCCGGAGTTGTATATACAGGGGTGATGGTAATCCCCGGACTCGAAAAACTTCCTGCTTCCAGAAAAACACCTGAATCCAGTACACCGTCAACCGCATCGGCTATGGCTATTTTTAAATGATACGATGTACATGGCACAACCAGTGCCATAGCAGTCATTACCACTGTGTAGGCATCGTATTGAATACCTTTGTTTGATTCACAGTTATCAATCAGATAATTACAGTTTAAGCATCCTTCTCCGTGCGGGCAGTCAGGACCCGGACCAAAATTAATGGTGTTGATGCTTACTACCTGATTTACAACCGGAATAAGTGCAATGTTTTGTTTAACATAGTTACCGCCCGCAGGATTCTGTCCGGTAATAAAAAATGCAAAAACGTCATTAATTGAATTAACATATTGATGGTATTCATCTGAACCAAACACATACCTGAAACTGATGGTGTCGTACATCGGGATAAAATCAAACTCAAGAATGCAGGCATCATTTGTACCTGTTCCTGCCAGAGCAGTCAGATCAGGGTCTCCGGGATTTCCGTTATCACTGCATGCACCTGATGAGTTGTTTGGCCCCATCGCCAGTAAGGCACTGCCTGAAGTAAGAATGATTCCTGAATCAATCCCGATTCCGGCTGCATCACCCTGTGAAAATATTCCGGCAGCCCAGACATTCCCGTTATTCGACTGCAAGCCGGTGGCCGTAACATTCGAAACCGTAACGCCCTGCCCCAGCAAAACATTCAGTAGTGCGGTTGCATTGTGGTTCACGGTTACATTCAGTTGTGCCTGAAGGTGTATCCCTGAAAATAAAACGAAAAGAATTATAAGAAAATGACGTAAAGGAGGTCTCATCAGTAAAAGTTTGGAAGGCCGACACAAAGTTAACACTTGAAACCGGATAAGTTGGATAAACAGCAAAAAGAAAAAAAGGCCAACACTCCAATTTCAAACATTCATCAATCAGACATTCAATATGCTGCTGAAGTTGTATAAGGTCGCTAAAATGCAGCACCTGTTTTCGCAAGTTCAGGTATACCATCTGAAATTCCGCTTGCTGTGTAGTCAAAGAACTTTGTGGCAGAATAAGGTTACCAAATAGCCAGCTTACGCAAATCCTTGGTCAGCAATGTCTTATACACGCTATTGATTACTGTTTGTTTATATTTCAATGCAAAGTTGCAAAAATTGGAATAAAGACTGCAACTATAGCAGCTATTGAAATCTGCCAATAATAATTTGTAACAAATAAACCTGATAAAATAAGCAAATCATCTCCCGTTTGATGCTCAATAGTGCCCTTTGATGATGAACCTTGATAACGTATCTGAACACCTTCTGAATTGCCAATACTCCATTTTGTATTCCAGGTATTATCGTATTTCCAGTTTGCCTCCTTATTATTATATTCAATTGTGGCCTTTGTCATCCACGAATTGTAAGTAATTTTCCCTATGTTATAATTAGTATCTGGTTCCATGATTTGGGTTTCTTGTTTAAAGAATCCATGAGTTTTGAAAATTGCCTTTTTCCCATTTAATTCTCCATAAGCTATTTGTTTCCAGATATTCTCTTTCAGGGTACCAACCAATACCCCATTTGAATATATTTCAAAAGTTTCTTTAAAAATCCCTTTCTTCCAATTTAATTTTGTTTCCATAGTGTATCCGTTTTTACAATTACTTAGTAGAGAATATCTGCAATTCAACTGGTTTACAACTTACTTTTCAGTATCACAAAACCAACCTTTATACCCAATTCAGGCATACAGGGTTGCTAAACATCATATAGTATTGAAATCATGTATGCAAAGATATGTTATTTTTAAAATAGTGTATCAAAGGGTCATTGAATATTTAACAAACTCTTCACACCGAAAGGTTCAGCAGCATTATGCCCTTCAAAAAAGCCCCTTTTGCAATTTATACGATAATAAATTGAAAAATGTTTAGATTTGTCGCGAAACATCTTTCATAATCCCCGGATAACCCATTGCACCGGCTTACAGCCGGCTGATTGAATTCAACCGGGAGTTCATGCCGGATAGC
>CAZKCK010000349.1:0-1123 GCA_964550695.1 uncultured Bacteroidales bacterium | reverse complement strand
CAAACACATGAATTCCTGTTGATTAGCATGTTTACTTATTTTTCAATCTCAACAATCATTCCTACAAATACAAATCTATAAATTTCATTAATATCACTATTTTTTAATGAAACACATCCCCATGTCCAATTGTGCCGCGCATCAATAGTATAATCTGCTCCATTTGGTACTCCATGTATTCCAACATCGCCACCAATTGTTGAGTTCTTGGGTATTACCTTATTTTTCTTTGCTTGATTATGTTTTTTATAAGATTCAACATTAGGATAATCAAACCAAATAAATTTTGACCATGACTTGTGTGGATACATTGCTTTTATTTTAAACATACCTTCAGGAGTACATCTGTCCCCCTCCCTAAACTTGTCATTAACAGGGTCAGTACCTAGAACTATTGGATAGCTTTTTACTATTTTTGAATCAATTGAAATCGACAATAAATACTTCAATTTAGACACATGTATCCTAGCATGCATTTTATTCAGATTCAATGAATCAATTAATTTATCTAGCGAAATATTATAATTTATTAACTTGTTTTCGGGTTTGTTCTTAACAATAATATCTTGACAAGTAATAAGTCCGTTACATAATGTTAGAAAGATAAAAAGGAAGAAGTGTCTCATTTACGATAATGTTTTTTTTAAATATGCATTCTATTTCGTTTTTCAGTATGACAAAATCAGCCTTTATCACCCAATTCGGGAGTATAGTGTTGATAAACTGCATATATGATTGAAATCATGTACACAAAGATATGTAATTTTATAAAAAGTGAATCAAAGGGTGATGGAATATTCAGCAAACCTGGCATATTGAACGGTTCAGCAGCATTTTGCACTTCAAAACAGCCATTTACATAGTTTAGGTAGCCAAAAGAATCGTAATAAAAGTATACGATGGCATTTCGGATACTTGCAGCGGTGTCTCAGAAACCCGCAGTGGCGTTTTTTACACTTGCTGCGGCATTATATTCACTTGCTGCGGCATTATTTTCATTTGCTGCGGCATTATTTTCATTTGCTGCGGCATTATTTTTATTTGCTGCGGCATTATTTTCATTTGAATCGGAATTATTGGCAGTTGAAGTGGAATTATTGGCAGTCGCAGCGGTGTCCCGGAC
>CAZKCK010000348.1:0-3785 GCA_964550695.1 uncultured Bacteroidales bacterium | reverse complement strand
GAACTTACATTGCCTTTGGGCAGGTGTGCATCATCAGGGCTTTTAATCAGAAAACAGTCTTTCTTATTAAAATTAAGGTTTTTGCCTGATTTAAACCTGAGGTTTGAATTGGTTTGTTTGTCGCCAATCACCTTAACGGCGTTTTGCACCCTGATTGAACCATGGTCGGTTGTAATGCAGATATTGATTTTTTTGGAAGCAAGGTATTTTATGATGTCAAACAGCGGTGAATGCTCAAACCACGACACGGTTAGCGAACGGTATGCGGCTTCATTATCGGCCAGCTCACGTATGATTTCCATTTCGGTGCGGGCATGCGAGAGCATGTCGACAAAATTATATACAATTACATTGAACTTGTTTGTAACAATATTCGGCAACGATTCAACCAGTTTGCGGCCTACATTCAGGTTCAGCACCTTGGTAAACTGAAAGCGCATATCACGCCCGAAGCGTTTCATCTGTTCGCCAAGCAAGTCTTCTTCGTGCTGGTTTTTGGTGCCTTCGTCCCAATCGTTGAGCCACCAGTTGGGGTATTTCTTTTCGATTTCTGAAGGCAGCAGGCCGGCAAAGAGCGCATTCCGTGCAAATTGGGTAACGGTGGGCAAAATGCTATAATAGAGTTCATCGCGTTCAACGCGGTAAAACTCCTCGATGATGGGTTGAATAACCTTCCACTGATCATACCGCAGATTGTCGATGAGGATCATCATGGTATTGCCGGGTTCATCGAGCACCTGAAAAACCTTGTCGCGGAAAAGTGTATGCGACATCACGGGCCGGTCGGTGGTGCGTCCGTTTAGCCAGTCGGAGTAATTGTTTTCATAAAAGCGGGCAAAAACCTTGTTGGCTTCTTCTTTCTGCATCTTCAGCACTTCGTTCATGCCTTCATCGTTTGAGTTCTGGAGGCGCAGTTCCCAACCCACTATTTTGCGGTAAATATCGGCCCATTCAGTGAAATTGAGATTGTTTGAGATTTCCATTCCTATATTTCTGAATTCCTGCTGGTATTCAAACGAGGTTTTCTGGCTGACAAGCTCTTTTTTCTCGAGATTTTTTTTCAGGCAGAGCAGGATCTGATTCGGTTTTACGGGTTTTATCAGGTAATCAGAAATGTTTGAACCTATGGCATCTTCCATAATGGTCTCTTCTTCACTTTTGGTAATCATTACCACAGGCATTCCGGGATTCATCGATTTTATTTCCTGAAGCGTTTCAAGGCCCGAAAGTCCCGGCATGTTTTCATCAAGGAAGATAATATCAAAATGTGTCTGCCTGAGCATGTCGAGTGCTTCACCGCCGTTGTTGCTGGTGTGTACTTCATAACCTTTTTGTTCAAGGAAAATGATGTGTGCCTTCAGCATGTCAATTTCATCGTCAGCCCAAAGAATGCGTATTTTATCCATAAAAAGTTGTTACTGAATTTATTGTTAAAGATAAACTTTAAACGTGAGATCATGAGGTTTATTTTTGATGATACGTTAAGGCATGGTTAAATTGTTGCCGGGCGGCAATAACGGGTGCTGAAAGGTAATATAAGTTGTTGGCCGTTTAAAACTTCAGCATCACCTGAAGCTTGGCTTCTGTTTTGGTATTTCCTTCAATTTCAGTCAGGCCGCTTCCGATGGTTTGTAAATCATTGTAAATTGTGGTGCCAATTCTGAAGTTTACATCCAGCCATCTGCCTTTTTCATAACCAATCAAACAATAGAACCTGCTTCCCCTGTCGTAATATGATGGCACTGAAAATGAATAGGGAGCATCTTTTTCGTAGGCATAAATACGTGTATTGTAACTGTCAGTGTTAAACAGGGCGTAGCGTGCGCTTACTGAAAACGGAAAATCAGCAGGTTTCCAGGTAATATCCTGAAACACCACAAAACCGGCTTCCTGATTTTTTGAATCCATTTGATACATTGCCATTTCGGCGCGGTTTGCAAACACAACATCCTTTACGGGCTGGTATTCAATATTGAAACGCAGGTTGTGGGTATTAACAGTCCCGATGCCATTGGTTTTTTCATCGGTCAGGCTGCTGTTCAATGGTTTTTGTTCGAACCTGTAACGCAGGTTGGCCGTAACATTCCTGTTCAGCCTGTATTCAGCAAGGGCATAGTATTCCTGTCCGTTGGAGGGCGCATCAACACGGTATTTCAGCCATGGAAAGCGGTAAAAATCAGCGTAAACGGTGAGCTGTAGTTTTTTCCCGGGCTGGGCCCTGAATCCAATATATACACCCTCTTCGTTCGATGTGGTGCTGCCTTCGCCAAAAGCATTGCTGTAAAAGTTCTTAAATGATTTGTTGTAATTCCGGTAAATCAGCATCAGGGTGAACCTTGGATCAAATTCAAAACTGCCATTTACAATCCCGGCCAGATTTCCGTTCACATCCCTGCTGATTTCACCCGCGATTTCGGTTTTACGCAAATACACCCGGGCATCAGCACCTATTGTAAGCTCGTGCTGCTGCTGAGTCTGGAACAATTGATACAGGCTTACATTGCCGGCAAAATCACCGCTGAATTTTGTGGAAACGGCAGTAATTCCGGCGGTAAATATGCTCCCTGAATAGGTGAGGTTACCTCCGGCAGTAGTTACGGTAATGTTTCCTTTGCCGGCTATTTCTGAAGGTGTGCGGTGCAGTCCGGTGATATCGATGGTGCGGAAAATCCCATCGGCAGTATCTTTTGATTCAGGTGTGGCATCGATTGGCAATGCTGAAAAGAAGCCGGTAAGTGTAAAATTTTTGTAAGCCGAAGCCGCCGCCACACCGCGCATAAACATTGCCTCATTGGTGGAGGTATTCGGTCTGATGCCTCTCGACTGCTGTGAAAAACCGGAGCCCACACCGGCTTTCCCGAACGACAATCCGCTCCACATTGTAAGTCCCTGGCCAAACGACAGATGATAGTCGCCGACAGCGATACGTTTAAATACGCCAATATTTTTTGCCCAGAAATATGCTGAGTAAAAATCGAATCCCTTCTTTTGAGATCCGCCAAAAAACTCTTCACCGGGGTCTTTATCGCCCAAAACGCCAAACCGTACACGGCCTTTATAATCAAATCCATAGCGGAGATACAGCCTGGCCGGGCTACCCAGATAGCGTGCATCGGGGTTGGCAGCCAGCAATGAATCGGTGGCCTCTGAATAGCCTTTCTGTTCCTCAACCACTGTCTGGTATCGCATCAGCAGCTTGTTTGTGCCCCACCTGAATACATTTGAAATATTCAGCTTATCCTCAGTGGAGGGAGCAACGGTAATATACGGCAGAATACGGGCAATTGCCAGTGAATCCATGCCATCGATGCCTGAAAGTTCGTATACCGAAACCAGATCGCCATAGGTAGTGGTGTAAGCCAATATGCGGTACTGCTGTGATTTGTTCAGGAAGAACAGCCGCGCCAGCTCGGAGGCATCGCGGGTGTTGATGTTTACGGGATTGGCGGCCAGAATTTCGAAATCCTCGGCAAATTCGGTAAAATCAGCCGAAGCATCGGTTTTTTCGACCAGCATCTCCACCTGTTTGTTGATAATGCTGTCGCCGCTTACGGGTTGCTGGGCATGTAAGCTGCTTGCCGATAAAATAATGCAGAACAGTATCGCAGATTTGATTATCATTTTATTCATCTGACTGGCTTTTATGCGATTTAGAACGAACAGATAACTGAAATCTGCGGAGCAAAACCGGCCACAGGATGTTTAACCGCAGCAATATCGGCATCAACATACCTTGTTTTAAAACCAATCCCAAACGACCATGTGCCGGGGTTTACTGAAAACCC
>CAZKCK010000347.1:0-3788 GCA_964550695.1 uncultured Bacteroidales bacterium | reverse complement strand
CCTCAGCACCCTGAACAACACAATGGCGGTGAGTGCATACAGCAAAATATTGATAAAATGCCCCACATGCGGGTTTTCACCAAAAAAGCTAGCTTCTATGGCAAATGTGGCCTTCGTAATGGGCCGGTAACCAAAGGCGAGTGTTCCGGCATTGCCGCTGGTTTCGTAATAAAAACTTGTAAAAATTTCGGGGATTGCTTTTATTCCCTGGGCAACTACCTGATTTTGTGCCGTAACAAGCACATCATCAAGAGAATAATCATTGCGAATTGTATTGCCATAGAGGATGAAACACCATACAACTAAAAGGATATAAATATTCCGGTTTAGCTTATTTTCTGGAGATGTTACAGGTTTTGAACTGGGTTTTGAATTGGCTTTGCTCATAAAGGGCTACAAGATTAAACACAAAAACAGGTTACAAAATTACAATTATAATTCCGGAGAAATCCCCACAGCGTTCGTCAGGGCAATAAACTCACCCACGCCCAGGGTTTCGGCACGAAGGGTCAGCAATTCGTCAATCTGAGGGTTCCGCTGAATTGAAAAGGACGACAAGGCATTTCTGAGCGTTTTGCGCCGTTGGTTAAACCCTGCTTTTACAACCTTTACAAACAGCGCCTCATCGCATGAAAGTGAAGCTGTTGTATTACGCCGTAGCCTGATTACACCACTCTGAACCTTTGGTGGTGGCGAAAACACATGTTCGCTCACACTGAACAGAAACTCACAGTTGTAAAATGCCTGCATCAGCACACTCAGGATTCCATAATCCTTGGTACCCGGGCCTGAAACGATGCGCTTGGCTACTTCTTTCTGAAACATGCCTACCACTTCGTTCACATGATTGCGGTACTCAAAAACCCTGAAGAGAATCTGCGAAGAAATATTGTACGGGAAATTTCCGATGATGGCAAACTGCTTGTCAAACACCTCATTCAACGGCAGTTTTAAAAAATCCTGATTCAGAATTTTACCCTGAAGATCCGGAAAGTTACGCTCAAGAAATGCCACCGATTCATGATCAATTTCCACAATCTTAAGATTCAAAGCCTGAACATTGTGCATAAATTGTGTGAGAACACCCATTCCGGGACCAATTTCGAGTACATTTTCAGTTCCTTCGGCAAGAGAGCTTACTATTTTACGGGCAATATTGTGATCAGTCAGGAAATGCTGGCCCAGAAATTTCTTGGCCCTGACATAGTCGCCGCTTTGATTAATTGATTGCCTGTCCATCCCTTAAAAATCTGAATTTTTTACGGGCTTCATCTGCATAAAAACTACCCGGATAATCAATGAGAATTTTTTCGTAAAGTTCCATCGCCTTCAGCTTGTTTTTGAGGATATTATCCTGTAGCGTAGCCCGTTTAAACACTGCATCATCGGCAAGCAGGCCATCGGGCCAGAAGCGGACTACATGGTCATACAGGCTGTCGGCAACCAGGTATTGTTTCTGCATTTCACGGATTTCAGCCTTTTTATAGGCCACATCATCCAGAATGCCGTGTGTCATAAACATCATGGGGATGGAATCGAGGACCATCAGTGCAGTGTCATATTTTTTCTGAAACGCCAGTAATTCGGCTTGCCCGAAGAGGATGAGTGCGCTGCCGGTTGAATCATCCTCAAGATTATTGTTGATAAAAAGATACAATACCTGTGAATCGTTGGCAATCAGGCGTTCAACGGCTCCCCGCAGAATTTCGAGATGCATCATGGCCCAGTTAAACTCGCCCATGTAATACATCAGGCGGGCATACCTGAATTTTGCCTCCTCGCCAATCGGTGTACCGGGCACAGATTTATCAACCTGCGCATATAACAATGATCCTTCCCAAACATTGCCATCGAACACATCAATATCAGCCAGTTCCAGTTTTACAGAAGCAATAATTTCAGGCTGAAGACTTTTAAAATCAAGCACTTTTTGCAACAATTCAGCTGCTTCACCGCCCTTATTCAGAAAATAGGCTTGCAGGTGGGCCAGTTGCCGCATAATATCCACGGTGGCGGGTGTTTCACCCTGCTGTGTCAGAAAAGTCTTATAATCAGCCTCCAGTTGTGCGGTTTCTACGGGCACCGCTTTCTCTGACTGCCGTATCATCTTAAATCTGAGTTTCAGATATTCACTGTTCGACTGCACATATAAGGCGTGTTCAGTTCCTTTTGAAAGCAAATGTTTCAGGCATTTAGAAGCTGTTTCTGTATTGCCGTTATCAGAACACAAACGGGCCAGACTCAGCATCCGCGCTCCATCTTCATTAAACCGTTTTTCGAAAGCCAGTGCCTGTTTATAAGCCATCTCATAATCACTCTGCTGAACTGAAAACCAGTACATCATTTCAGTAAACACCTTTTCATCAGGGTTTTTCTGTATCTTCTTCAGCAGAGATGTCCGCAGGTAATCTTTGTACTCAACTTCATCTGACTGCGAAAGGTAATACTGTATCCTGCTCTGTATGCCGGCAAGCTGATTGGCATCAGCCGTAAGGATTTCCAGGAAGGTATCCACCATCTTGTTAAACTCACCGGTGGCTTCATAAATGCCGGCTATTTCGAGCGCGTAAGCTGATTGGTTGCCAACAATTTTACGCCCTTTTTCAAAAGTTTTCAGTGCGTATTCATTCATATTCCGGGCGCGGAAGGCATTGGCCAGATTGTTTACCTGCTGTGGGTTCTTGTCGAGCATGCTGATGGCTTCTTCAAATTCTTCCTTTGCATTGTCGAGGTCACCGGAATAATTGTACACATATCCCAGGTCAACTTTCATGCGGACAGGATCGTTGCTTTTGCGGGTTTCCTTCTTCACAAGTTTGATGGCCTGCTTGTAATCATGCAATTCCATCAGGCATTGCAGATAAAACGAATAAAAGTAGTTTCCGCCTTTGGTTTCATACAGATTTTCGAATAAGGGAAGTGCCTTGTTAAAATCCCTTTGCTGGTAAAACCTGAAAGCAAGCTGATCGTCGGAAACCGCAGGCGGATTCTGCACCTGTGCGTTTACCTGCATGCCCATTATTAAAAGTGCTGCAAAAGCAGCCCAAAGAATCAAACGTTTCATCATGCTGCAAAGGTAATAATCAAACCCAAGCCAAAGCATTACTTTTGCAACCAGAAATGAATGATTTATGCCTAAAATCAGATTAACGCCCAATATACCGTTGCCCACTGTATTCGAATACAAAGAATTGCAGTTTTTCTTCTATTCACATGAGCATACGCCCGTTCACATACATGTAAGGGCTGATGGTTGCGAAAGCAAGGCTATATTTATCTTCGAAAAAGGGAACCTCCTGAAAATCAAAATTGCTGAAGCTAAAAACAAAAAACCCCTGACCGGAATCAGACGCAAAGACATGGAAGAATTTCTGGCAAAATATGCGTTGAGCATTACACAGAAATGGATTGATTACTTTATTTACCACAAACCCCTCGGCAGGGAAGTAATTGAGAATTTTTAATGTTTAATTTTTAATTATGAATGAGGGGCATGTGTTGGTGTGCTGGTGCGCTAATGAAAGAACCTACTAAACTTGAGGATATGCAGATATGAGGATGTGCAGATGAAGAACCAAGTCAATGAGCTGGTGTGCTAATGTGAAAATGTGCTAATGAAGAACCCACTGAATTTGAGAATATGAAAATATGAAGATGTGCGGATGAAAGAACCCTCGCGATATAAATCCCCAATCTGTTATGGAGATTCTACCTGCGAATGTGGAATGTGCTATGAAGGTGTCCCCCTTTCTTAAAGGGGGATAAAGGGGGATTTCAGTAAAATCGGT
>CAZKCK010000346.1:0-3825 GCA_964550695.1 uncultured Bacteroidales bacterium | reverse complement strand
CTTACTCAACTGTTCAGATTGATACCCAATGCTGGATGGCCGAGAACCTGAACATCGGCACGATGACACAAGGTGGTACCGCAATGACTAACAACAGCATTATAGAAAAGCACTGTTACAACAACAATACAGCTAACTGCGATGTTTACGGCGGACTTTACCAGTGGTATGAAATGATGCAATATACCACTACTCCGGGAGTGCAAGGCATTTGCCCGACAGGCTGGCATTTACCGGCCTATGAAGAATGGACAATATTAACCGCTTTTTTAGGCGGCGAAAGCATTGCCGGCGGTAAAATGAAAACAACTGGTACAATTGAAGCTGGCACGGGTTTATGGTATGATCCTAACACCGGCGCAACTAATTCAAGCGGTTTTTCTGCTCTTCCAGGCGGCGGGCCAAACTCCTTCGGTAATTTCTACAATATGGGTAGCCTCAGCTACTTTTGGTCTTCTACAGAGAGCGGTAGCAATGCCAATTGGGCGGGGTTCCCGGGCTTGAGTAGTACTAGCACCTCTTTGGCCACTTCCACAGGCAGTGACTACTACGGTTTAAGTGTTCGTTGTGTTAAGGGCGAATATATTAACCTTCCACCTTCTCAACCTGCAAGTCCTATTCCGCCAGACAATACACAAAATCAGCCGGCGAACACAATACTTTCCTGGACATGCACCGACCCTGAAAATGACCCATTGACGTATGATATATATTTTGGAACATATGGTTTAGCGGCTCTAGTTGCTTCCGGGCAAACGGTTACGAGTTTCAACCTGGGAGCACTTGCTTACAGTACTCCTTATTCATGGAAGATTGTTGCCCATGATAACCATAACAATACAACTGTAGGGCCTCTTTGGAGTTTTACAACAGCTCCTTCCTGGCAGTGTGGCGTTCCCTTGACTGATGTGCGGGATAACCAAACCTACACAACAGTGCAAATAGGAACCAAATGCTGGATGGCTGAAAACCTGAATATCGGCACGATGATACAAGGTGGAACCAATATGACAAACAACAGCATTATCGAAAAGTATTGCTACAGCAACAGCGCAGCTTACTGCGATGTTTATGGAGGATTGTATCAATGGAATGAAATGATGCAGTATAGCACAATACCAGGTGTGCAGGGCTTATGCCCGGCAGGCTGGCATTTACCTACTGATGCCGAGTGGACTGATCTGACAACTTTCCTTGGTGGACAATATGTTGCCGGCGGAAAAATGAAAGAAACCGGAATCACCCACTGGAAAAATCCCAATAACGGGGCAACCAACAGCAGTGGATTTACAGCGCTTCCGGGCGGCTACCGCAAGTCCAATAATTTGAGTTTAAAGTTCTTCGACCTTCACCAATCCGGCAACTTCTGGAGTTCTATTGAGTATTCAAGCTCATTAGCCGGGGTCTGGAACCCATATTATAGCTCCACTTGGTTTTCAAATTCAAACGCCCCTAAGGATACTTATGGTTTTAGTGTTCGTTGCGTTCAAGGCATATATTCTAATGAACCGCCTTTAATGCCATCTGCACATAATCCCTCAGACAACACACAAAATCAACCGGTTAACACGCAACTTTCATGGACATGCATCGACCCTGAAAATGACCCGCTTACTTATGATGTTTACTTTGGAACATATAATTTCCCGGCTCTTGTGTCTTCCGGGCAAACGGGTAAGAGCTACAACCCAGGCGCACTCGCTTACAGCACTTCTTATTCCTGGAAGATTGTAGCACATGATAACCATAGCCATTCAACCGAAGGTCCGGTTTGGAGTTTTACGACAGCCACTTCACAATCATTCCCCTGTGGTAATGCCTTGCTTGATACCCGCGACAATCAAACTTACACCACTGTTCAGATTGGTTCCCAATGCTGGATGGCAGAGGACCTGAACATTGGCACGATGATACCAGGTGCCAATGAAATGGCAAACAACAGCATTATCGAAAAGTACTGCTACAACAACAGCGCAGCAAACTGCAATGTAGATGGAGGATTATATCAATGGAATGAGATGATGCAATATGTTAATGCACCAGGAGTTCAAGGCATTTGCCCGACAGGCTGGCATTTACCGGCCGATGCAGAATGGTGTACACTTACTCAATTTATTGATCCAACGGTTAATTGTAATACAGTAGGATGGAGTGGAACAGATGCAGGAACTAAAATGAAAAGCACAACCGGCTGGACTTTAGGTAATAACGGATCAAACACCTCTGGCTTCAATGGTCTACCGAGCGGTTACCGCTTAACAGATGGTACGTTCAACTGGCGCGGTGCTCGCGGCTTCTTCTGGTATTCTACCGAGTACTCATCAACGAATGCCTGGAACCTTTACCTGGACCGCTACGACACTACTATCACCCGTGGCAATAACACCAACGGTGATGGCTTTAGCGTCCGTTGTTTGGCGGATTAAGTGCGCCCAGACACACACTAAACGATTGGAAAGTATTAAACTAAAAATTCTAATTATGAAAAAATTATTCTTTCTTTTATTCCTGGCATTAAGCATGTCAGTAGATGCCCAGGTGGCAATCAACACCGATGGCTCATCGCCTGCCAATTCTGCTATTCTGGATCTGAAATCAACAGATAAAGGTTTTCTTGCCCCCCGGATGACTCAGACACAACGAAATGCCATTGCAAGTCCTGAAGCAGGGCTAATCGTATGGTGCACCAACTGTGGCGTATCAGGCGAATTACAAATATATAACGGAACTATTTGGACTAATATAGTTGGTGGAGCACCCGCCGCTCCGTTCGTTTGTGGAACCCAGCTTATTGATACCAGAGATGGGAAAATTTATTCTACTGTTCTTATCGGAACCCAGTGCTGGTTTGTTCAAAACCTCAACATTGGTACAAAGATCAATGGTACTGTCGAACAAAGCAACAACAATATTATCGAAAAGTACTGTTACAATGATCTGGAAGCAAATTGCAATATTTACGGTGGTTTATACCAATGGGCCGAGATGGTACAGTACCTGAATGGAGCAAGCAATAGCGTATCCTGGAATCCTGTACCTACTGGAAATATAACCGGCCTTTGCCCACCGGGTTGGCATGTGCCTTCAGATGCTGAAGTAACAACATTAACCACTCTTTTAGGTGGTGTAACTGTAGCAGGAGGGAAAATGAAAGAAACAGGCACAAGTCATTGGGCTTCTCCAAATACCGGTGCCACCAATAGCAGCGGATTCACCGCCCTTGGAGGTGGCTACCGTTATCTCGATGGTACTTTTGTTAATCTGACATACGGAGGACCCTTTTGGACGGCATCGGAATACTCAACTGCTGATGCTTGGTACAGATACATCTTCTTTGCCAGTGCTGGAATGAACGTAATCTATGGTTCCAAGGTCGCAGGTTACTCAGTGCGTTGCCTTTTGAATTAATTCAATCATTTTCATTTTACCGGGGATTTCACAGGCCCGATTGAACACATCCGAAAAAACATCAACGGATAAATTACTGTTATACTTGCATTTTTTTACATTTGTTAAAATTATTATTGTACATACAAATAAATGATTTATCTTTGCACCCGAAATGAATGATAAAACCACATATTGCAATTGCCTGTACTATTCTTCCAATGCCCTTGCGCGGGTTGTAACCCGAATGGCGGAGGAGGAATTTGCAGCCGTGGATCTCGCTCCAAGCTATGCCTTTGTGATTATGACGGTTAACAAAAATCCCGGCATCCATGCAGGTGAGTTGGCTGAGATCATGATGCTTACACCATCTACCGTGACCCGGCTTGTTGACAAGCTCGAAAGCCGCGGACTGGTTAAAAAACACAGCGAAGGCAG
>CAZKCK010000345.1:0-3828 GCA_964550695.1 uncultured Bacteroidales bacterium | reverse complement strand
CTCAAAACGATGGTTTTGCTCATCAGCTTTTGACCGGAAGCATTGTAAACTTCAATTAAACCGGTTTGTCCGGCAAGGTTGGGAGTGTTGATGTAAAGCGTATTTCCGGAAATCAGCAGATTACCAGGCAAATTTCCCTGTTCTTCAATCCCGATGGTTCCACCGAAAACTAATTTAAAGCGATTGGCCGCATTTCCGGTATTGTGGCTAAAGGTGTAAACCGGCTGGTTGCGTACGTTGATGGTAGTGTTGGTTAATTCATCTTTGAGGTAGATTTTCAAGGATTGGTCAAAACTCTCCAAACCTTCAAAATTAAGGGTAACCTGACCGGTGAACTGCGTCTCAAAATTCATTGGCACAATTGGCTGGTTTTCAAGTGTTGGCAGGGTGTTTATGGACAGCTTTTCGTTTTCTGCCAGCGTGTACATACACGGCAACTCAGCGCTTCCCGATAATTTTATCGCATCAAAATCACCATCATAGGCCGGTGTAGCAGATGGGTTGAACTTCAGCAGAATTTCGTCGCTGCCGCTGTTGCATGTAGCCATGATTTTTAACCTGTCGGGATAAGCGTTGCCCGTTTTGAGAAAAGCCGCATTGCCATGTACCCTTGCACCGTTATCCATCGAGAGGGACGGCGACGCGCTCCTGGTTTCGATGATGAATGCCTGGCCGGGCATAATAAACCGCCTTGCACCGTTTACCGAATCGGGAGTTTCCCCGCCGGTAAATAAAGCATAAATACCATTATTGTAAATCCAGAACTTATTCTCGATGTTTGTTTTTGTAAATCCTGATGATGCCTGCCAGTTTATTGACGAGGGGTAAGGATTTGGAACCAGGTTGAAAGTGCTTGTGCCGGCATTGCCTTTAACGCTGCTAACAAAATTACCGTTATTCAGGTTTCCTGCGAAAGTATATTCGTTTAACTCTCCCGGATAATAAATCATGTATCCCTGATTCAAACTGAGGACAGTTGTGGTGGAAATTCCCAAACCTACCCACTTGCCGTAGTAGTTGCTGTTTGTTGGTTCCTGTTGCTCAGGATCAAGTTTATAAAGATACGAGCCTAGGAAAAGATTTGAAGTTGGGCTTGTGTATTGAGTTGGAACGCTCACGAAGTGGTATTTATTCGCAGTAAGTGTTGAACTACCGGAAATTACCCTCTTAACTGTGGCTGCAACGCTGTTTGAGTTATGAATGAGCGAGCCGCCGCTTTCGATTACCAGGCCACTGTTGCCGGCTGAGTTGGTTAAGGCGTTGCTGACGGTAAGCCTTCCATCTGCAGGAATAGTAATGACATCTCCGCTTTCAATTAATAGGCTTCCGGCAGAATTGATCGTGTTGCCGCCGTATAAAGTATAGCTTTTCTGAAGCAGTACCATGCCCGAGGCTGTAAAGTTACTGCTTAGAGTTGGAGTGGCATCCGTTGAAATGTAAAGATTGTTTATTGAGGGTGACCCGCTAAGTGTAGCGTCATAAGTGGTCAAATTTGCCAGGGTCCATTTATATAACCCGACACTTTGTGTTGATGATGGAACTCCGCTACTCCAGTTGCCTGATGTGCTCCAGGTGTTGCTCTCACCACCCAGCCAGGTATTAAAGGCGGCGGAGGCGACCCAATCGGTAGCGGCATCCATGTCGGTGAGGGCGCCGTTTCGTCCGCCGGAAGTAATATCATAAAGAGCAGAACCATCCAATTGGTCGAAGCGATAATACCCAACCAGATTATCTTCATTTCCAGCCAAAGTACGCATCATGTTTTCACGGATTTCGCTTTCAGTCCGCTCATCAGACCATATTCTTACTTCATCGATTTTCCCCTGAAAATATCCAACATAAACTTTCTCAAGTTCATCCTGACACCAACCTTCAGGGGTCTGACCTGAAGCAACCAATGAAGAATAAACCAGTATGCCGTTCACATAAATACGATATGTGGTTGCATCGAAAGTTACGGCGAGATGATTCCACACGTTGATCGTAAGAATATTACCTGTAAGTTCACTATACCAGGTCCCGTTGCCAAATCCAAAATGAATTTTCCGGCCATATTGAAAAATGCAGGGAGGCCTGTGTACAGATCCGGTGGGAGGCTGCTTTCCTACTATTCCCCGATACACCTCAGTACCATCTGTTGGATATATCCACATTTCCTGGGTAAAAGTGTTCCCTAAAACAACACCATTGCTAATTCCCACGTAATCATTACTTCCATCAAAATCAAGCGTCTGCCGCGAGCCGGCAAAGCAGCCAGAGAGCGACCATTGAGATCCGCTAAGAGTTCCGGTACTACTGTTTCCGCTGTTATCGGTAAGTGTTGTGCCAGTTCCGTTGCTCATTTTGAAGTATGCTTTCAGGTTGGTGTGGGTGCCGATTTCTTTAAACATATTTGCTTTGATTTCGGTTTCGGTGCGGGCTGTGTTCCAAACTCGCAGTTCGTCAATTTTTCCTTCAAATAGCCGATTAGTAAATGCTGGTGAACGTCCTAAATTACAGGTTGAGTTTCCGGCATTTCCTCCTGAATAACTTGTTGTACCAATTATTTTGCCATCGACATATAGTTTAATTGAGGTACCATCGTAAGTTCCGGCAATATGGTACCATTGGTTTAATAATATTGTATTAGCAGAAGATATTGCTGAGCCGCCAGCCCAGCCACTACCCCCAACATAAAATTCGACATAACCGGCACCACCGCAACGGAGCATATATCCATGAGATGAAGAACCACTGCGCTCAATAATTACGCCTTCATATAAACCAGTTTTAAAATTCTTCACATTTATCCATACTTCGAGTGTGATATTACCAGATGCTGGTAAATTTGTAGTCGTAACATCAACATAGTCATTCGTCCCATCAAAGTGCAAAGCATAGCCGCCCTGCTGGGCTGCCAGGTGAAAGTGCATCATCAGCAGGATTGCCGCAAAAAATAATGTCTTTTTCATGTTAGTTAGTTTTTCTTGTTAAATGATAATTTTTGGATTCAAAGATAGGCAGAAAATTGAAAAATCAAAAAAAAGTGTCAAAATTTTGGCAAACTAAAATGTTGACAGCAAAATAAATGAAATACAAAATATTAAGACACAAAAAAAACAAGAAATTGTTGTGATATACTGATCGTTTTGCTATTTGTGTTATTTTGCTCAGCCAATTTTCTCATCTTGTAATCATATACCTTCTTCCCTCCATATCCCGCCGCCAGCGCGATTAATAATACAATTCCGCCGCCAATGGGAGCGCCACCACCGCCAACCGGACCTTGACCACCTTCATTAGCGCTGCCTGGTGGAACCGGCGGCGCCTGCGCCAAAAGTGAAAATCCACTGATCATCAGTACAATCGAGAACAATAAAATCTTTTTCATAATTTTTATCATTTATATGGTTTTTAATTTTTTTTTACCACTAAGGCACTAAGGCCACTGAGGTTCACTAAGTTTTTCTTTGTGCTTCTTAGTGATCTTCGTGTCTTAGTGGTTAATCTTTTTTTATTTCCTCAAAATCCCTTTTACCGTCATCACCTCTTGTCCTGAAGTAAGTTTTGCCACCACAAAACCCTTAAAGTTCATTTCCAATGTCGAAAGTTCGCTTATAACCATGGTTTTACTGATCAGCTTTTGGCCGGAGGCGTTGTAAACTTCAACCAAACCGGTTTGTCCGGCAAGGTTGGGAGTGTTGATGTAAAGCGTAGTTCCGGAAATCCACAGATTACCCGGCTGACTTGC
This sequence comes from uncultured Bacteroidales bacterium, assembly GCA_964550695.1. Classification (GTDB taxonomy): domain Bacteria; phylum Bacteroidota; class Bacteroidia; order Bacteroidales; family TTA-H9; genus CAZKCK01. The sequence continues at coordinate 98 of CAZKCK010000345.1, read as the reverse complement.
AGCTTCTTCAATGCCGATGGTTACACCAAATACCAATTTGAACCGGCTGGCATCATTTTCCGGATTATGATTGAAAGTATAAACCGGCTGGTTGCGCA
>CAZKCK010000344.1:0-3834 GCA_964550695.1 uncultured Bacteroidales bacterium | reverse complement strand
AATTGCTTATTTCAAAGGTGTTCGTGATACCGCTTCGCTAAGTTCACAAAGTTTAAAGTGCTGATTAACTATACTCTGTGTACCTCTGTGTAATCTGTGTCTCCGTGGTTTTCTTTTTTTAAGGGTTTTCGGAGCGGACTCAACAATTTTGGAAATCAACTTAAAAATCAAGCCTGGCTTTCAATTGTTTCAAAATACAAGCCGGAATGATACAAGTACAAAAAACGGAATACAATGGAAACTATTAGATTATACATTTGAAGCGAGGTTTTTGACAGATAGGTTTTTTGGATTTTAATTGCGTACCCGGAATTAGATTATCATACACGATTACGATCCAATTGCCATAAAACAGAAATGATTTTTTTTACAAACACATCCAGGGAAATATGACAACAAATCATAACACTTTTCAATTCAAAATGATTAAAAACTTCAAAATTGCAGTCTTTATTTTGTCCTCATCCTACATTTTTAATTCATGCAGTACCACCAGCCATCAGGACAAAACCGATAAGACTCCTTATGATTATGTAGATCCAATGATAGGGACAAGCGGCCATGGGCATACTTTTCCCGGGGTCACAAGGCCTTTCGGAATGGTTCAGCTTAGTCCGGATACATATACAAAAGGCTGGGACTGGTGTTCTGGGTACCATTACAGCGATAGCTCGATAATGGGATTCAGCCATACACACCTTTCCGGAACAGGCCGAGGCGATCTGCTTGATATTCTGGTGATGCCTACTACCGGGAAATTACAGACAGAACCCGGTTCCCGCGAGAACCCTGATGAAGGATACCGTTCCAGGTTCAGCCACTCCGATGAACAGGCAAGCCCGGGATATTATTCTGTCTTACTAAAAGATTATTCCATTCAGGCGGAACTAACATCTACCGTTCACGCAGGGTTTCACCGTTATACATTCCCGGAAACAAAAGATGCCCATATTATTATTGACCTGTTTCATGGCTATGAAAGTGATTCTGTTACCGAAACCTCAATTACCATTGTTAATGATAGCCTGATAACTGGTTCGCGGAAATCGAGAGGCTGGGGTTTAGGCGAGGAAAAATACTGGGCGGTTCAGGAAGTCTATTTTGCAGCCAAATTTTCAAAACCATTTTCCTCAAGTGGGATAGTAAAGGAAGGAGAATCGCTACAAGGAACTACTTCGGTTACAGGCCGGAATTTAAAAGCTTTTGTTAACTACTCAACCCAAGCCGGAGAAAAGGTATTGGTAAAAATCGGTATTTCAGGTGTTGATCCCGACGGCGCAATGAATAATCTAAACAAGGAGATTACAGATTGGGATTTTGACCGTATCCGGGATGAAGCGAAACAAGAGTGGGAAGTTAAACTTGGTAAAATATCCGTTGAGGATGCAGCCGAAGATGTGAAAACTATTTTTTACACCGCTCTTTACCACAGCATGATTGCGCCGTATCAATCATCGGATGTAGATGGCCGCTACGCAGGGTTTGATAAAAAAGTCCACACTACAAATGGCTCAACCAACTATACGGTTTTCTCCCTTTGGGATACGTTCCGAGCTGAACATCCATTATTCACATTGATTCAGCAGGATCGGGTGCCAGCTATGGTTCAATCATTTTTAAACCAATACAACGAATATGGTTTATTGCCTGTATGGCCACTTTGGGGCAGCGAAACCAATTGTATGATTGGGTATCATTCCGTTCCTGTTATTGTAGATGCTTACCTGAAAGGAATTGGTGGTTTTGATGCTGAAAAAGCTTTCGAGGCGATGAAAAAGAGCGCCATGCAAGATGATTTTGATATAAAATACTTAAAACAATACGGTTACATTCCTCGCGATCTGGAGCAATGGCATTCGGTTGCTAAAACACTTGAATATGCCTTCGATGATTGGTGCATTGCCCAAATGGCTCAAAAAATGGGAAAAACCGAAGATTTTGAATACTTCTCAAAACGTGGTGAAGCTTACAAAAACCTGTTCGATACTACAGTTGGTTTTATGCGGGGCAAAGATTCTGATGGTCAGTTCAACCCTGATTTTGATCCCTACAATGCCGTAAATGCTACGAGCGATTTTATTGAAGGAAACGCATGGCAATATACTTGGTTTGTACCTCAGGATATCAATGCACTGATAAACGGAATGGGTGGAAAAGCCGGATTCGTAAGCAAATTGGATTCACTGTTTTCGGTGAGTTCGAAACTGGATAAAAATACCCCTTCTGATGTAAGTGGTTTGCTCGGGCAATATGCACATGGCAATGAACCTAGCCATCATGTGGCATACCTTTTCAATTTTGCCGGTCAGCCTGACAAAACGCAGTACTGGCTTAACAAGATAATGACCACACTGTATGATGATACACCCGAAGGACTATGTGGAAACGAGGACTGCGGGCAAATGTCGGCATGGTATGTTTTCAGTGCGCTGGGTTTTTATCCGGTTAACCCGGCTTCTGGCGAATATGAATTAGGAACCCCTATGGTGAAAAGAGCCGTGCTCACCGCCGGAAATCATCCTTTTGTAGTTGAAGCAAAAGACTTATCGGAGGAAAATATTTATGTACAGAGCGTAATCCTGAACGGCAAAATCCTTGACCGCCATTTTATCACTCATAAAGAAATACTCGAAGGTGGAAAACTTGTTTTTCAGATGGACAAAGATCCGGCAGTGGAATAAGCACTACACTAAATCAGGGACAACGCTCATGCAAATTGTCGTAATATAATGATAATAAGCAATATGTGTTTATTGTATCATTTGAACCTGCTTTATGAAACAACAATTTAGTCCGCGAGCGAATAACAACTGTAATTTAGTGGCGTCAATTTAATGCAATAATACAGCCCTAACATCCCAACAAAAACATTAAAATAACAAAGTATAATATCATGATTAGAAAGTTACTGTTAATTGCAGTTTTTGTACAGATTACAATTTTTTATTTATGTAATCCCCAGCAACTGCAAGCAAAAAATCCTGCTGGTCCGCAAGCTATAACTATTAAAGGGGTGGTTAAATCAGGTTCTGATAACCTTACAATGCCCGGCGTGAGTGTGGTTGAAATGGGAACCCAGAATGGAACCATCACCGATGTAAAAGGTAATTATTCCATCACTGTCGCAAGTGCAAATGCAGTATTGAAATTTAGTTTTATAGGATTTATCCCCTTAGAGGTTCCGGTTAATGGCAAAAGCATTTTAGACGTTACCCTTATCGAGGAAATGACCGAATTGAATGGAGTGGTGGTTGTAGGGTATGGCGTGGAGAAGAAGCGCGATGTTACAGGCTCAATTGTGCAGGTAAATTCAAAACAGTTGCAGAACATTGCAACACCCCAGATTGCCTCTGCCTTGCAAGGAAAAGCTGCCGGGGTATATGTAATGAATTCAAGCGGTAAAGCTGGCGGTTCAGTGGATATAAGAATCCGCGGTATAACGTCATTAAATGATATTGCACCATTATGGGTTATAGATGGTGTTCCCGGCGATAACAGCATGGTGAATATGAACGATATTGAAACCATTGATATTATAAAGGATGCCAGCGCCGCGGCCATTTATGGGGTAAAAGCAGCGGGAGGTGTAATCCTGGTTACCACCAAAAGAGGTGCCGGGCAGAAAAAGCCTAAGATCAGCTTCAACTTTTATACGGGCAGCAGCCAACCCTGGAGATTGCCCGAAATGGTAAACTCCGATCAATACATTGTTTTAAAGAATGAGCAATGGGCTACTTCGGGAGTTCCCGTTGGATTAAGCATGGATTCAATAGGTAAATACCCGACAACCGACTGGATGAAAGAAATGTTCAAGACCGGCGTTTCACAAAATTA
>CAZKCK010000343.1:2601-3854 GCA_964550695.1 uncultured Bacteroidales bacterium | reverse complement strand
TCGAAGAGCTTCACGAATTACTTCCAAAGAGCGTTAAAATACACCAAAAGGTAGCAACACTCAATAAAGCATGGAAAAAGGTCCAGACTTCGCTGAACGAAATGGATAAATTCATTACACCGGTTAAATCCGTTGAAGTTAAAAGCACCCTGCTTAACGATCTTGCTTTTCGTGAAAGCTGGACTTTATGGAAAGAATACCTGAACGAACAACATGGTATTTTTATGCGCTCCAGGGCAGAGCTTGTCGGATTAAAACGAATGATGGATATTTCAGGTAACGATCCCAAAATAGCAATTTCATTTCTCGAATACTCCATGAGCCGCCTTGAAAAGGCATTTTATAAGGTTGTTGAAAAAGAGGATAAGAAATCAAAATCCAAATTACCAAATACACCAACTGTTTATAAACTTCCGGCCAAATATAAAAATCAACATGCCGATCCACTCGAAGGGCTAACCAATTAAACAACTTAATATTATGAATTCAAACCAAAAGGGTTTTGCTAAAGTAAAATCAGATGTTGACACAATTAATGCCTTGTATGGCAAATTACCACCACAGGCCACAGAAGTTGAAGAAGCAGTTCTGGGAGCGCTGCTGCTCGAACGTGATGCCATTTATAAAGTATCCGGGATAATTGCTGAAGAATCATTTTATAAATCTGAACACCAGATGATTTTCAGAACCGTTCTCGAACTTTCCGAATCAGGAAAATCCATCGACCTGCTTACTGTTACCCAAAGATTAAAAGACAACAGCCTATTGGAAGAAGTTGGAGGCCCGGCCTATATTACCCAGCTTACCCGCAGGGTTGCTTCGGCTGCCCACATCGAACAACATGCCAGGATAATTGCTGAAAAACACTTTTCACGGGAACTCATTCGCAGATTTACTTCATGTATAAATAAAGCCTATGAGGATAATATCGATGAACTTGAAATTGAATACAGCCAGGCAACACAGGCGATTGATGATTTACTGGCCGGTAAATCAGGCATGAAACATATTTCTGTTATCCTCGATGAAACACGGACAGACCTCGAAGTCCGTGAGCAAAAAGCAATGGCCGGAGATATCCAGGGCATCAATACCGGACTGGCAGATATGAACGAGTTAAACAACGGTTGGCAAAAAGGTGAATTAATCATCATCGCCGCACGACCCAGTATGGGTAAAACCGCAGTTGCCCTTAACTTATTCACAAAATCGGCTGCCATTAAAAACAAAAACGTTTGCTTTTTTTCCCTTGA
>CAZKCK010000343.1:0-2501 GCA_964550695.1 uncultured Bacteroidales bacterium | reverse complement strand
GTTGAAACACCACAAAGCTACACAAACAAGAACCGCGAACGGGAAGTGGCAGAGATATCAAGAGGGCTTAAAAAGGCTGCAAAGGCCGCTGGTGTTCCAATCATTCTTTTGGCTCAATTAAACCGCGATCTTGAAAATAGGGAAAATAAAACACCCCGCCTGGCCGATCTGCGCGAATCAGGAGCCATTGAACAGGATGCCGATATTGTAATCTTTCCATGGCGACCGGCTTACTACGATCCCACTGCCGTCAGCGATTCCGGTGAATCAATGCAAAACGTCATATTGTTCGAAGTTGCCAAAAACCGTGACGGCAGAATATGTACCGTGTACTCTAAACACAATGACGATTTAACCCGGTTTTTTGACTTTAACACCAAACATTATCAGGATCCTATTTTCTAAAATATAATATAAATCAATCATGACTTTCGAAGAATTACAACAAACCGCTATTGAGCAGGAAACACGAACTTTCAGCCTGGAGTGTTCACTAGAATATTCAGCAAATAAAACCTTTTGTGCCTGGCATTTCAAACTGCTCAGACAGAATTATATTTATAATGCCTGCCGGGAAGCAATGCTAAAAACCCACTTCCCTTTTGAACAGATAATTCCCAATATTGAATTCGTTCACACCGTCAGCGACACTTCCGGTGTTGAGAAAGTTTTTACAGGTGTTTCATTCAAATTCTCTCTTTACATTTTGAATTCACCGCAAATGACAGTTTCAGACCTTTCTGTTCTGATAGCCATGTTCCTGAATTACTTTGATAATATCCTTACACACCATTTCAAACTGCCGATGGAAATAAAATCTTCATCACTTAGACTTGAATTAAACCGTACACATTCACTGTTTCAGGCTGTGAATAATAACAAATCCTTTTAAACCATTCATTTAAACAAATCTTAATGAAATTAACGGGCCTTAATTTTAGCAAAACTGCTGTATCCCTGGATAAAGTCACTGAAATAAAAGAGTTTCTAAATGAACATTACGAAATCAAAGTCAATGAATTTGATCCCAATAAATCTGTTGTTCGCTCAAAATCCAGAATCTATTTGAACCCAATTACCTTCGATGATATAAGTTTGCATTTACTTGAAGAAGAAATCGCTGTTTCTGATTCTGTTCTCAGAAAAATTCTGCGTAGCCCCAATCATATTGCTTCCTATAACCCGATTGCTGAATACTTCACCGGTCTCGAAGGCAAATACAAAGGTGTAAGTCATATTGATTTGCTTATGAGCCACCTCAGAATGAGGGAATATACAGGTAAAAAACAGGGCTACTATCAGGATCGCTTCTATGTTTATATGAAAAAATGGTATGTAGCAACAGTGGCCTGTGCCCTGGGACTTCATCCGAACGATGTGGCAATGGGTCTGATTCATTCCGAAGAAGGAATAGGAAAAAGCTTTTTCTTTAATTTCATTGTCCCGAAACCCTTGCACAACATGATTGCCGACCCCAGCGACAACGGTAAATTCAACCTGCAGGAATCATTTGCACGCTATTTCCTGGTGTATTTCGATGAACTTTTTGGAATCAACCGCAAAAATGAGGATGAATTTAAAAAGGCACTCAGCGCTTCTGAAATCGATGTTTATCTTCCCCGGGAACCACAACCATTCCGGAGGAAAAGAATCGGCAGCGCCTGCTTCACCTCCAACCGTACCCCGGAGAAAGGTGGATTCCTCACACCAAATATGAGCTACCGGCGATGGCTGATCCTGGAACTGGATTCCATCAACCGCGATTACAGTATAAAAGTGGATGTGGACCAGATTTGGGCTGAAGCAGTACTTCTGTTAAATCAGGATTTTAACTATAAATGGGATGCCGCAGATTGGGCGGAATTTAAAGAACACAACCAACGATACTTAAAAGCGACAACGAGCTCCCAGTACATTAAATCTTATTTCGATATTCCAACAAACGCTGAAGGTAGCTGGCTCCAGCCTAAAGAAATATTACACTGGCTGAATTCAAACCGCAAAATACGCGGAGAAGATCGACACAAAGTTTCTGAGGAGAAAATCGGTGAAGCTTTAACAAATCTCAGCTATGAAAAGAAAAATGTCCGGAAACCCGAAGGTGTGAGAAACTGCTATTACGTAAAATTCCTTTCCTGACCATTTGTTGTACCCACGTTATATTTTACCAAAAGTTATAATTATGCAAAATCCGCGCCGCGCCCCCAAATGTTGTATCCCTGTAAAAGTATCTAACCTGCTCATACACATGTATTATATGTTTATTAATAAAAAATTATACATAAATATATCAAAGAAAAAAGCAAAATGTCATTATTGGGGTACAACACATACAACATCGCTGAAACCTGCGCTGCCAGTAACAAATTTGTTGTATCCACTCACTTTTTCAGTGGGTACAACAGGGGTGCAACAACATACAACATTTTTATTTTCACCCACCGCCATTAGGTTATATCTCTTATTTACAGCCTTTTGTGATTTGTTGTTTGTTGCAGGCA
>CAZKCK010000342.1:0-3865 GCA_964550695.1 uncultured Bacteroidales bacterium | reverse complement strand
ACTTCTTCGTAGGTTATCATTATTCGTATTCCTCACTGTATTCATTTGAATAAGCACCCTCAATAAGAAAGAGAGACCTAATTATATATCTTGAAAAAAAAAATCTCTGTATGCCCTGTCGTAGCTGATTTCAAGATCGTAGAGATATTGATTATCGGCGAAATATTCTTTCATTTTGTCATTGGTAATTATGACCGGGAACAGGGAACCGTTCTTGTATTCAAAAACTTGTTTTGAAAGCAAGAGTTCGCGCAAATAATCTTTTGTTTCCCGGGTGATCCATCCGGTATTACATTTCATTTTTTGAACTTCCGATGTGCCAAATTTGCTTACCGGGGCATTGAAACTGGTATAAACGCCGACTATATCCGAATTTGATGTGGAGTATTCAACATCAATGTCGGTGGATCCCTGGCCGGTGAGGCGAATTACATCATATGCTCTGCCATAGCTATTTTGGAAAATGAATACACGTTCGTTCTCGTAAAATTTATGGTCGAGAATGAATGTCCTTCGTTCGGAATCAAGGTGAATACCCTGGTTCGAGAGTCCTATAATCCACTTTGAAACGGTTTTTGTTGGGAAACGGGCCGCCAGAGTAAGATGCTCGTAACCAACAGAGAATTCAAATACATCATTTGCATCAACCCTGTCGCAGTGAATTATAAACTGATCAGTAGTTCCATCGGTGAAGTAAACAGCGACAACCAAGTCGAAATCAGCAAATGGAGGTTTTGAAGTAGCGTAGAAGAAAAGAAGTTCCGGAGTGGTTTTGCTTGTCAATTTAGTGTTGGGTGCCCAGGTCATAAAGGAAAGGAGGTTTTCAGCAACGCTGAAAAATTCCTTTCCGGCTGCGTTGTAGGCCACAATGGTTTCACGGTTCAGGCCTCCTGGGAAAGCATTGCGCAGGGTATCAAAGTGTATTTTGCGGACAGTTCCATCATATCTTTCAGCGAAACCGGCATAAAAAGGCAATGCATAGTTTTGGAAGCTTTGAATTATTTCTGATGGAACGAAAGGCCAGGTGAAACGGGGGGAAGTATCATTATCAAGGAATACACTCAAATATTCAGAAAAATTGAACTGAGCATCACCCTCATCATCAACAGGTTTGATGTCCTGTGATAACTGTCTGAAATTCTTATCCCAAATCCCACCAATGATGGCAAACAAATTACGATTGATCGCATCGGCACCAGCTGCAAAAAAAGTTACAACGGCTGTAACTATGGTGGTAGTAATGACAGGGGTACTTGCTGCGCCTTTAATTTTTGCTGAAAAGCCCATTATCCTCATGCCGCCTGCAGCAGGAAAAATTGCCATGACAAACATAGAAGAGAATTCGAAATTTGATTGTAGGGAATCAAAGAGGACCTGTGCCCATGTATCATAGTAGGCAGGATTTACGGATGTTTGTATTTGGTATCCTGAATCGTCTGGCATTGCTGCAGTGGTGAATACGATCGATTTATTTGGGAAAGCGAAAGTTAAAGTGTGACCGGGGACGATATCAGCGGCACTGACCGCGATCATAAACTCACATCTTCGGGCTGCAGAAGAGACCGCATTTCCGGTATTGAGTCTGAATAGCACCGGATTACCGGCAAAGAATGTCTCAGGGGGAGTTTGGGCGATACTTAGCATATGCAAATATTATTTATTGTCAAAGCGTAGTAAAGGACAACTATAAGCAGGCGTAAGCCTTTATGGTGGCTGGCTTGATCCCTGAATTTGTGATTGATACCTGGACTTCAGAAAGCAAGTAGTGATTTCCATTGATAGCGTATTTCTTAGAGAAATCAAGTTCATTGAGTTCAACCAAATTCATTTGCTTGACAATTTTGACTTGCTTGGCACCCATCTGGAAATCACAAAATGCCTTGAAGTGTTTTGCAAATAAACCGGTTGGACCTCTGTAAAAAAGGGATTGGTTGTCAGTATAATTGGAGGCATATACCTTTTCATCATTGGTTCCATAGCCACCATAAGGATGAAATTTGATGAAAAAGAGTTTTGGAGAAGTGTCTTTCCATTCTGTCATCGCATTTCCGACCGCGCATGGGTAAAGGCCGGTATCTTCATTCATCAAGGTAGAAAACTTTGATTCTATTGATTGTGAACTTTCTTTATAAATATATTCAGATGATAATTGAAGGTCTGTAGGACTGACCGGGGAAACTGACCAAACCCTATTGAACATTATATAATAGCGGTTTTCATCTCGGACAAATTTAATGTCCATGTTTTGAGAGCCAGGCCAGGGAGAAAGGTCTGAAACTTTATCTACTGCTCCTTTTATCAAGCCAAGGACCAAATCCTCATTTGATTTCATTGCTGTTGTAAATGAGTCATCGGAATTCATATTCATTTTTAAATGATATCCGGTGATTGGCTCACCTAACTCTGTATAAATCGCAGTGACGTTTCTAGAGAATTCAACGGCCTGAGTCAATTTCACTATTTTATCGACCGAAACAAGCTTAACGGTTTTGGTAATATTGTTAACGAAAAAACGGATATTGAAGAATGATTCTAATCCAGATAGAAAGTCATTTATAGACATTACGGGAACATGATAACTCATGAAAACCTTTAATTTATCATAGTTGAAGTAGCCTAGAATATCGCAATTCGCATTGACATTGTTATAAATGGCCAGGGCATTGAATTCAGGATCAGTAGAAAAGAATTCGTCTTCCAGTGAATATTCCAATTTTTTGAAAATCCGATCAAGAACAAATCTGAGGTACAGCATCGGAACAAGAATTGTTCTTGGGTCCTCATAGGCGAAGTAATACATCGTGCCGGTGAGGTAGTAGTTGAACCATTGGTTGCAGGTTGATAACGGAGGCTGCTCAAAATAAGACAGGTTAAGAATCTGAGGGAAGCCGAAGTTTCGCTCTGGATACACATGGCCGCGGCAATCGTTAAAGTAATCCACCTTCAACGTTTCTCCTGACCAGGTCATTTCTCCAAAGTCAATATCCTGAAGCGTGTAATTCTTTCTGCGGTAAAAGAAATCTCCTTTGTCCATATACAGCGTAGCTTCATAGAAGTCTGACTGTGCCCGAAGGATCCTCAAGGTTCCTTTCAAAATCAAAATGCCATTCCACTCCAGGGTAGCATCAAATATCTGGTAAGGATTAGCAGAATTTTCGATGCGGTGTTTGAATCCAAGGATTGAAACATTCAAAGCAGTGGCAGGGAGTTTGAATGGATATGTGTGGTCTCCGATTGTATTGAAAATGGGAGAAGCGAATTTCAAGGTTATTGAAATGTCAGAGGTGAGGTTCAGCGATTTATCATTTACAAAGAGTGCGAGCATGTCAGTTGGTTTTTACGCTAGTTTCGATTTCATTTATGGTACTGGCACTGTCGCGAACATCATCATAAACAACAAAGGTGCGGATGCCATTACGCGCATGGGTATTGAATTCGTTGAGTGCGCTCAACAATCCACCTTCAAAGGCCGATTGATTCTCCTGTATCGTGGAAGCCGCATTTGGATTTTGCGGATAACTACCGGAGGCAAACTGAGGCACCCGGGCATAATTGATCGCATCAATAACACCTGGGTAATTCATTTGCAGGTTCTTTGTGGTTTGAGCATCGATCACGTACTCGGGACCGGCTTCTGAAATGAGGGTTGGCATGGCATAGAGGCCGGTCGTTGCAGCTCCTACCCAGGGTACATTACCATAAACTTTGCCGTCATCCCTGCCGGTAACATTGTACCTGCCTTTTGAAGCCTGGGGAACAGGAGCTGCTAAAATTGCAGCAATCTGAATGGCTCCAAGGATACCTGTGACGATCGCAAGGGCAAAGCCTGCCGGGATTGTGGAAAGCGCAGATGTTATGCCCAGGG
>CAZKCK010000341.1:0-3872 GCA_964550695.1 uncultured Bacteroidales bacterium | reverse complement strand
AAGTCTAACTATAACTTGTTTAATTCTATGCAATAAACCTTTATTAAAAAGGGGTGAAATGTCACTAGGACTGGTATAAACAAAGCTGAGCCGACGAAGGAGACTCTGTTGAAGCTGGAACTTTTTCAGCCGGCTTTTTCATCCAGAAGAAGAGTAAATGTTGCTTTGACCCTTTGGGTGCAAAACGGCAGGCATATTCCTACCTGGTCCCTTTAGCAAAGGGGATAAAGTAAGAGGTTAACGAGGGATTCATTGCGTAAGTGAGCTTGCAGGCGTTGCATTTTCTGTTGACAAACGTCGGTTTCAAGTGGTTGTTTACTGCTGGCTTGTGAAGTATCTGCTTTGAGCGGCTTTTACCAACAGCTAAAAGTAAAAGCTGAGCCGATGAAAGAAGCTTTGCATTAGACGCAAAAGTGAGGAACAACCGAACAGGCCAGACTGAAATGCACCGGGCATAAGGAATAAGGCAAAGGGGGCAGGGATCTTAAAGTTTTGTTATTTTAAACGGCCCAACCCAATCGAAGTTTCTACCACTAATACTAAAGTGATGATTCAGAAGTGATGAGGCGTCTTCATTGTATACTATCATTATCCATTTTTCTCCGGTCTTGTTACCAAAAGTGACGGCCGTATATTGCCCGTTATTGACCAATATATCAACATCAGTTATATTGCTGAACGAGTTTGCTGAAATTTCATTAACTGGGTCATAATGCCCTTTTGTTTCGATTACTGACACATAAATTGCATCCTTCACCCTATTTTTCCGTATGATTAATGACTGGTCGCGGCGAAGGTTGAAGAAAGGATCTTTGGCCCCGAGTTCGGCAAACAATAACTGATCGTCCGGCGAAACCACGCTTGTAATGGTATAAAACCGCTCGTTGGTAAACCAGTTTAATTTAACATTCTTATTCCCGGATTTGCCTTCACCTGTTTTCCACAGGTGCTGGTATCCGAAATCCTTACCCAGGGGTGATAGTGTGGAGGGAACAGAATACTCGAAATCGGTATTCATCACCTGCCCTATAAACCAGTAAGGCAGATCATACTGATTTTCTTGTTCCGACTGAACACGGAAAACATCAACAACCAGGGGTTTTTCGAATGCCTTATCCTCAATAATGGCCATGGTGCGGTGCATGGTTAACCCAGGATACGCATTTGTATCTTTAGCACTCATGATCTGTAAATCATTACCGGTTGCATTAAAGAAGTATGAATTGGAATGATTCTTATTGCCGGTTTCAAAATCCCCTTTAAAATGAGAAGTTTCGTTAACAATCAATGCATTGTGTGCAACTGACTGCTTCGCCCAGGTGGAATTCTCAGGAAGATAAGCACCGCCATATTTTTGTTCGATGTTGACAAACCTTGCGGCTCCGTAATCCTGCAATACTTCTTTCCCCTTGTCGTACATCGAAAACGAAAGTTTGTCGAAATGGCCATGCCCCATTCCCTGCGAACCGTACTTCATCACCAGGCATAATTCATCAGTTGGTTTTCCTGCCCGGATAACACCAACTCCACCCTGTTCCCCGTTCGGGCCATCTTTAAGTTCAATCGATTTTTTGATGAATGGTTTCTCCCGGCCTTCGGAGATACCTTCAGCAACCGACAAACCAGTATTATCCAGCAATACCATGTTTTGCTTTTTTGCAATTGAAAGTAGCGTCGGATCTTTCCCTCCAAAATGGTATATAATATCAACTGCTGACACCAGTTCCCTGGATAAATACGACATCCCTTTTTGAGAGTCATTTATTGGAAAGAACTGCCCTTCGGAATCGGTCAGGTTTAGAATGGCAAAGAGGGATTTGGAAAGAATATGATCCCGATATTCGAATATTTTCAGGTCAGGGCGGCAGTTTTCGATCGATTCAGTAAACAGCATGATAGGATACAAAGCATACCTCTGATAATACGGGCCTTCGGTGTAATATCCATCCGGCGAAAACAGGTAATCAAGCTGGATAAAAAAACCTGCACCTGGTTGCCCCGGCATTTTAATCAACCCGCCGTCATTATCTTTCTGGTCCTTATCAATCATGTCATCCTTAAGGCCATATAAAGCCCTGTCAATTAATTCCTTATCGTCCATCACCAGCCCAATCATACCTACCGCGGCTATGCCCCAGGTGGAGTGGTTGTGGATGCGGTTAAAAAATTGTGGGTTGCCAACCGAAAGAAAATCGGCATAAGGCCTGAATAAATCATGCTCGAGTACCTTGCGCTCCTCTGGTTTCAGCCAGTCATAAACACAGTCGTAAGCCTGGCTCATATAAACCAGCCAGTTGGCATCGTTCAGGCACTGCCAGAATAATTTACCGCGGGCATACGAGCGTTTTTCCGGATGTAGCGGAAGTGTAGGGTAAAGTTTTGCGTATTGCAGCAGCATATCGCGGATAAAATCGGCATATTTCTGCTCGCCGGTAATCTGAAAGATTACTCCTGCTTTTTGAAGGATCAGGTAGTTTTTTTTATGGCGTTCATGGGTATAACCCCCGGCCATATCTTTGGAGACAGGGACTTCAATCCCGGCAGTCATATCCTTGTCAACCTCATCAATGGCTTCCCGAAGAGACTGGTTTAACAATGGCAATTTTTCTAGATTTGCCTTTATGCCCGAAACGCCTTTTGTATTCAGAACCAGCCGAGGGTGGGATTGAGAGAACCCGGATCCGGCCAGGAAACTGATCAGAAAAACTATAGAAACTATTTTAAACCTGCCCATAACTATTAAATACTGGAGTTTTACACCGCTTAATAAAATGCGAAAGCTAATAATTCGGTTTAAGCTATCCGTGAGTGCAAAACTCCGGGAGTACTTCACTTCCGGAGTTATTTTCAGCCAAACCCAGCTTAACCAAATAATTCAACCAACTAAACTAATCAAACCCGGGTTAATCTTAGGAGAAATACAATCCTCCGTTTATGTCAACATTCAATCCTGTAAGGAATGACGATTCGTCCGAAGCAAGGTAAGCTATCAGGTCAGCTACTTCTTCTGCTTTACCTTCGCGCCGGAGTGGGGTGCCGGCTGCCACACGTTCGCGAACTTCATCTTTGGTGAACCGGTCGTGGAATGAAGTCGCGATCATGCCTGGAGCAACTGCATTAACCCTGATATTCTTTGGTCCGAGTTCTTTGGCCATGGAGCGTGCGAAAGTCATAACAGCACCTTTTGAAGCTGCATAAGCTGATGCCCCAGGACCTCCACCGTCGCGGGCAGCCTGCGATGAGAAATAAATGATTGAACCTCCGCTTTCGGGAAAGTAAGGGATCACTTCACGGGTTACCAGGAAGGCAGATTTGGCATTTACTTCCATAAGGAAATCCCAGAATTTCTCTTCCATTTCAATAACCTGGTGGCGTGCCACCAAACCGCCAACTACATGAACCATGATATCGACTTTGCCCGTAAAAGCAACAGCAGCCTGTTGAAACAAACGTTTTACATCATCCGCTTTGGTCATATCGCCTTGAATTGAAACGGCTTCACCGCCGGCATCCATAATCATTTTCAATGTTTCGTCCGCATCAGCCTCGTTGTCGAAATAATTCACAACTACTTTTGCTCCTTCTTTTGCCAGTTTTAACGAAACCTGGCGACCAATATCCCTGGCACCACCGGTTACTACTGCTACTTTGTTTTGTAATTTCATCTTTATGTGATTTTTAATTATTGATTTAACAATTAATTGAAACCTGGGAATTAAAACAAAAGAGTTATTGTACTTGAGTTTAGCTCTTTATCAGAGATGTTTTTGATAACACCCAGGTATGAAGTATCCTTAAATTTAATTGAGGCCAGGTAGAGCGCAAGAATAAAGTCTTTGTTTTTAAACTCGTCAATTTGCTGGTATGGCCAC